>NZ_JAUYUD010000017.1 GCF_030692605.1 Lutibacter sp.
GAACTGCCTTTTTTACCTTATTGCATTAATCTTATTGCTAATATGTTGGTCTCCACCAGAGCATATTTCCTCTTCAGATTAATGAGCATATAATACAAATTATTTTTATAAAATCCACCAACTATTTTTCAGTACATTACCCAAAAAATCAATTTATGAAAAAGTACTTCGTATTTTTTTTATTTTTTTTATTTACTTTTTTTGATGGATTTTGTCAATCTAATTGTACCGATGCACTACCTGTTTGTACCAATGCAAATTCTGGAGGTGTTGTAAATGGATTTGGCTTTGATGATTTTTTTGGAAGATCTACTTCTGGCTGTTTAAAGAATGGATTAGGAGTAACTACCATTGAAACCAATTCCTTTTGGTTTCGTGTAAAATTGGCTGCAAGTGGCGAGTTTGGATTTAATATTAAACCAAATAATTTAAGCGAAGATTGGGATTTTGCTGTATATGGACCCAATCCAATTTGTGGTGCTTTAGGTACGCCTATTGCCTGTAATTACGATAAAGTTTCAACTACTGGCTATACAGGAGTTGGGGAAGACCCAAGTGGAAATCCTTCTACTGCCTATGAGTCTTGGATGAATGTTACTACTGGACAAGAATTTGTTGTTTTGGTAAACCAATATTCAGGTACCAATGCGGGATTTTCAATTGAATGGAAAGGAGCTGTTATAGACAATTATACGGCACCGTTGGATTGTGAAATTTTATTAGATTTAGGGCCTGACAGAAATTTATGTGAAGGAAAAACATCTACCTTAAATGCTACTGTATTTGGACCATCTATAAGTTATAGATGGTTTTTGTTTAATACCTTATCGGGCGCATTTGAACCAATGGTTCCATCAAGAACAACTGCCGCAATTGTTGTAAATACTACAGGTAGGTATAAAGTTGAAGTAACAGATAATACTACGGGAGTAATATTAGAAGATGATATAAACATCACTTTTAACAGTATCCCAATTGCCACAACAGTTGGAAATATGGCACTTTGCGATGTAAACGGTGATGGAATTGAAGGTTTTAATTTGGATTCAAACTCAAATGTAATCATTAATGGACAACCGAACATGACAGTGACTTATCACACCTCTCAACTTAATGCACAAGTTGGAGTTAACGCACTTTCTAGTCCTTATATAAGTGGAAGCAGAACTATTTGGGCGCGTTTAGAAAATAGTACCACTAAATGTTTTGATCTTACTTCCTTTGAAATTGCTGCCGTTCCAACTCCAATACCGGTAAAACCACCTGATTTGTATGAATGTGATGATAATTTGGATGGTGTAATGATTTTTAATTTAAACGTTCAGACTCCAATAATTTTAAACGGACAAGTTGGTGTTATAACGTATTATGAAGACCAAGCAAATGCAATTAATCGCAAGGGATGGATTGTTAATACCGCATCACATTCTTCCCAATCCAGAACAATATGGGTTAGAATTGAACCCAGTGCTGGTTCTAGTTGTTATCAGTTAATTTCATTTGAATTAATTGTAATTGAAACTCCTATTGCAAATAGCATTACAAATTTATTAATTTGCGATACTAACAATGATGGATTTCATCAATTTGATTTTAGAGCCACCATAGATAGCCAAATCCTTAAAACTCAAAGCCCACTATTATTTGAGGTTAATTATTTTTCTTCTTTGGCAAATGCAAATACTAACAGTAACGCGCTCGTAGTGCCTTACATTAATGTTACACCATATGCACAAGAAAGAATTTTTGTTCGAATTCAAAATAAGAATTTCATAAATTGTTATAAAACCACAAGTTTTACCTTGCAAGTTTTTGATACGCCTATTCATGCTCCGCCTAACGAGATTCCTATTCTGTCTTATTGCGACAATAATTTGGATGGAAATGATCGCAATGGTTTTATTCAATTTAATTTAGATGAAAGAAAGTTAGCCATACTTAAAGGACAGTCTGCTTTTGTTTTTAAAGTTGATTATTATGAAGATGCAGGTTATACCAAAAAAATCACAAATCCATTAACATATACAAATAAAATTGCTGGAGGTGGAACTATTTATGTAAGGGTGAGCAACGGCAATGCAAATAATATTTTATGCAATACAGATACTTCTTTTCAAATTGAAGTAAGACAATTACCTAATGCGCTATTAACACCATTTGATTTAATACAATGTGATGAAGATGGGGTTACAAATGGTATTACCGATTTTAATTTAGGGGAAGCAGATGAATATGTAACTTTAGGAAATCCCAATTTGAATGTAACATATCACCTTACTTCAAATGATGCAGCTTCTGATATTAATATTCTGGACAAATTTCCATTTTCTAATGGTAGAAGTCCAATAGTATTTGCACGAGTATCTAATATAAATGGATGTTATAGAATTGTACAAATTAACTTATCAGTTTCTATTTCTTCTTTCCCTCTTGGGTATATGCATGAAATTGTTGCCTGTGATGATGATAATTTAAATGATGGAGTATATACCTTCAATTTAGCCCAATCAACTTCTGAAATATTATCACTATTTACTAATAATAATTTAAGACTTTCTTTTTTTAGAAATCAGACAGATGCTTTGTTAGAGAAGAACTCAATTAGTAACACAAGTGCTTATTTAAATGAAATTGCTTACAGCCAAACTATTTGGGTAAGGGTTGAAAGTTCTATAGATGGTGGTTGTTTTGGAATTGCCCCAGTAATTCATTTAAAAGTAAACCCTAGACCAAAATTTGATTTGGATGAAACAGGTATAATTTGTTTAAATAACAAGCCATTAAGAATATCAACATATAATTCAAATGGGATTTATACCTATGAATGGAGGGATAATTCGGGTACGATTGTAAGCATCCAACCTTTTGCTGATATTCTAAAAGAAGGGGTTTATTCTGTTTATGCAACTTCAAATTTAGGCTGTAAATCTTTTATTAAAAAAATAACAATTCAATCTTCTAACATTGCGAGTTTAGATGTGAATAATATTGAAATTACCGAAACTTCAAATTACACATCCGTCTCAATTACGGGCACGAATCAAGATCTTGGTATTGGTTTGTATGAATTTGCTATAGACGATGCATTAGGGACATATCAAGATAATTCAGTTTTTTTAGATGTAATTCCCGGTATTCACACTATTTATGTTCGTGATCAAAATGGATGTGGAACAGCTCAAGTTACATTTTATGTATTTGGTTTCCCTAAATTTTTTACACCAAATGATGATGGTCAAAATGATTATTGGAATGTACGTGGATTAGACCCTTCTGTTATACAAGAAGCCATTATTTATATTTACGATAGGTACGGAAAAATGTTAACCACTTTTAACGCCTACCAAAGTGGATGGGATGGTTTTTATAATACTAAAAAAGCGAATTCATCAGATTATTGGTACTTAGCCAAAATGATTGATTTTAACGGAGTTGAAATAATACACAAAGGTCATTTTAGTTTGATAAGAAGGTAATATTTTATTAAGTTGAAACTATTATCATAAAAAAAATCAGGGTAGATCCCTGATTTTTTTATGATAATAAAAGCATTATATTATTTAGTTTTGGTTGGCTTTAAATCCATCTTACATTTTGGGCAACTTCCTTCTTTTGAATACGCTTTATCTCCTTCGCATTTCATAGGACAAGCAAAAGTCATTTTAGCAGTTTCTTTAACTTTTATAACTTCTTTTATAACTTCTGTTTTTTTGTCAGCACAACATGGTTTAGTGCAATCTGCTGCACACTCTTTCCCATCTTCTTTTGCTGCACAACATTCTTTAGATTTTTTTCCATGCTCGTGCTTATCGCCTTTACATTCAGCATGTTTTTCAGAATTTTTATCTGCACAACATGGCTTTGTACAATCTGCTGCACATTGTTTTACTTCTTTAGTTATTTCTTTTTTTACAACTTTTTCTGCTTTTTCCTGAGCTGTTGAAATGGCAACAAAACTGAAAACCATTACTAATGATATTATTATTTTTTTCATTTCTTATTAATTATTTTTTATTTGAATTAATTTATTTTTTACGTTTAATTAAGAGCTTTTTTGCTAAGGTAACAAAGGTAACATAAAAAAGTATAAATTATTTCTTTACGTTTTTTAATTTAAATTTTTACACTTCTTAATCGTAATGAATTTGCAATCACAGAAACTAAATAAAACGCATTGCTAAATGAGAATGAATTCTACTATTTTATTTCAAATTCGAATTGAATTTCTATCTTTTCCCATGCAAAAGAAATGAATCCCTCGGTTTCACTTTTCTTAGAAATTCGGTATTCTAAATGATCTTTAACTACATTCAAATTATTTGGAATAATTTCAAATCTATGAACATCATCATTCTCATTATATTCATCTTTTCCATGCTGATCCCATTTATTGTTAAAAATAATGGTCCAAGATTTTTGACCAGGAATAACGAAAAAACCATATTTCCCAGCAGGAATGACTTTTCCTTTTATAATTAAATCTTTATTAGATTCAATCCAAGTAGCTTTATGAGCACCTGCTTGCCAAACTTCATTATAAGGTAATAATCCACCAAAAATTAGGCGTCCTCGTACACTAGGCGATGAATAATCGATGTGAATATGCGCTCCTCCAATCATTGCCATCGCAGACGTATGTGGACTAAGAGGTTTCTTTTTAGTCATTTCAGTCTTATCTGGATTTGAATTAGTATGATTGTGTTCTTGGGCATTTATATTTATGGTCACACAAAGTGTAACTAAAATAATGAATTTTATTTTTCTCATTTTATCGTTATTTCAAATTAAAATATTAATGGTTATGCCCTTTATGAGAATCTTCTTTTTCCTTTTTCATTTCCATTTTCTTCTCAATAAGTTTCATACCACATTTTGGACATTCTCCTTTTTTATCACTCACAACCTCAGGATGCATTGAACAAGTGTAAACCGGTTTCATCTCGGTCTTTTTAAGATCCATTTTGCATTTTGGACAATTTCCTAGCTTCTCATATTTTTTATCTCCTTCACATTTCATTGGGCAAGAATACATTGCTTTCATTTCCATTTTTGTGGTGTCTTTTTTCATTTTAGAATGATCCATTTCTTGAGCTTTCATTGTTGAAGCTGTAAATAGTCCTATTGAAAGAATTGCAATTAAAATTTTTGTTTTCATTTTTGTTTTTATTTTAAAATTAATACTATTTATTTATTCAATTATTGATTGTATAGTTCCACATTGTAACATGGATGCTCCAAAATATGGATTTATAATTTTTTCTTCAGTACTCAACCAAATAGCTCCTTTATCACTATTGGCCATTGGGCAAAATTGTTCATATACTTTTTGATTGATTCCAAATAACTTTATACTTTTTGAAATGTTTTTGGACAAAACAATGAATTTCTCCCTTTGTACTTTAATTTCTGAATTTTTTGAAATTAATTCGGCAGAAGTTTTTAAATCTTTTTCAATGGTCATCCAATGAGTATGAGATTCTTTGTCTTTTAATAATTTCATGTCTACATTTTTTAAGGATTTCAATAACTCAACAGCATATTTTTGTGAAGTTTTACCATCATCATTTGCAAGCGCATTTTTAATTTTAATGTAGTTGTTAAACACAAGTTTTAATTGTTGCTGAAAATTAGAAGAAACTTTTACTTTTTTAGTTATTTCAGTTGAGTTTTCAACTTTTGTTTCTTGTCTGCCGGTATGATTTTCATGTCCAGTTGAAACTTTACCACCTTCAGTATTCATCATGCTTGGTTTGCCTTCTAACTGGGCAGCGGCATCAACACTAAAAGCACCTTGAGTTACAATTTCTTCACCCTCTGTTAATCCTTTTTCAACAACATAACTATTCCCAAGCATAGGTCCTAATTCTATTTCTCTGATTTTAAAAATAGGATCATTGCCCGGTTTTTTAACATAAACAATAGAGCGTTTACCAGTCCACAATACTGCTGTTTTAGGAACAACCATTTTGTTTTGGTAGTGATCAAGATTTGCTTTTACAAAACCTGTTGCAAACATTTCAGGTTTTAATTTTCCGTCTTGGTTATTAATTTCTAAGCGAACTTTAGCCACACGAGTACTAGGGTCAATTACAGGATCAATAAAACTGATAATTCCATTAAACGCCGAACCGGGCATTGCTTGAAGTGTAAAATCCATTTTATTTCCTTTTTTAAGAAAATGAAGATCACTTTCATAAGCATCAAAAAGTACCCAAATGCGTGAAAGATCAGTAACTTCAAATAACACAGTCCCTTGCCCAACATAATCTCCCACATTAATTTGTTTGGCTGTAATTATACCACTAGATGTAGCATAAACTTCTACATTCGTTTTAACTTTTTGGGTACTTTCAATGGTTGCAATCTGTTTTGAAGACAGTTTCCATTGAAATAATTTTTCTTTAGCAGCCTCATAAAATTCTGGATATGATTGTTTCGTTTTAACAGTTTCCAATAATTCTTGCTGTGCTGTAATTAAATCTGGCGCATAAATAAGTGCTAGCAATTGTCCTTTTCGAACACTTTCACCTGTAAAATTGACATATAATTTCTCAATTCTTCCGGGAATATATGCAACCTGACTTTGTACCAAACGCTCATCTGCCTGAACTTTTCCAAAAAGACGAACTTCTTTAACAGATTCGTTTTTTGAAACTACTGAAGTCATAACATTGGCTAATTGAGCAGCTTCCTTTGTAAAATGAATTTCATCAGGATCCATTGCTTCCGAAGAATTTTGATTCAATAAAATTAAATCCATCGCGCATAACGGGCATTTGCCTGGTTTATCCATTCTAATTTGAGGATGCATCGAACAAGTCCAAATTTCAGCTTTATTTTGTTCAGAAGCATGATTAAGTTCACTTTCAGAGGTTGCAGAAGAATGGAAAAATAACCATCCTAATAACAGGCCAATAATTATAAAGAGGCCATATCTGATATATTGATTTGAAAATAGTTTCATAAGTATATATTTTATTGAATTTGTAAATAAGCCATTAAACGGTTCAATTTTGCAATTTCCGTATTAAAATCCGCTACAGCCTCTACTTGTTTTAATTCGTAATTAAGTGTTTGTTGTTGAATAATTAATAGGTCTGTTAAACCAACACCAGCAGATGAAAAACTTTTTATAAGAATATTTAAAGATTGGTTTGCCAAACTATATTGTTTTGCGTAAAGAACTATTTTACGTTGTGCATCTTCATAGTTTTTAACAGCTTCATAATAGTCATTCGTAAGGGTATTAGCTGTTGCTTTTTGTTGGTGTTCTGTCGCAGTTTTGAGCTTTTCCACTTCGGTTTTCATTGCTTTATACTTTTTTCTGTAAATAGGAAGTGTAAGTGTAACCATTGGCATAATCATATCATTTCCATTCATTTCTAAAGTAGACATCGGGTTTTTGCCAATCAGAGCATAATTAAGTCCTAATCCAATCATTGGATATCCCATTTTAGTAACCATTACCTTACGAGCTTCAAGCGCCTGCTTTTCATAATTTAACATTGAAAGCATTGGGTTTTTAACTAAAATACTATCGGTAACATTCAATATTGGTATGTGCAATGAGTTCGAAATTAATGTATCAGGAATTTTTACCGATTCTTGAGCTTCTCTATTTAAAATAGAATTAAAGCGCACAATTAAAGTATTTTTTTGATCATTTAACAAAGCAATATTATTTTCTAAATCACTTGTTTCAATTTGAATTCTATACAAATCTATTAACCCAGAACCTGCCGAAGAATTCATAGGTTTATTTTGAATTGGAGCAGAAGGCTGTACTTTGCTTGGATTTGAGTTACTAGTATTTCCACTCATACTATTCATTCCTGAAGAACCAGATGAGGTTCTTTGAGAAATAGTATTTTGCATATTGCCACCTGCAGAAGAACTACTAATACCACCAATAGATGCCGACTTAAATTTGATGAGTGAAAGCCTTTCAAGTGTATTTAAAATTTCTATATTTTTTTTTGAAATTTCAATGGCTTGTTGCACTTTATATAAGTCGAACCACGTTTGTTGAGCTTCATAAATTACTTGTAGTTTTGCATCACGAAATGATTCATATTTTGCTTTTGCCATTAAACTCATCTCATCTTTTGCAGCTTTTAAAGTTCCAAACCAAGGAAACATTTGCATCAACCGAAAATCAGCTAATTGTTTACCGTCAATCAATTCCATAGGGCTTAGAAAAACGCCAGCATTTAATTCTGGGTCTGGTAAGCTCCCAACTTGAGGAACTTTTTGTAAAGCAGCTTCATATTCTGCATACTTCTGTAATACAGTTGGATTATTTTTAGTTGCAATTTCAAGATAATTCATCAATGGATCAATTTCCTGACTAACCGCATCATTATAACTGTAAAATGTTATAATTATAATTAATATTATTTTGTTTAAATTCATCATACTATTGATTTTGAATTAGTTGAGTTTCTTTTTTTGCGTCATTTGTAACCGCCCATTCTCTCCACATGGTCTGAAATAAAGGAACTACAAATACGGTCATTACCTGAATAATCATTCCGCCAAATGTTGGAATCGCCATAGGAATCATAATATCTGCTCCTTTTCCTGTTGAAGATAATATCGGTAGCAATGCAATAACTGCAACTGCTGTTGTCATCATTGCTGGTCTGATTCTTTTTTTACCAGCTTCAACTACAGCTTCACGTACTTCATGAACAGTTGACGGCTTTTTTTCTTCAAATGTTTGATGAATATAGGTACCCATCATAACACCATCATCGGTTGCGATTCCGAATAAGGCTATAAATCCAACCCATACGGCTACGCTTAAATTAATAGGATGAATTTGAAACATATCTCGCAAATTGACTCCAGAAACTGCAAAATTCAGGAACCAATCTTGTCCGTATAGCCAAATCATAATAAATCCACCAGCAAAAGCAACAAATACTCCTGAAAAATGAATCATCGAAGCAATAATCGTTTTAAATTGAAAATATAATAATAGTAGAATTAAGATTAAACTTATTGGAATTACAATTGAAAGTCTTTTACTAGCCCTAATTTGTTGCTCATAATTGCCTGCGAATTTATAAGTAACACCTTTTGGAAGAATGAGATCTCCAGAAGCAATTTTTTCTTCTAATAGTTTAGCAGCATCTTCCACCACATCTACTTCGGCCTTTCCTTCATGTTTATCAAAAATAACATAGCCTAAAAGGAACGTATTTTCACTTCTAATCATTTGGGCATCTTTGGTATAGGAAATATCAGCAATTTCTCCTAATGGAATTTGAACACCATTCATTGAAGGAATCAAAATGCGTTTTAAATCTTCAGGATTATCTCTCAACTCACGGGCATAACGCACGCGTATTGGAAAACGTTCACGACCTTCAACAGAATTACTTAATGCCATTCCGCCTACCGCTACCTGCAATACTTCTTGCACATCGCTAACCCTCATACCGTACCGCCCCATTGCTTCACGATTGAGTTTAATTTCGAGATAAGGTGCTCCAACAGCGCGATCATAAAATACCGTGGAAGCTTTAACAGTTGGCACCTCTTTTAAAGCTTTTTCAAATTGTAAACCAGCTTCTTCAATACTTTCTAAATCAGGCCCATAAACTTTTAGACCCATTGGCGCTCGCATTCCAGTTGAAAGCATAACTAAACGAGCTTCTATGGGTTGTAACTTAGGTGCGGAGGTTAACCCTGGAATGTTGGTTACTTTTACAATTTCATTCCATATATCATTAGAATTTTTTATTTCTGGTCTCCACTGACGGAAATATTCTCCATTTGAAACTGCAATTAAACTGTCTTTTGAAATTAGTCTAAAACCTTCTTTTTCAGGATTGTATTTTTTACCACTTTTCAGAATAAAGCTATCGTCTTTATCAACTTTAAATTGTTGTTTATGGCCATCTTCATCCAACATATATTCAGATCGATAATTAATGGTATTTTCAAACATTTGAACTGGAGCAGGATCTAATGCTGAATTTACACGTCCCCATTTACCAACTGCAATTTCAACTTCTGGAATTACTGATAATCTTTTATCAAGTGTTTCAATGTACTCAAGGTTCTTTTCTATACTAGTATGAGGCATACTCGTTGGCATTAGCAGAAAAGAACCTTCATTGAGTGATGGCATAAATTCTTTACCAATACCAGGGAATTTACTTGTACTTCCTTCCCAAAAACTTGTTTGCCTAACTGATTTCCATCCAATTTTTTCTAGTCCGTTTCCTATAAAACCAAAGGCTTGGTTGAAACCTAACCAAATTAAGATTCCAAATAAAAGGGTAATAGCTGGAAGTAATAAAAACTTCTTTTTGTTGATTAAAGCCCATCTAAGTATAGGTTCATAGTAATAAACCATCGACATTAATGCTCCAAGGATGAATACAATTATTCCAGCAACAAACAGGAAATTTACAAAAATGCTGTTATGTGCTCCTAAAGGCAACCACTCTTTTGATAAGAAAAATACAGCAACCAAAACAGTTATTGCAACATTGATGTAATTAGTAAACTCTTTTTTATGTTCAGGCCAACGGTTTGCATATAAATTATTTACACCTATCGCAATTAAAGCGAGTGCAGGCCAAGAGAACCATATTATAAAAATTAAAATTCCAGAAATAATGAGTCCTACGTTCCAAATTTTCTTAATTTTTTTGGAATCGAATTTAATATCAAATAGAATATGAACCAAGGTTGGCAACACTACAATTCCAAGTACTAAAGCTGCAATTAGTGCAAATGTTTTGGTTAAAGCAAGTGGATGGAACAATTTACCTTCTGCGGCTTCCATTGCAAATACTGGCAAGAAACTTACAATAGTGGTAGCCATGGAGGTTATTACTGCGGCTCTAACTTCTGCAATTGCATTGTAGATAACCATCATTAATTTTTTTCCACGTATTCCCTTGTTTTCTGGCATCTCTAAGTGCCGGAGTATATTTTCAACATCAATAATTCCGACATCGACCATTACACCTATTGCAATTGCAATACCAGATAAGGCCACCACATTAGCATCTACTCCAAAAAAGTGCATTAAAATAAAGGTCATTAACACACCAATTGGCAACAATCCTGCGACTATAAATGAGGCTCTTAAATTCATAACAAGGATAATAATTACTATGATACTTATTAAAATTTCATGTGAGAGCGCCGATTCAAGCGTACCTATAGTTTCTTTGATTAAACCCGTTCTGTCATAAAAAGGGACAATGGTTACTTTGGAAACACTACCATCGGCTAATGTTTTTTGAGGTAAACCAGCTTCCAATTCCTTTATTTTAATTTTTACATTATCAATCACATCCATCGGATTAGAACCATAACGTGCAACAACTACAGCGCCAACTGCCTCTGTGCCTGCTTTATCCAAACCACCTCGTCTAGTTGCAGGTCCAAAAGAAACCGTAGACACGTCTTTTATTCGAACGGGAATTGTATTTCTGACTGTAATTACAGAATTTTCTAAATCGCTTAGGGTTTTCACATAACCTAAACCACGTATAATATATTCTACGCTATTTAATTCAATAGTTTCTGCACCAATGTCTAAATTGCTTTTACTAACAGCAGTCATAACGTCCATTACGGAAACATTATAGGCTTTAAGGGCTTCTGGATTTAAATCTATTTGATATTCTTTTACAAAACCACCAACAGATGCTACTTCAGAAACACCTTCAGCTGTTGCGAGACCATATTTTACATAAAAATCTTGAACGGTTCTTAATTCTTGAGGATCCCAGCCTCCATTTGGTTCACCAGTTTCGGGATTTCGCCCTTCCAGAGTATACCAATAAATTTGACCCAAAGCTGTTGCATCAGGACCTAATGCTGGTTGTACTTCTTTAGGCAAAGTTCCAGTTGGTAAAGAATTTAGTTTTTCTAAAATCCTGGAACGACTCCAATAAAATTCTACATCATCTTTAAAAATTATATAAATGAATGACATACCAAACATGGATGTACTACGGATTGTCTGTACCCCAGGAATTCCTAATAAAGCGGTTGTAAGCGGATAGGTTATTTGATCTTGAATGTCTTTAGGCGATCGTCCCATCCATTCGGTTGCGATAATTTGCTGATTATCACCTATATCTGGTATCGCATCTACCGGAATTGGATCACGAGGCAAAAAGCCGGTTTCAGTATTAAAAGGCATGGTTACCATTCCGAATACAACAAAAGTGATAAGGAAGATAAAAGTAATGAGCCTATTTTCGAGAAAATATTTTACAAGTCTATTAAACATTTTTTTTTGAATTTTTTAATTTTTTAATGTTGAGAGAATTCATTTTTATTAAAAAAAAATGATTCAATTGAAGCTAATAAAATTTTAAAGAGGAAAATACCTTATAAAAGATTTAGCCATTAAATAATTAATAAATCAAATTCTGAAAACTTGATAAAGAATACTGATGTCTTTATCGACCAGAGGTGGTGAATAATATTTAAAAGGAATAACTTCGGTATCTATTCCTTCATATAAATTTAAATAAGTAAAAGCATATAAAGCAATAAAATTTTGTTGATCAAAACTTAAAGAAGAAAAATCAATTTTTAAATCATCTTGACCTACAAATGTTTTAACTTCATCTTTACAACAATCTTTTTTTACACTACAATCTGAACCAGGTAATGCATTTTGTATATTCATTCCGCACGACTCAGCTTTTGAAAATAAAGCACTATCTACCAGTAAATCACCACAAAAGTGCTCACTAAATGAAAATGACAATGTTGACAGTAAAACTATCAAAGCCATTAACATTGCAGATATTTTTTTAAATAGTTGCTTCATAAGAGATTACAAAGATATAAATTTCAATTTATGAAGTCTAAATTTTTAGTTAATATTTATATAATTAATTTTTTAAGGAATTTAAAATTTTGTTTTTAGGGTAAACGATATAATTATTTTTTATATTTGAATTCTATTAATGAAATATGAAAAAAGCACAATTTTTTAGTACCATTTTGTTATTAATAGTCCCTTTTATATTAAAAGCTCAAGAAACCTTACCTATTTATTCTGATTATTTATCGGATAATGTTTTTTTAGTACACCCTTCAGCGGCTGGAATTGGAAATTGTGGAAAATTGAGATTTACAGCAAGGAGTCAATGGGCTGGAATAGAAGATGCTCCAGCGCTTCAAACTATAAGTGTTCACTCAAAGGTTGGAGAAAATATGGGTATTGGATTAATTGTTTTTAATGATAAAAACGGATACCATTCTCAACAAGGAATACAAGGAACCTATGCTTATCATATAGGGTTGGGTAGACCAGATGAAGTAAATCAATTATCTTTTGGATTGTCGATAATGGCTGCAATTAATAGTGTAGATGAAAGTTCATTTATTATTCCAGATCCTGTGATTTCTCAAATTGTTCAAAGTGAAAATTATTTCAATGCTGATTTTAGTATGGCATACCACAGAAATGGTTTTTTCTCCTATTTTACTGCAAAAAACATCTTATTAAGTGCACGTAATTTGTACAATGACAGGTATGAATCTTTAAATTTAAGAAGATATCTTGTCACAATTGGTTATTATTTTGGACAAGATCAAGATCTACAATTTGAGCCATCCATTATGGCACAAACCATTGAAAGAACAGGAGAGAAATTTGTTGATTTTAACATGAAGGTGTATAAAGATGTTGCAGATGCTCAATTATGGGCAGCATTTTCGTATAGAAAAGGGTTTGACAATGCAGATACTGAAGAATTGAATTATCTTACCCCAATTGTTGGGGTAAATTATAAAAATTTTATGGCTTCATATACTTATACTAAACAATCTGGAGAAATTTTATTTGATGATGCTGGCTATCATCAAATAACCTTAGGTTTTAATTTTGGATGTAGAGAACCGAGAAGAAGCGGTTGTCCAAATGTAAATTATTCATTTTAAAAATTCTCAAATCTTTATAAAATTTTCAACTATTAATGCCAATCTATACTTATGATTATTAAAGAATTAAATGGAAATAAACCAAAATTTGGAACCGATTGTTTTATTGCCGAAAATGCAGTGATAATTGGAGAAGTAACTATGGGAGACCAATGCAGTGTTTGGTACAATGCTGTAGTTAGAGGAGATGTGCATTATATTAAGATAGGTAATAAGGTAAATATCCAAGATGGGGTTATTATTCATGCAACATTTCAAAAATCACCGACAACTATCGGAAATAATGTTTCAATAGGGCATAATGCAATGGTACATGGTTGCACAGTTCATGATGATGTTTTGATAGGAATGGGAGCTATTATTATGGATGATTGTATTGTTGAAAGCAATTCAATAATTGCTGCTGGAGCTGTGGTAACTAAAGGAACTCATATAAAATCAGGTAGTATTTATGCAGGGGTTCCTGCTGTAAAAGTTAAAGATATTAGCCAAGAATTAATTGCCGGTGAAATTCATAGAATTGCCGATAATTATATTAAATATGCAGGTTGGTATAAGGAGGAAAAATAGTTATAAGTTCTAAGTTTTGAGTTGTAAGTAAAAACTTCAAATTTTAATCTTCGTAAATCGTAAATCGTAAATCAAAAATTCAGTTTTTCAACACTAAAATTAACTAAAACATCGCTTAAAATTTCAGTTAATACATTGGTTTGTGTATTTGAATATAATTGATGGTTACCCGTTGTTAAAGAATTTGAACATAAATTAAATTTTTCTAAAACAGTCTTAGTTTGTCTCGCAACAGCTTCTCCTGAATCTATAATTGTAATATTATTACCAATAATTTTTTTTATTTGAGGAATGAGATAAGGATAATGCGTGCAACCTAAAACAAGGTGATCTATATTAAATTGAAGCATTGGTTTTAAATAAATAGTTAATAATTTATCTAATTCTTTTGAACCTAATTTCCCGTTTTCAATAAGAGCAACCAATCCTTCACCATCTTGTTTTATGGTAGTTATATTTTTGGTGTACTCATACGTTGTTTTTTCAAATAACTTACTTGTTAGAGTTCCTTTTGTTGCCAAAATACCGATTGCTCCAGTTTTACTAAATAATGCGGCAGGTTTTATGGCTGGTTCAATTCCAATAAAAGGTATGGTATAATTTTTTCTTAAAAAATCAATTGAATTTGTTGTTGCTGTATTACAAGCGACTACAATTAATTTGCAACCTTTTGAAATTAAAAATTCGGTGTTTTTTACAGACAGTGCAATTATTTCGTCATTTGATTTTTCACCGTAGGGAGCGTTAATGCTATCGGCTAGATATATGGTATTTTCATTGGGCAATATTTTTATAACTTCTTTCCAAATAGAAGTACCACCTATTCCTGAGTCAAAAAAACCTATGGGTTGTTTCATTTGAATAAAGCTAAAAAAAAATCCCGCAAGTGCGGGATTTTTTTTGAAGTATTTTTTTATTGAATACCTAGTTTTGTTTTAACTGCAGCTAACAAATCGGTACCATTTGCTACAATTAGGGATGAAGCATCTAACACATAGGTTAAACCTTGTTCTTTAGCCACATCTTCTATTGCTTTTTTAGCTTTATCTAATATCGGTTTTAGTTTTTCGTTTCTCTTTTTAGTAATTTCTTCTCTAGCAATTTGAGAAGCTTGGTACAAGCTTTGTTGATCTTGTTGTACTTCAACACTTCTTTGTTGATTAACTTCGTCTGTTTGAGAACCTACTTCAGCCTCATATTTTTTTAATTTTGCTTCTAATTTTGCTTCTTCGGCTTTTAATTCGGTCTCATAAGTTTTACCTAATTTTTCTAATTCTGCGTTTAAAGTTTTAGTTTCGGGCATTAAACTTAAAAGTAAGTCCGTATTAATGTGACCAATTTTAGTTTGTGCTTGCGCAGTATTAAATCCTAATGCAATTATTGCTATTACTACTAAAGTTCTAATTTGTTTCATTGTTTTTGTTATTAAATTAATTGTTCTCTTTTTTTTCTTCTTTGGCTTTTTTAGCCTCTTCTATTTCTTTAATTCTTTTTAGTCTTTTCTCTTCTATCGCTTTTTTTAAATCTTCTCTCTTTTTTAATTGTGCTGCTTTTCGTTCTTCAATTTTATTTTTAATAGCTTCTTGGGCTGCTTCCTTATCTTCTGCAATAGCCTGAGCTTTGTCATTTACAATATCTGTGCCATTTATCGTTTCACTTTCTTCAGAACCGCCTTTTATTTCATTTATTTTTTTATCTCTAATAATACTATTTAAAACTAATTCACTAATATCATATTCTTTATTGGTATATAACATGATTAAAGCACTTGATTTGTCTAAAACAAAATCGAACTTTCTTTTTGATGCTATATCTTGAACGGCATTATAAACCAAATCCTGAATTGGTTTTACCAATTGCTGTCTTAAAAAGAATAAATCGCCAGTTGCACCAAAATAATCTGCTTGAATCTTCTTTAAATCAAGTTCTTTAATATGTATATCTTCCTCTTTTTCTTCAATTAATTCTTTTGTTAACAGCACCTTTTCATTATTCAAATCATTCTTAAGTTGTTCAATTTCTTTCTGTTGAGATTCAATAGTTTGTTGCCAAACCATTGCTTTTGAATTAATTTTTGATTGAGCATCATTATATTCTGGAATATTTTCTAAAATATATTCCATATCTATATAACCAATTCTTTGAGTTTTTTGAGCGAACAGCATTACACTACTTATCAAAATCGCAAATAAAAGAACTTTTTTTGTCATAACTTATATGTTTTTAGAAAAACTGTGGTATTTTAAAAAACCATCTAACAAATATAACTCAAATTGCTTAAAATTGTTGTCCTATAATAAAGTGAGTTTGCCATCCTGATTTTACAGTTGTTCCCGGTAAAGCATCAAATCCATGTGCAAAGTCAATTCCTAATAAACCAAAAGCTGGCATAAAAATTCTAAGTCCTAATCCTGCAGATCTTTTCAATTGGAATGGATTAAAGTTGTTAAAACCGTCGTAAGAATTACCTGCTTCTAAAAACCCAAGCACATAAATAGATGCTGAAGGTTTTAAAGTTATGGGGTATCTTAATTCCATTTGAAACTTATTGTAAACTGTTCCTCCATCAATAGATGATAATCTAGAGTTTTCGTAACCTCTTAATGCTACTGTTTCTCGACCGTCTAACTGATAGGATGCCATACCATCTCCTCCAACAAAAAAGCGTTCAAAAGGTGAATCACCTAATTTTGAATTATAATTACCTAAAAATCCAAATTCAGCATTAGACATTAAAACCAAGTCTGCAACAATATTAGTGTACCATTTTCCTTTAAAACTAGCTTTGTAATATTCTAACCATTTATACTTATCTGCCAATTCTATGTTTGTATAATCTTTTTCATTAAATAAAGAATATGGAAGTGTAAATTTTGCTCCTATACTAAATTCATTACCTGATTTTGGAAAAATGGGGTTAGGCCCAGCTGAACTTCTACCCAAGGTAATACTATACGATAAATTATTTAAATTCCCATCGCTTAACGTTAAATTTCCAATACGCATTCCGTATTCTTTTAGGTCGTATAATTGATAGCTGATACCTTGAGAAAGGGTAAAATAGTTATCTGGCCATCGCAAACGTTTTCCTAATCCTATAGAAGCTCCAACAATATTTAAACGTTGATCTTTGTCAACTCTATTCGTAAAATAATCGTATCTAAATTGTTTAGAATTATAGATTGAAAACGATAATGATTGAGGTTTTTTACCTCCTAACCATGGTTCAGTAAACGAAAAACTTGACGTGGTATAATACCTACTTTTTTGTAAACGTAGAGATAATGTCTGTCCATCTCCCATTGGAAGTGGTCTGTAAGCTTTTTTGTTCCAAATGTTTCTGATAGAAAAGTTATTAAATGAAAGTCCAAGGGTCCCAATAAATGAACCACCACCGTAACCACCTTGCAGTTCAATTTGACTAGAGCCTTTTTCGGCAACGGTATAGTCAATATCAACAGTTTTATCTTGATAGTTTGGATTAATGTCTGGAGAAATAGCTTCAGCATCGAAAAAGCCCAGTTGACCAATTTCTCTTATCGTTCTTATAATATCACTTTTACTATAAAGATACCCTGGTTTTGTTGTAATTTCTCGATAAACAACGTGGTCGTTAGTTCTATCGTTTCCGTTAACCGTAACTTTTCTAATGCGCGTTGGCTGATCTTCGTATATTCTAATTTCAACATCAATAGAGTCGTTTACAATTTTAGTTTCTACAGGTAAAATTCTAGAAAATAAATAACCATTATCTTGGTAAAGTGTTGTAATATCTTCAGAGTCGGGTTTGCCATCTCCCAAAACTCTTTCTTTTAAAATTTTTCCATTATAGGTGTCTCCTTTTTCAATTCGTAACAAACTTTGAAGTTGTAAATCTGTATATTTACTATTACCTAAGAAACTAATATTTCCGAAGAAATATTTTTTCCCTTCGTCAACTTTTATGTCTAAATTTAAGGTATTATCGCTATTTAAAGAATAAGAATGATCTAATACGCGTGCATCTCGATATCCTTTTTCGCTATACGAAACAATTAAATTTTCAAGATCTTCTTTAAAATCGGCTTCAATATATTTAGATGATTTCCAAAACCTACCAATCATGGCTTTTTTGGTTTTTTTAAGCGTTTTTCTTAATTTTTTTTGTGGAATTTCTTTGTTTCCGCTAAAAGTGATGTTTTTAATTTTTACTTTTTCACCTTTATCAATATGAACAAGCATATTAACAATATTAACTCCACTAGTATCTTTTTTGGTGTTTAAGGTAACTTTTGAATTTAAAAAACCTTTTTCTTGATATTTCTTTTTGAAATAATTTTTTGAGGTTACAATTAAGTTATCTGTAACCATAGTGCCTTTTTTAAGCTCTGCATCTTTTTGCAACTCTTTAGCTTTATTATTTTTAACACCAGAAATAGTTACATTGTTAAGTTGTGGTAATTCTTCTACATCAAATTCGAGATATACTGTATTTCCATCTATTTTTCCAACATACACTTCAACATTACTAAATTGCTTTGTTTCGTATAATTTTTTAATGGCTGAAGTTAATTTATCACCAGGAAGTTTAATTTCTTGTCCAACTATTAAACCGGTAAAAACAATAACAGTTTGTTCTTCAAATTTTTGAAGCCCTTTAACAGTCATACCACCAAGTTCGTAGGTTTTTTCTTTAATAAATTCGGAAGTGCCAGAGACAGGATTGATGCTATCTTTTTTTATGGTATCATTTATAATTTCAATCTCTTTTGTGCTTTTTATGGTGTTTTCCTGAGCTTTTAAAAGCGTTCCAGTTAATGTAAATGCAAAAAGTAATAGGGCTAATTTTATTTTATTCATTGATTTTTTCAATTTGTTCACTCGTTTTTCCAAACCTTCTTTCTCTATTTTGATATTCT
This sequence comes from Lutibacter sp., assembly GCF_030692605.1. GTDB lineage: Bacteria > Bacteroidota > Bacteroidia > Flavobacteriales > Flavobacteriaceae > Lutibacter. Next base: position 19,401 of record NZ_JAUYUD010000017.1, read on the forward strand.
AATATGGCATTAAATAAATGTTCTTTTCTAAAATCTGGCCAAAAAGTATCTGTAAAATACAATTCAGCGTATGCAATTTGCCATAATAAAAAATTGCTGATTCTTTTTTCGCCGCTGGTTCTAATTAAAAAATCAACATCAGGCAAAGAAAATGTATATAAATGATTATTTATAACATTTTCGTTAATTTCTTCAACACCAAGTTCATTATTAACAACTTTTTTTGATAAATTTTTGATAACATTAACAATTTCATCTCGAGAGCCGTAACTGAGGGCAAGTGTAAGTGTTAATGCCGTATTATTTTCCGTTTTTTTAATCACTTCAGATAGTTCTTTCTGAGCTTTTTCGGGCAAGTCATTTAAATTCCCAATGGTATTTAGTTTAATATTGTTTTTTTGAAGTGATTTTAATTCTTTTTTAAGTGAAGAAACTAATAGGCTCATTAAAGTTTTAACTTCAATTTTAGGGCGTTTCCAATTTTCAGTGGAAAAAGCATATAGTGTAAGGTAGTTTATACCAATTTCTCCACATCCTTCAATTACTTCACGAACTGAGTTTACACCGTTTTTATGTCCAAAAATTCTTGGCTGACCTTTGCTTTGAGCCCATCGTCCATTGCCATCCATAATAATTGCAATATGGTTTGGGACCTTGTTTTTTGCTATTTCAGTTTTTAAGATTTCCATTATTTAGGGGTGGCATAACAAGGAGGTCTACCAAAAGAATATACTATAGAAACACCACTTAGTATATACCAATCATTACTTTTAGGATTTCCAAAAATTAAAGAATTAATAGCTGAATTATTATAATCTAAATCATCTTCAAAAGTATAGCGAGCCCTTATTTCAAGTGCAATTGCAACTTGATGCATCAATTTTGTTTTATAACCAATACCAAATGGAATTGCATAAGACGTTTTAGACTCGTACTCATAATTTCTTACACTGGTTTCCGATTTTACTACATTGTAATTAAATGTGGCAATTTCTAAAAGCAAATAGGGTGTATGTTTTTTTGAATAATCGTTTAGGTCATATTCAAAATAATTAAACTCTAAACCAAGAGCCAATTCTTTTATGCTATTATTAAAACCAATTCCTCTATTATAGCGTTCTATATTTGTTGCGTCAGCATCATCTGCATTAATTTGTGCATAGGTAAAAGTTCCTCTTAAGGCCAAGCGGGGATTTATATTGTGTTTATAAATTAAACCGCCCATTAGGTTATTAGGATTGATATAATACTCAGATCCAATATCACCAATATAGTTACTACCACCAACAAAAAAACCAACTTCATATGTTTGAGCATTGGAAAAGGCTGTAAAACAAAGATATACAATAAAAAAAGTATAGTTTTTCATAAATAAAATAGCGTGCAAATATAAATAAATCTATTAGTTTATAGTAGTTTATGATGTGCCTTTTTTGATAAACTCATTAAAAATCAATTTATTGTAGGTAGAAATTGACAAAATAAATGAAATTAACTTTAATTAATTTCGGGTATCCTGCCCCCATAATAATTTTTCACGAAGTGTTTTTATAAATGTTTGATGATTAATTTGTACCATTTTTAATTTAAAATCTGATTTTTTTATGAGAATTTCGGTTCCATTTTTTAATGAAATAATTCGAGAGTCTAATGAAAGAAAAAATTCATCTTCCCTACCATTAACAATTAATTTTATGGTAGTATCTTCTGGAATTACAAGAGGTCTGGCATTTAAATTATGAGGGGCAATGGGTGTAATTGCAAAACTTTTTGATTTTGGGATTATTATGGGACCTCCACAGCTTAAAGAATAACCTGTAGAGCCTGTTGGAGTGGCAATTATTAGTCCATCTGCCCAATATGAAGTTAAGTATTCATCATCAATAAAAGTTTCAATAGTAATCATAGATGCAGTATTTTTTCTGCTAACGGAAACTTCGTTTAACGCAAAGTTAAATTCTTCCAATTTCTTAATTTTAGGGGTAGTGATTACACTTAACATAGTTCTCTCTCTAATTAAAAAGTGGTTTGAAATTAATAATTGAACGACATGGCTAATTTCTTCTTTTTGCACCGTTGCTAAAAAACCGAGACGTCCTGTATTTATACCAACAATTGGGATGTTAGAATTTCGAATAAAAGTTACTGCTCTTAAAATAGTTCCATCACCCCCAATAGTAATCATGAAATTGAAGGAATCATTAAGATCTAAATGAGTTTTAAAAGTTTTTGGGCTAGTTACTTTAATAAATTTTTTTAACTCTTGATAATAATTATTTTCAATAAAAAAATCAATGCCATTACTTTCAAAAGTTGAAAATAATTCTTCGACATAATGTCGATCTTCTATTTTATAATATTGGCCATATATAGCAACCTTCATGGTTAAATATTTAAGTATTTTTGTAAGTAATTAGTTCTATCTATTAGTTCTTCTAAAAAAGCATCCTCTTTATGATTAGTGATTATGTTATAATTATAGCGTCTGAATGATTGAATTATTTCATTAACGTCCATAGTGCTAAATTTTACCATAATTTTTGCGGTGGCTGGACTGATTTCGAATACAAAAACACCCAACATTTTAGCACCATTACTTTCAATAATCTGACAAATTTCGCTGAAAGAATAATCTATAATTTCTTTTTCAATTAATAACACAACACCTTCGGTACTTAAAAAAGGAGTTTGATTATAAATTTGTAAAATATCAAGTAAATCGTAGTACCCTAAATATTCTTTTTTGTGGTTAATTACAGGAATTACATTGGAATAGTTGGATGAAAAAATTGCTATAATTTCAACCAAACTTAGCGTATCAGAAGCATAGAATAGGTTGAATAAATATTGATGATTTCCGATTTCTTTATTAGTATTTTCAAGATCAATAAGGTCATCCTTGGCAATTAAACCTAATAATTGTTTAGTTTCTTTATTTTTTAAAATTGGAAAATGTGTATAAGTAGTTTCATTAAAAAATGCTTGAATTTCATCAATTGAACTATTTAAAGTAAATGCTTTAAATTCATTTAATATGTACGGGGTTGCTTCCATTGTATATTGAATTGTAGTGCAAATTAATCAAAAATAAAACCAAAAACATATTCTTAGTTTGTAAATTTGCGAACGAGTTAGAAAATTTAATTTTTTTATAATGATAAAACTTAGTGTTAATATAAATAAAATTGCAACATTACGGAATGCAAGAGGTGGTAATTTTCCAAATGTGGTTAAAGTTGCAAGTGATATTCAGGATTTTGGAGCGCAAGGAATAACCATTCATCCAAGACCAGATGAGCGGCACATAAGATATCAAGATGCATACGATTTAAAAAAAGTAGTAACTACCGAATTCAATATTGAAGGAAATCCTATTCAAAAATTTATGGATATGGTGTTAACTATTAAGCCAGATCAAGTTACGTTGGTACCTGATGGGATTGATGCTATAACATCTAATTCTGGTTGGGATACTATTAAAAATCTTGATTTTTTAAAAGAAATTATTGCTGAATTTAAATTAAAAGGAATAAGAACTTCAATTTTTATAGACACCAATTTAAAATTTATTGAAGCCGCCGCAAAAACAGGTACTGATAGGATTGAATTGTATACTGAAGAATACGCAACACAGTATGAATTAGGTAATAAAGAAGCTATTAAACCCTATATTGAAAGTGCAATTTTGGCTTCAAACTTAGGAATGGGTATTAATGCTGGGCACGATTTAAGTTTGAATAACATTCAATATTTTGCACAAAACATTCCAAATTTAATGGAAGTTTCTATCGGACATGCATTAATAACCGAATCGTTATATTATGGGTTAGATAATGTAATTAATATGTATAAATATAAGTTAAAAGTTAAAAGTTAAAAGCAAAAAAGAAAGGCAATAGGCAAAAGCAGTTGAATTATCTATTTTTTATGGTATTTTAAACTTATTTCTTAAAACTTAAAACTTAAAACTTAAGACTTAAAACTTAAAACTCATTTCTTAAAACTTACTTCTTAAAGCTCAAAATTCACAACTCAAAATGAAACTTTTACATTCAACAATTATTGGAAATGGACAGCCTTTTATCATTCTTCATGGATATTTTGGAATGAGTGATAATTGGAAATCATTGGGAATTCAGTTTGCTGAAAATTTTGAAGTGCATTTAGTTGATCAACGTAATCATGGACGAAGTTTTCACACAGATGAATTTGATTATGAACTTTTAGTGGAAGATTTATACAATTATATTAATCATTATAAATTAAATAAAGTTGTACTTCTCGGACACTCTATGGGAGGGAAGGTTGCAATGTTATTTGCCACAACCTATCCTGAAATAGTGGATAAATTGATAGTTGCAGATATTAGCCCTAAGTTTTACAAACCACATCATCAACAAATATTAGCAGCATTAAATGCTGTTAATTTTTCAATACATAATTCACGTCAAAAGGTTGAAGAAATTTTAAGAATCTATATAAAAGAAGAAGAAATTTTACAGTTTATGTTAAAAAATTTATATTGGGAATCAAAAGGTAAATTGGCATTTCGTTTTAATTTAACTAGTTTAACAGAAAATAATTCGGAAGTGGGTGAAGCGTTGGCATCATTTAGTTATTTTGATGAGAAAACGTTATTTTTAAAAGGAGAAAACTCGAATTATATTATTAAAGAAGATGAACCATTGATTAAAACTCATTTTTCAAATTCAATAATTGAAACAATAAAAAAAGCAGGACATTGGTTACATGCCGAAAATCCAACCCAATTTCATAAAAAAGTTTTGTCTTTTTTGTCAAATAAGTAAGTTGAATATCCTTATTAATATTGCAGAAAGTGATTAAATTTTACAAACAACCAATTAATAATTAATTAGAAATAAATGAAAACAGTTTTAAGAATGTTATTAACAGCAATTGCAGTTGTTATAATCGCAAAATATTTACCAGGTGTAGAGGTAACCAATTTCACAAATGCTATGTTTGTAGCAATTGTATTGGGCTTTTTAAGAATAACAGTACAACCCATTCTTGTAATTTTAACATTGCCTGCAACTATTTTAACACTGGGACTATTTTTGCTGGTAATAAATGCAGTAATTATAATGTTAGCAGGTTATTTTGTAACTGGTTTTAGTGTTTCTGGATTTTGGACAGCATTACTGTTCAGTATATTATTATCAATGTTTCAATCCATATTATTTTCTTTTTTGAAAGAAAAAGAACAAAAATAGTTGAAATTGAGTGTGTTAAATATTGTTGAAATACATAAAAAGTAGTACTTTTGCACCCAATTTTTAATGATTATAGTAAAAAAAGTATAAGATGAATATTACAAAAGAAAATATTGATGCGTTAAATGCAGTAGTGAAGGTTGAAATTACAGCGGAAGATTATCAAGAAAAAGTAGCCAAAATTCTTCAAGATTACCGTCAAAAAGCAAATATTCCTGGTTTTAGAAAGGGTCATGTACCTATGGGCTTAGTGAAAAAACAATATGGTAAATCTATTATGATAGATGAGGTTAATAAATTACTTCAAGATTCTTTGAATAAATTTTTAACTGAAGAAAAGTTAGATATATTAGGGAATCCTTTACCTAAAATTCAAGATAATTTTTCATGGGAAGAAGACAATTATTCATTTGAATTTGAATTAGGTCTTGCTCCTCAATTTGATGTTAAATTAGATGCTAAAAAGAAAATCACTAAATATAATATTGTTGCAGATAAAGAGCTTTTAGCAAAAGAAGTTGAAAACATTCAAAAACGTTATGGTAAAATAGTTACTAAAAATGTTGTTGAAGAAGGTGTAACTATTGCTGGGACTTTTGTGAATGAAGAAAAAGAAATTAATAAAAAATCTACCATTTCTTTAGAGTCCATTAAGGGTAAAATCAATCAAAAGAAATTTATTGGCAAAAAAGTAGGTGATGTAGTTGTGGTTTCTACTAAAGGTCTTTTTGATGATGATCATAAATTAATGGGAGCTCTTGGTGTTTCGCATGATGAAATACATGGTTTAGATATTGAAGTTTCAATTACCATTGAAGAAATTAATGTAACGGAATTAGCTGAAATTAACCAAGAATTATTCGATAAAATATTTGGACCTGAAGTTGTAAAATCCAAAGAAGAATTAAACGCTAAAATCAAAGAAGATGCTGAGAAGCAATTTCAAACACAAGCTGATCAGCAATTATTAAATGCAGTTACTGAATATTTGATTGAAAACACAAAATTCGATTTGCCATCTGAATTTTTGAAAAAATGGTTGGCTGTTGCTGGGGAAAAACCAATGACTCCTGAACAAGCTTCTGAAGAATTTGAAAAATCTGAAAAAGGGTTGCGTTATCAATTGATTGAGGGTAAAGTAATGAAAGATAACGAAATTCAAATTAATTTTGACGAATTGAAAGAATATGCTAAGGGCTTTGTAAAGTCTCAAATGGCTCAATACGGACAATTAAATCCTGAGGAGAAAGATTTAGAAGATATTGTACAACGTGTATTAAGTAATCAAGATGAAGCAAAAAGATTACAAGACCAGTTAGTAAGTCAGAAATTACTAAATTTCTATAAAGAGAATATAACTTTTAAAGAAAAAGAAGTTAACTACGAAGAATTTGTAAAAGAAGTTTATAAATAATAGTTTTTCATTTCCCTATAATTAAAAACGTCTTGAAGAATTTCTTTAAGGCGTTTTTTTATGTGGTTTTATCGAAATCTTAACAAAATAAACTCCCAAGAATTAAATTCAATTGTGCACAATAAAAATGGAAACAAAAAAAACTGTATTTTAACCGCGATCTAAATTGGGTTCATTTTAATAGTAGGATTTTAAACAAGAAATCAATCTAAATACGTAACTAATTAATCAATGGCATCATGTCTTTACAAATTGAAATCAACAAACTAACGGCAATCATAGTTGATGATGAACTTCACGGCAGGGAAAATCTTAAATTGATTATTAAAAATTACTGTCCGGAGATTGAAGTTAAGGGAAGTGCTGATTCGGTTGTTTCGGCAATAGCTTTGGTAAAAAATCATTCGCCCGACGTTGTTTTTCTAGATATTAATATGCCGGTACTTGATGGATTTGACTTTCTTAACGAATTTGAAGATCGAAAATTTATGGTGGTATTTGTGAGTGCTCATGATGAATTTGGAATCAATGCGGTAAAAGTTGGTGCAGCAGATTATCTCTTAAAACCAATAAATATCAAAGAACTCAAACAGTGCGTTAAAAAACTGTTGTGTATAAATGGTAAAAAAAACAGTGCCAAACCTGTTTTAGAAAACAATAAACTGATTATTTCTGCTTCCCGTGGATTTAACATTCTCAATATCGACGATATTTTGCGTCTGGAAGCTGATGGTTGTTATACCACAATTCTCACTAAGGACAAAAAAAACTCCGTAATATCGCGCACCTTAAAAGATTTCGAAGAATCATTGCCAAAAGAATATTTTTTTCGGATTCACAAATCCCATCTTATTAACTTGAAATATATCAAGGACTATTCGAACTTTAGCGGAAACTTTGTTACGATGACCGACGGCAGTAAAGTTGAAATATCTCGCCGAAAAACACCAGAATTTATCCAGCGGGTAAAAACATTTCTAAATACCGTTTAGAGATGCTTAAAAAAAATATAATTTTTGCTGTATTTTTTCTTTTTTGTTTCTCAAATATTCATTCGCAAACCCCATCTTATTATCATTATACTTCATCCGACGGATTGGCTTCTTCCACCGTTTACGACATTATTCAAGATAAAGACGGATTTATGTGGTTTGCCACCGCAAATGGAATAAGTAAGTTTGACGGCAATCACTTTGCCACATTTCGAACCAAAGATGGTTTAAATTCCAACTCAATTATTTCTCTTTTGGAAGGAAGAAAAGGCGAATTATACATCGGTAATTTTGAAAAGGGAATTAATGTTTTAAAAAATGGTAAAATTGAAAATTATTGCAGTGTAATTGACGGCAAAAGTTTGGTGATTTCTTACTTAATATTTGACACTTCAAAAAAAAATGAACAGAAAATTATTGCATATAATGGTTGGGGTGATATTAATTTAATCAGTGAAACCGCATCGGGTAAACTGAGTACAAAAATTATTAAGGCCTTTCCCGTTTACATCAATAAATTAGAAAAACTGGCAAATAGTGATTTAATGGCTTTAACTACAACGGGTTTGTATGATTTTAAAGTTGAATCACTTTCAAAATTGAACATCAAAGGTTTGCCCGAAACTTCAGTTTTTTGTCTCGCCAACGGCAATGACGGGAGTTACTATATCGGCACAAAAGGAACAATTTACCAATTAAAAAACAAGGCTATAATTGGCACATATAAAATAGATTTAGCGAGCAACAATGAGGTTACCGCTATTTTAAGCGATAAAAATAATAATATTTGGTTTTCAAACAGAAATTCGGGTTTTTATATGATTCCAAACGGTTCAAACAAAATAATAGATATTGGAAGTAAATTAGACCTACAAAATACGTTGGTAAATAAATATTTTGAAGATAAGGAAGGTAATATTTGGATCAGTACTTTTGGAAAAGGCGTTTATTGCATTAACAATCTTTACCTAAAAAGTTATAATGAAAATGACGGATTGCACAATAATAACGTTTATGCTATTGCTAAAGTAAGTTCGGGAAAATTATTATTGGGTACTTTTAATGGCGTAAGTATTTTAGAAAACGGAAAATTCGACCAGATCAAAAATAAAAATGATAAAACTTTATCGGAATATATTTATAACATTAAAAATTTAAATAATGAATTTTATGTTTGTGGGTCAGTTGTAAAAAACGACACATCCACTATTTCTTATAAAGACATAAAATTGCATTTGTTTGATGGACTTTCATTTTGCAAATTAAGCAATGGATTGTACTTGTTTGGAGGAAGAACAAATTACATAAGAGTGCAAAATAAGTTTAATGATGATCAAAACCAAGCATCACAAGTCTTTGTTTTTGGTGAAGATCGCAGTGCAAACCGAATCAATCAAATTTTTGAGGATTCAGAAAAAACACTTTGGATTGGCACCGGACATGGTTTGTGCAAAGCATCAGTTTTGCTTGATAAAACTGGGAAACTAACTTTAAAGAAAACCTTTTTTAAATCCAATTCAATTTTAAATTCGAAAATAAATGCCATTATTCAAGATAATGACCACAACATTTGGGTTGCAGGCGAAAAAGGGATTGTTCGTTATAATCTAAAAAACAATTCCATTACAGACTATGAAAATATTGGGGATCAGGATTTATCATCGTCTACTTCAGTTGTTTCCGACAAAAAAAACAGAATTTGGGTTGGAAATATGAAGGGTCTTTATTTGGTTGATGGCAACACAATTAAATATTTTAATAAGCAAACCGGCCTTCCGTCGGATGAAGTTTATTCACTCTTTTACGATGAGGAAAAAAATCAGTTAGTAATTGGTTCAAGTGCAGGTATTACATTTTTGGATATTGATTTATTTGACAAGGATATTTCTCCAAAGCTCCAAGTGAAAATTATGGGCGTAAAAGCAGGGGATTCAGTTTACACAAATTATAACCATTTGGTTTTTGGGCCTGAACAACGGAATGTTTCCATTAACTTTAAAGCGCTAAACTTTTCTTCTTCAGGCTCTGTGAGATATCAGTATAGATTAGATGACAGCAAATGGAAAGAAACGCACGATGATGTTCTTAATTTTCTTTCCCTAAAAAACGGAAAATACAATCTTCTCATTAGAGCAAAATCCCAAAATGGAAATTGGAGCAATCCGGCCCAGATTTCCTTTGAAGTGAAACCTCGTTTTACAGAAACCGTTTGGTTTAAATTTTTGATGTTATTGATTGTTGCACTGGTTTCCAGCTTAATGGTGGCTTGGCAAGCCAGAATTCAACAGCGTAAAACACGTAAAAAACTAAAATTGAATCAGAGAATTAACGACCTAAAACATCAAGCTTTGTCGGCCATGATGAATCCGCATTTTATTTTTAATTCCCTTAATTCCGTACAATATCTTATCAACAGCAACAGGAATGAAGAAGCCAATGATTATATAGCGATGATGGCTAAATTGATTCGAAAAAATTTGGAAACCGCCGGAAGCGGATTTATACTTTTATCCGAAGAAGTCAACCGGCTGAAACTTTATTTGAATTTGGAGAAGCTCCGATTTCAGGAAAGGTTTTCTTATGAGATTATAATAGGGAATGACATAGATTCAAATGCAATAATGATTCCAAATATGATTCTTCAGCCCTTTGTTGAAAACGCACTTTGGCATGGCATTATTAACTCGGGTGTCAAGGGGATGGTGAGCATTTCTTTTTCTTTTGAAAATGTAGAAATTGATGCTGAAATTTGTAAATCGTTAATGATAAAAGTTACCGACAATGGTATTGGAATTATTGAAGCCAGAAAACATAAAAAAGCGAATCATATTTCAAAAGGCATTGAAATTATTGAAGAACGTCTCCGGTTGTTGAGCGAAAAAATGGAATTGCCCCAGCCAATTATGATTGACGATTTAAGCAACCAAAATAATAATACACATGGTACCGAAGTTATCATTTCTCTGCCGCCACCTCTTTATCAAATAATTCAAAAGGGATAAAATTTCTTTCACACTTACCGTTAAATTACCAAAACCTACCGTTCGTTTATTGGGTGCTACCGCAAAATTATTAACTGTTGCAATGATTGATATTATAGTTAAATTTGAATAAAAGCTATCAAAATGAATTGGATTGGCTGGCTATTAAGCCTTATCATTATGCTATTGTTGTTTGTTGCGGGAGCCATTTTGTGGAATCCCTTGCGCTTATTAATTTCAGGAAAAAAAGTTGAAGGAGTTGTAATTGGATTGGCCAAATCACCTGGATCAGCTGGGCAGGATTCACTAAAAGCGCCAATTTTTGAATTTACAACCTTAAATGGAGAAAAAACAAAAGTGAGCGGTCGGGATTTTTCAAATTCTACCTCCGTATATATTGGTAAAACTGTTCCCGTGGCTTATGAGCAATCAAATCCAAAAAATGCCCAAATAATGTTATTCAAGGAATTTCCAATAGGAATTGTGGCTACTTTATTTGGTTTTGCAGTTTTCATTTTATTGATTTGGATTTCTGGCATTCTCATTTCCGGGGATCCAAGATTGGATGATCCGTTCCATCTTTTACCTATGTTAATTGCCAATTTACAATTAAATCCATATCGTTTCCCCGTTTATTTTTTGTTGTCAATAGTGATTCCTGTTAGTGGCACTGGTACTTATTTGCTTACCGCAAGTGCGCTTGATTTACGTGCCAATGGAATTAAAACTGTTGGAGAAGTATTGAGATTTGAAAGAATAATTTCAAAAACAAATGATGGCAGAGCTACGAGTGGCATATTTCCTATGGTTACTTATAAAGACGCTTCTGGCAATTCTCATATTATTAAAAGATCAATGGCAAAACCGCTAACCCGCTTAAAACCCGGTGATTTGGTTTCAGTAATCTACCCAGCTGAACATCCTGATCAAGGCGTTGTAAATACGTGGGACGAGTTTTGGCCACCTCCTATCTTTTTTGGCTTTGTGATGATTGCTTTTCTATGGCTGCTTTATTTAATGCTGACTGGGAAAATTCAGCTCTAATTTATTGAATATTAGTAATAGAATCGCATTTTTTTATTTTTAATTGTCACATTTTTACCGTTAAATTAGAAATACCTACCGTTAGTTTATTAATACCTGCCGTACGCTTGTTAGCTATTGCGATAACCGATTCTTGTATTTAGATTTGATACAAAAGCCAAAGCTCCCATGTGGAATTTTCTAAAAAATTTGAAGCATTTATTTACAAGGAAGCAATCTGTTTCCACACCGCTTTTAATTATTAAAAAAGGGGCTGATAATGCTAATGTGAAAGAATACAACTCAATTGAAGAAGCCATTGCCGATATAGAAAACGACCCGAACGTTCCCGCGGAAAAAATAGAAAAGCTAAAATCGTCCATCAGAATGTTAAAGGACAAAACTTCCATAAAAATCAGAAATGGTGAAATCATAAAATAAAACAGAACAATTATGAAGAAATATCTTGCACTTCTATTATTGGCAATTTCTTTTCAAGGTTTTGCGCAATCCAATCTTATTACCGGTATCAACATTTCACTGCCTGCCAATCCGGATGCAAATATTGCCGAATGGTCTAAATCAATGCCGCCGCTTATGATTTCTGCACAAACCAGAATGGAACAAGGAAAAGTGTCGCCGATGGTTCAGGAAAGCAGTATTTTGGTTTCCATAAAAGGCAATGGTGTCGTTTGTGGTCATTATTCGATTGACAATGCTCCGGCAAGTAATTTTAATTCCCCTGCAAAAGTATGGTCGGGCGAAACAGCGCTTAACTTATTGGGCGAGGCTTGTGTTTTAAAACCGGGTATTTATGAATTTTGTGTAAAGTTCTATGGCAATGGCGCTGCTGGCCAGGTTTTGATTGGTGAAGCTTGTAAGTCATTCACCATAAAAGAAACTGAGCGTAAATCTTATCAGCCACCTCAGGCTTTAGCGCCCGTAAATGGACTTTCCTATACAACTGGTGACTTCGCGCAACCACAGTTGTTTCGTTGGACGCCCGTAATACCAAAACCACAAGAGCCTGTAACGTATCGATTAAAAGTTTGGCAAATGATGCAAGGACAAACAAGTACACAAGCCATGCAAGTTAATCAGCCTATTATTACCAAAGATGTTGAAAATATGACACAAATTGTCATAAATAATATTTTAGATGATCCTTGCAAGCCACCATACCTCTGCGATTTTGTTTGGAATGTGCAAGCGTTGAACAGGGAAGGAAACCCAATTGGGGATAATAAAGGAATGAGCAGCCCTTTTCAGTTTGCAGTAAATAAAGCTGCTCCAAATGTTAATAAATCGCAGCCTGTTGTTGAAGAGGAGGTAGTGGTTCCAACAGGAAGCCTTGCGGCTAACGACACCATTTATGCCGGTTACAATGGCGAATTTGCCATTATTACAACACAAGTTAGCGGCACCAATAAATTTTCAGGAAAAGGGACCGCCTTCATAAATTGGCTAAAGGCGCGAGTGAGCGTTAAATTTGACAGTATTACTGTTGATGCCAATAAAAAATTGCTTACAGGAAAAATTTCAGCGGAAATTGATGATACTGCACCTGTTTATCCGCAAGATTGGGCTTTAGAAATTGCGGCAAACAATCCTTGGTTAAATAATATGGTTACAAGTCATGTAACTTGGGTTGAAAGCAAAATCAATCAAACAATTCCCTATAATAATTTAACAGAAGTAACAACTCCGGTGAAATTGCCTTTGGGACTTAATTTTCCAAACGGAGATCAATTGGCGATTACTGAAATGGTTTTTAGAAATAACAAATCTGAATTCAATATGGTAACTTCTAAAACTACGCCTCAAGACTGGGGAAATCCTGTTCAATTGGTTGGTTTTATCGCTAAAAATATTGAATTTCATCCCAGCAATATTAAAATGCCACCCAATAGAATAGAACTTGTTGAAGATGTCACCATTATTGCAAATCCTAAAATTAATTTCACCTTTAAAAAACCCACAAATTCAAATACGGGCTGTTTTGTTGAATGGGGCGAAAATGGATTTTCGCAATTCGGAATCGAAATACATTCTGAGTTTACGAGAGATTGGTTATTGCCTTCTCCTGATGACGGAATCTCAAAAACCAAGGCAAAACTATTTGCTTTAGGCACTGCATGGAATGATTTGGTTTTAACAGGTACTTTGGAAAAGTCTGAAATAGTTTCCGCACAAGGAATGACGGTTTTGGCAGATAGTTTGTCTTATGATATGTCGGATGTTTTAAATCCGCCAAGCATCACTTTTCCGCAAAATTATGATGGAGAAACCTCTAACTTATTCAGGGGTTTTTATATGAAAGAACTGGTGGTGGAAATGCCGGCAACTTGGCAAACCCATTCTGGCGGCAAACCTCAAATTTCAGTGCAAAATATGATTATTGACAATACCGGTATCACGCTATTTGCGGAAGCCACCAATGTTGTTCAGTTTCCCAACGCAAACGTTGCCGATTTGGTAGCAAGCATTGATACGGTTCATGTGGAAATTGAATCGAGTTCACTTGTTGAAGCAAGTGTTAAAGGCCGAATTGGATTGCCGGTAAGCAAAGCAGATTCTATCCAAAATCCTTTAAAATACATAGCGCTATTCAATAACGCGCAATTGCCTTCCCAAACAAGCTATTTTCAATTAACCATTGAACCGACGGGTCCAATTTATGCAAATTTGTTAAAAGGCGTCATGACGCTTGCCCAAACCTCAAATATTGTTGCCTATGTTGATAAAAATAAAAAAACATTTAATACAATGCTCAATGGAAATTTTGTTTGGAACAACGTGAAATTAGGGCCGGTGAAAAATGTAAATATGAACTTAGGGTTTCAAGGGATTGCCATGAATTATGACTCAAGTTTGGCAAGCAATAAATTTACTTTCAATGCGGGCGCATGGTCATTTGCGAGCCCTCAAAAATTCTTGGCAAATTTTCCGGTTACCATAGACAATATCGGATTTAAGCAATTGACAACTACAGGCAATCAGTTACTTCATGGAAAATTAAATTTCGACGTAATTTTTAATTTGTCGACAGATGTGGGAGGGCAATCTAAATTGGCCGTTGAATTGGCAATTGAAGACAATCAAAATGCTTCAGGATTGGGAAAATTTAAACCAAAATATATTGGAACCAGTATTTCTGACATCAGTGTTTATGCTAATTTACCGGCCGTTTCTATTGATGGAACTATTCAATTCAGAAATGACGATCCCGTTTTTGGAAATGGTTTCAAAGGAACGCTTCAAGCAACTTTTAAAGCCCCAAAAGTGAGTATTTCAGCCTTGGCTGAATTTGGAAACACCAGTTATCTTCATACCTCAACCTACAGATATTGGCGTGTGGAAGCAGCGGCAATTTTTCAGCCTGGCTTGCCATTTTTACCGGGAGTTGCTTTTTATGGCTTTGGAGGAGGAGCCTCTAACAATATGTTGGCTACAATTAATAACAGCACCAAAAAATATGACTTTACGCCTAAAAAAGGTTCTTTAGGATTTAAAGTGCTTGCCGTTATAGGAACTACGCCTAAAGTTGAAACCTTTAATGCTGATGTTGGGTTAAACGGACAATTTTCAGCAGGCCAAGGAATGTACAATATTGGTTTTACGGGCGATTTTTATATTGGCGCGCCATTACTTCCCCTAATAGACAGAAATAAAGCGCAAATTAAAGGAAGTGTTATTGCCGACTATAATTTTCCTGACAAGCATTTTTATATGTACGCGGCAGTTACTGTAAATGCGCCGCCAATCACCACACCAAGCCCGGCAGAATTAACCTTGGACACAAACGGGAAAACAAACAAATGGTTTTTTAAGTTTGGAGAGCCTACCGACACTAATGTTGTAACTATTTTTGGTGTAAATTTATATGAATATTTAATGTTTGGAAATGACATTAAGGCTCCCGTAAATGGTTTTACCGAAGGTTTTAGAAACAGCTATTACAGTGTTGTGAATCAATATCCGGGCATACCTTCATTTCCTGGCGTAGATGGTAATTCTGCTACCGGAAGAGGTTTTGCTTTGGGCGTGGGAATAAAAATCGATAAAAATTTTAATGAACATATTGTAAATGGATACTATTTAAATCTTATACTGGCTGCAGGAGCAGAAGTCAATTTAAGTATGATGGAATACCTTGGACAAAATTGTGCCAATCCTTCACAACGTATTGGTTTAAATGGT
This sequence comes from Lutibacter sp., assembly GCF_030692605.1. Lineage (GTDB taxonomy): Bacteria > Bacteroidota > Bacteroidia > Flavobacteriales > Flavobacteriaceae > Lutibacter. Next base: position 35,245 of record NZ_JAUYUD010000017.1, read on the forward strand.
TGGAGGGCAAGGGGAAATATAGGTTTTTATGTTGATGCAGCCGCAAAAGTGGTTAAAGGAAATGACACCTGGAACTTGGCAAATTTAAAAGCAGGTGGCTGGTTAGACGCTAAATTTCCAAGACCAACTTATGTGGCCGGTGCCGTTCAGGGAAATATACAAATTGGACACTCAACAGCAAGGGCTCATACGTTTGCCCCCGGCCAATGTACAGATAAATATTGCACGCACAAGTGGCCTAATGGTAATTTAAAACATACACTTATTAATGGAGTAACTGGACTTTTATGCAGTAATATCACAAATACTTGCTCGCATATTATAAATAATTATCTTGTAAACCAATCGTTTAATAAAACTTTTGACTGGGGTGATAATTGCGGAAGCGGTGACACAACACAGCCAGCAAGCACTGGGCCTGCGATTGCGCAACAAGATGCTGCGGCAGACCAAGAACAGCTGCTAATAAAATATGTGCATCCCGGCACCACTTATAATTTTCCTATAACCATGCCAATTGCCGTAAAATATGGCTTGCCGCTAAATGAGGAATTTGATATTTCCGAACAGCAAAGTAGCGGCAGCATCATCAACAGAACATTTAAATTGGTGACTACGGTAACGCTTCAAGAAAAAAATGAAACTACCGGCGTATATGCAACCATCAATAAAAAATTCAGCAAAAATAATTTAGGGGAATATTTGTATGTAAAACTTGGTGCAATTCAAGCTCAATCTATTGTGGCGCCTGTCACAAATAGTAAAAATAATCCGCTCACACCACAATCGGCTGTTCAGCAAATTGCAAGTATGCCGGTTAGCAATGTGCCTAATAATATCAGCAATGTTAGTTTGTCTAAAAATGTTGCATTGCAAACTTTTTATCCTGCCCCTGAAGTCGGTGAATATGATAATTTACCTCCAGAACCGGCCGCTGTCGTAAATTCTCTTGAGGTAAATAAATGGTATAAAATTATTGTGACAGCCAATTTAAAGGAATTTAAAAATAACGTTTGGGTAAATGCGCTAAAATCAAATGGAAGTCCGGTTACGCAAACAGTAATCAAAACTTTCAGAACAGGGCCAATGCAACTGGTTAGCACTAATAAAGTCATTAATAACAATATTAAAAGCAACTAATGAAACGAGCATTACAAATTTTGATATACAAAGGAATAATTAATGGCGAACCTGCCAGCCGGCAGGCAGGCAGCCATCTGTTACCGCTAAAAAATAAAATTTAAACAGATGAAAAAATCTATAAATAAATATTCGATCCTATCAATGGTGCTATTTATGTTTTTTTCAAGCATAAATGCACAAGAAAGCAATGAGGAACAGCCAACAAGCATTATCAATATGGTTGCGCGTTACTTACCAGATAACAATGCGGTAGAAATGCGATTTTTTCCCGACAAGAAATCTATTTTATACTCTGGCATAAAAAATGGCTTTGTGGTAGAAAGAGCAGAAATTTCTGAAGGAATAGCTGTTGAAGCAGATTTAAAATATATCAAAATTGCTGAAGTTTTTCCCTTTGATGAAGCGCAATGGACTGCCGCTTTTTCAAAAGGAAACCAAGAAACAAAGCACAGCTTAAACCTTGCAAAAGACTTTTTTGACAATATAGAAAAACAAACTGGAGGAAAATTCAATTTTGATGAGGGTATCAAAGAAATGAAAGAACAAAAAAGCAAGGAAGATTTTGAATACTTAATTTTTGTGATGAATGCCATTAAAGATAAGGATGTAGCCGAAGCCATTGGATTATCATATACAGATAAAAGCGTCCAAAAGGATAAAAATTACTTGTATCGGATTAAATTAAGCAAAGAACCAAAATCTGCTTACAAAGTGGTTGGTTTGCCTTTTAATATTGAAACTTCCGTAAATAAAAAGCAAGAAGCACGAAAAATATACACGGTAACAGGCGATAAAGAACTGTCTTTCCTTTGGGAAGAAAACGATATGGTTTCCGGCGCTTTGGTTGAACGAAAAAACAACAAAACCGGAAAATATGAACCGTTGAATGAAACGCCTGTATACACGCTGGGTGAAACATCAAATCGCAATGGCTATAAAGATGAAAATTTAACAAATTACCAATGGTATGAATACCGTTTTTATGGGCACAATCCTTTTGGGGAAAAAATACTTTTTGGTTCGGCCAAAGCAATGCCTAAAGATCTTACGCCTCCAAAAAAACCGCAGCTTATTAAAGCCAAACATGAAAAATTTGATGAGGTATTGATTGAGTGGAATATTACAGATCCAATTGATAGTGATTTAAAAGGATTTATAGTGGCTCGCGGTGAAACCAATGATGGAAATTTTCAAATTCTGCATCAAAATTTATTGTCAAAAAGCACAAGAAGTTTTACCGATAAAACTTTTAATAGTGTAAAAAGCAATTATTATGTGATTCAGGCAATTGACACCAGCGGAAATATAAGTTCTACAACACCTGCTTTTGTAACAATTACAGATTCAATTCCGCCCGTAAAACCTAAATTTATTTCAGGAAAAATAGATTCTTTGGGCATTGTTACCATAAACATTGAGTTAAACAAAGAAATAGATTTAATGGGCTACAGATTGTACAAGTCCAACAGCGATGAACATGAATTTTCTTTGATACGTGAAGGTTTTAGTGAAAACGATTCAATAGTTAAGCCAGTTCAAATAATTTTTAAGGATACGGTTACTTTAAACTCACTAACGCCTTATATTTATTATAAAATTATTGCGCTCGATTATAATTTTAACCAATCAGAATCTTCCGAAATATTAAAAGTGAAACGTCCAGATAAAATTCCACCAACAACACCGGTATTCAAAAATGTAATTGTTAAACAAAATGAAATAGAACTGCATTTTGCATTAAGCGAAAGTGAAGATGTTGTGGAACAATATCTCTATCGAAAATTAAAAGCAGAAGCGCCTTGGGAATTGCTCAGCAAATTGGACAATAAGTTAACATCCTATACCGATAAAAAGTTAAAGCAGGCTACCGTTTATTTTTATTCTTTGCGCGCAAAAGACGACAGCAATTTATTTTCTGAATATGCAAAACCTGTTGTTGGAAAACCATTTGACAATGGCGTACGGCCACCTATAAAAAACCTTGTCATTAAAAAGGACGATAAGGATATTTCACTTTCTTGGGAATATGAATTCTTGAATGACAATACCTATTTTGTAATTTATAAAGCAGATAAAAAGGGCAATTTAATTCAGTATAAAAACACCACCAAACTTCTTTTTAAAGAACCTGTTGGCAAAGAAACAAACAGTTATGCGGTTAAAGTATTCACAAAAGATGGCGGCCAGTCAAAAATTAGCAATACGGTAATCATTAGATAACAGAAGACGGTTGGCGTGAAAATTTCAATTTAAAAATGTTATTTATGTTTTTAATGAATTTAAAAAAATATGCAAAATGAAGGATTCCTGTTTCATCATTAAGCAACATAATTTTTAATCAAAACCAAATGAAGCAACTCAAACTAACGGCAGTAATTATTATTTTGTTGCTTGCGTTTAAAGCAAACGCCCAAGAAAAGAAATATGCTTTTTCCATAAAAGGCGATATGGGAATTTGGTATGAGGGTTATGGGCTCGATAAAAATCCAAGTCCGGCCGTACCCGATTTTTATTCCGCCAGAAAGCCATGGAATTTAGTGCGATATTCCTTCAATCCAACTTTTTCAATTGGCAAATGGGAAATTCCCATGAATTTTAATTTCAGCCCTATGATAACCAATTTCATCACACCGGCTGGAACGAAACAAAATGTGTGGCAATTTTTAACAAATCCGGCTAATAATTTTGGTTTGCGCCCTAAAATTGGAACCACAGAATTTCTGTTGGGTACACAAACCCTGAAATACAGTGATTTAAGTACAGGAGATTTGGGTGTTTTTGGTTACGGCGTAAATTTATCGCCGGGAAAATTCAGAATAAAATTATTTAAAGGCGTATCACAAAGTCCTGTCAATTACGAAGCGCCAACGCTTCCTAATCCTGCTGGCGTTATTGGTGCTTATCAACGCAACCAATGGATGGCACAAATTGGTCTTGAAAAAGAAGGAAGCTATTTTACCGGATTCAATTTTGTAAAATCTATAGATAAACGAAATTCCGTAACGTCGCCGCCATTAACGCCTATTGATCCGCAGGAAAACATGGTCGTTACTTTTTTAACTACGGCCAATTCAGAAAACGGATGGAAATATCATATTGAACTCGGACAAAGTTTTCATACGCTTAATTTAAATACGCCGTTATCTTCTGTGCCGGTGGAAGATTTTAAGCCTTTTATCAACGCCCATACTTCCTCTTCTATGGACCATGCAGTTTTATTGAGCCTTGCCAAAAAAGGACAAGATTGGGAAATTGGCACAAAATTTAAATATTTTGGTGCCGGCTATTTTACCGCGGGATATCCTTTTATGAACAATGACCTGATTGATTATTTAATTGATGCGCGGTTTAACGCATGGAAAAAGAAAGTGAATGTCGTTGCCAGTGTCGGCGAGCGTTTTGGAAATTTAAGCCTTACTTCTGGTCCGGACAAAACCAGACAAATTATTGCCAATGTGAATGTATTTACGCAATTTAGCGACAAACTTAGTTTGAATATGAGTTTTAATAATTTTGGTTATGATGCACCTGATTTATCAGGATATAAAAGCGTAAGCAATGAACTCAGTGTAAATCCTTCCTATACTTGGAGCAACACTAAAATGAGCCACTTGATAAGCGCAACTTACACACAAAGCACGTATGATGAAACCATTGTTTTTGTTACCACACATAACAATACACAAACAGCATTGCTTCTTTATGTTCCAACATTTTTTGAAAAAAAAATAAGTCCGGATTTTAGTTTAATGTGGTTCAAAAATACAGCACCTGCAATTGACCTTTCTTTGTTTACCGCTTCAAGCGGATTGAAATGGAAGGTGAACCAAAAATTTAACTTAAAAGGTCAAGTGCAATACAATTTAACCACGATGAAACCTTTTACCGCCAATAAAAATTTATTGGCAACTGCGGGCTATGAGTGGGAAATTTATAAAAAATTGTCTTGGCAATTTTCGTTGACGGCCAATGTTTTCAAATTTGGAACAGAATTGCCCGGAAACTCTTTAATTCCAATTTACTCAGGCAATCCACAGTATTTTGAGACGACTATGCGGACAGGTTTGCGTTATAAATTTTAAAAAACTAACGAATATTCAACTGAAATGAAAAAATATAATTTAATAACAGCCCTCGGATTTTTTCTGATTTTTCAGATGGCCCAGTCGCAAATTACCGTAAACTTGGCGTTAAACAGCAGGCCGCAACCTTGGTTGTCGCAATGGGTAAATCCGATAAACGGACAAATGATTATCACCTATATGAAAGGACCTGTGCAAGGCGAGGCACAGGTTAAACTCAGAACAACTTTATTGGATGAAAGCGGAAGTGTTGTTGGCGCCTCAAATATAAATGCATCTCGTGTTTATACTTTAAGAGAAGGCGTAAACCTATATACCATGGCCGATGCTTTGCAATTGCAAAATTTGGTGTTGTCGGGAAAAGTGCAAAATACGCTGCAACGCACGGGGCGATTGGCCGCTGGTCAATATCAGTTAAAAGTTGAAGTGATGAATGTTTCTGGCGAGGTGGTTTTTGCGCGTCAAACCCATTCGTTTTTTATCACTTCTTACCAATTGCCTAAGTTAATGGTTCCGGCTGATGGTGCTGAATTGGACGCACTTGTTGCCCAAAGTTTAATTACTTTTCGCTGGACTGGATTGGTGCCAAATACTGCGGAACTTCCCACTTACCGGGTACAGGTTTTTGAAATTCTGCCCGGACAAACGCCAATGCAGGCATTTCGTGGAAACTTTCCCATTTTAGATGAACCCGCTTTGCGTGGCACAACACAATATATTTGGAGAACCAGTCTGCCGATGTTAGACGACACCGCCAACCAAAAATTTATCTGGACGGTACAAACACTCGATATGGAAGGACACCCAATTCCAACCAATGATATGAATATTCAGGGAAGAAGTGAACCCGCCGTTTTCACCATCATAAACCAAATGGGCGCCGGCAAACAAGATAAAACGGACGAAGATTAAATAAAAGCGCATGAAAAAAATTATCAGCATCATCGTTTTGGGAATTTTAGCACTTCAACTAACTGCCCAAGTATCGGAAGAAAGAAAGCCTTCAACTTTGGCGTTTCATGTTTTTTATAACGATTTTAATACCGCGCAGCAAATCAAAATAAGCTCTTTAAATAATGTGCTTAAAAATCATCTTTGGAGCAAAATTGGAGCTATGCAAACAGGATTTGGAATTAATTACTTAAAGGGAATTCGCAATAAAATTGATTTTGTCGCCACGCTTGATGGCAGTTGGACAGATTATCTTTATGACGACGGAACATCTTACGGAAGCAATCAATTTTTATTGGACGCCAATGCTGCACTGAATTTTAAAATGTTGACCGATCGGCATACGCTTGTGCCATATATTTCAAGTGGCGTTGGGGTTTCGTTATATCAGGGCAAAACGGGTTTTTATGTTCCCGTTGGCGCCGGATTGCAATTCAATGTATTTGATGAAGCTTTTATTTTTACCAATATTCAGTACCGTTATGCGTTGACTTCCGCTGTCAATGATCATTTTTATTATACAATTGGCATCGCTATAAGCATCGGTAAAAATAAAGTAAAACCAGCGGAAATAGTTGAACCAATAATCAAAGAAATATCGAACAAGAATATGGTGGTTTCTGTTTATGACGAAGCTACAGGCTTGCCTTTAGCCAATGTGGAAGTTACGATTGGCGGAGCAGACAATCAAAAACGAAATGCGTTTACCGATGCCGACGGAAAAGCAATTTTTTCTTCAATTGCGCCTTCAGATTATAGCGTTTCGGGTTTGTTAAATCATATCAATTCTTCAACCCAAAATATTGAAAAATCAGCTTTTGAGACGGAAGAAAATCAAATTAATATCAGTTTAACGCACAATGATCCGAAGTTTACATTGAAAGGAGTGGCAATTAATAAGACTCAAAATATTCCCGAAGGCAATGTGGTTATCAAAATCACCAACGATACAAAACAGACGATGGTTTCCGAGCAAAGCCATTCAGAAAATGGTGTTTTTCAAACCCAACTGGAAGCTGAAAGCGATTTTACGCTTGTTGGAAAAAAAGCCAATTATATCTCTAACATTGTAAAAGTAAGCACTAAAGGTTTAAACAGAAGCGCAACGCTTTTTGTCAATTTAGAATTGGCCATTGAAGAAGCAAAAGTTGGACAAAGCATTGTTTTGAACAATATTTATTTTGAAGTTGGCAAAGCAACTGTTAATACTGCTTTTTCAACAGATTTGGATAAATTAATACAATTTCTTAAAGACAATACCGAAACAAAGCTTGAGATACAAGGACATTCAGACAATACAGGAAGTTTGAACCTTAATAACAAACTAAGTCAAGCTCGCGCAAACAGTATTGTGGATTATTTGGTAAAGCAAGGAATTGACAGTCTCCGACTTTCAGCAAAAGGTTTTGGGCCATCGTTGCCAATAGCCGACAATACAACGGCGGATGGCAGAGCCAAAAACCGACGTGTGGTTATTAAAGTGATGCAATAAAGTTGGATTATACGTTTTATAAATCAAAAAACGCCTTAAAGAAATTCTTTAAGGCGTTTTTTTATGTGGTTTTATGCTTTTAATTTGGCGGGATTACTTCCGCTTTTGTCCGCGTGTGAGCGGTTTTTTGTATTTTTTCGCAATTTCTCTTCGATACGAACCGCCTAAATTTGTTTTTTTGTTTTTATCTTTCTTTTCGTGAAAACCGGAACCAATAGTTGTTGAGCGTCTGTCATTATTACTTTCTCGAATTGATTTAGGCATTTCTTCATCAATCATTGCTTCAGAAATTTCAATGGTTAAAGGAAGATCTAATACTTCAATTTCAGTAAACATTAAAACTTCGATTTCACTCAAATACTCAGCTTCTTCTTCAGTAAATAATGATATTGATGTTCCTTTTTGCTCAGCTCTACCTGTTCTTCCAATTCTGTGAATATAATTTTCAGGCTTTTTAGGAATATTAAAATTGATTACATGGCTTACATTCGTTAAATCGATTCCACGTGCAACAATATCAGTTGCAATTAAAAAGGAGAAAAGATTATTTTCAAAATTATGAACTGATCGTAATCTGTAATTTTGAGTTTTGTTTGAATGTATTACTTGTGTTTGTTTTGGGAATGCAAGTTCAAATTCATTAAATAAAATGGTAGCCTGATTTTTATTTTTTACAAATATCAATACTTTTCTAAAGGTAGTTTTATCTTTTAAAAGTGTTGTTAAAAAGTTAACTTTGGTATAAAAATTAGGTACTGGATAAGCTAGTTGGGTTATTGTATCCAACGGACTACCGCTAGCTGAAACTTCAATTTTTATGGGAGATTTAAAGAATTCGTTTAATAATTTATCTACTTCAAAAGTTAAGGTTGCAGAAAATAATATATTCTGACGGTTTTTTGGCAACAAATCGAGCAACGTAATTAGTTGAGGTCTAAAACCTAAATCTAACATTTCATCAACTTCATCGATCACTAATTTTCGAATAGTTTTTAATTTTAAAATACCATCTAAGGTCAGATCTAATAACCTACCTGGAGTAGCAACCAAAATGTCTAACCCAGCAAAAACAACTTGTTTATCGTTATTTATATTAGTACCACCATAAATTCCGGCATATCTAATATTTATATAAGGTGTTAATTTTTTTAGTTCTTCAACAACTTGAACTACTAATTCTCTTGTTGGAACCACAATTAAAACACGTGGATGTTTTTGTTTTGAAAATGTAATTTGTCTAAGAATAGGTAATAAATAAGCGTATGTTTTACCTGTTCCAGTTTGAGCAATTCCAATAACATCTTTACTACTCATTATTACAGAAAATGCTTTTTCTTGAATAGGTGTTGGTGTAACAAATCCCATATCATCCAAGGCATTTAATAAGGATCGGTTTAAATTTAAGTCAGAAAAAGTCATTAAAAAGTATTTTTTGCAAATGTAATACTTAATTAATTAAAACAAAGAGTAGTAGAATAGTGTGAAAAATAAGACGAAATAAATAAATAAAATTATTATTTAGAAGGAATGTAGGTTGGTATGTGTTAATATGAGTGTTTTAAAATTAGGAATGGTAGCGCATAAGTCAAAAAAAAGCTCAAAGATTTTATATCTATGAGCTTTACCCAACTAAAACTAAATTTCAACCTTTGTTGTACAAGTCAACAAGTTCCTTAATGTCTGAATTATTTTCAGAACTAATTTGATGTGATACTGCTTGTGAGTTGCTTAAAAAATCTCCAATTACTTTTTTGAATTTTGAAGAAGAAGATGGAACTTTTATAAGTTCATCATATACTTTTTCAATATAATGAATAGTCAATCCATTGTAATTTCTTTCGTAAAGATTCAATTTTGGTCCTGCAACAATTTTTTTAACCATAATCATTTCTCCACTATTATAAATACGTGTAAAAGTATCATTTCCTCTAGTATAACATTTTATACTTTCAATAGCAGGTTTTTGCTCATTACCATTTTTATCGATATAGGTAATTTGAAGTAAACTTTTAAAATCGCTTACATTCTTAATGTCAACATCCGAAATAGTATCATAACGACAGGTTATAATGGTTCCTTTCGAAAATTCTTGTGCCATACTTTTTACTGAAATTACAAGTAAAGCAATTAATAATATTTTTGTTTTCATGGTATAACTGTTAATTTTTTGATAATCATTTTTGACACATCAAATATAATCAATTTTATTATGCGCGCATAATAAAATTGATAAAAAAAAGTATTTTTTTAAACGAAAAAATTTGGTTGTATTTATTCAATAATTGATTTAACTTTTTAATAAAGAAATACTTCTTATCTTTACAAACTAAAATTTAAAAACCCTGTAAAATGGATTACGGAAAAGAATTTAAAAAATTTGCTACCAAACATCAAGGTATTAGTAGTATGTATTATGATAAGTTAGTGAGTAGTGTTACACCATATATTATTGAGGAACGACAATTAAACGTTGCACAAATGGATGTTTTTTCTCGTTTAATGATGGATAGAATAATATTTTTAGGAACAGGAATAGACGATTATGTGGCAAATATAATTCAAGCTCAGTTGTTGTTTTTGGAAAGCGTAGATAATTCTAAAGATATTTCTATTTATATAAATTCTCCAGGAGGTGGCGTTTATGCCGGTTTAGGAATTTATGACACCATGCAATTTATAAAACCCGAAGTTTCAACAATTTGTACTGGTATGGCAGCTTCAATGGGAGCGGTGTTAATGTGTGCTGGCGAAAAGGGTAAACGTTCAGCGTTGCCACATTCGCGTATTATGATTCATCAACCATTAGGAGGTGCACAAGGGCAAGCTAGTGATATTGAAATTACTGCACGTGAAATTATGAAACTGAAAGATGAATTATATCAAATAATTTCAAAGCATTCTGGACAAACTATGGATAAGGTTCATGCAGATTCTGATAGAGATTATTGGATGAAGGCTGATGAAGCTTTAGCATACGGTATGATTGACGAAATTTTAATTAGAAAATAATATTTAAGTAAAAACCACATAGATTATGGCGAAAGATGAAGTATTAGAATGTTCATTTTGTGGAAGAAAAAAACCTGAAACCGACTTGCTTATTGCTGGGCTAGATGCTCATATTTGCGATAAATGTATTGAACAAGCCCATGGAATAGTTATGGAAGAAATTGCAGAGAACAAACCTACTGCATTTTCTACTGATTTGATTTTAAAAAAACCTAAAGATATTAAGGAATTTATTGATCAATATATGATTGGTCAGGATCAAGCAAAACGTGTTATGGCTGTTGCGGTATACAATCACTATAAAAGATTGCTTCAACCTGCATCAAAAGAAGAAGAAATTGAAATTGAAAAGAGTAACATTATAATTGTAGGAGATACTGGAACTGGAAAAACATTAATAGCAAGAACCATTGCGCGCATGTTAAATGTTCCTTTTTGTATTGTTGATGCTACCGTTTTAACTGAGGCTGGTTATGTTGGAGAAGATGTTGAGACTATATTAACTAGGTTATTACAAGCTGCTGATTATGATGTTAAAAAGGCTGAAAAAGGAATTGTTTTTATTGATGAGATAGACAAAATTGCACGTAAAGGAGATAATCCTTCAATTACAAGAGATGTCTCAGGTGAAGGTGTTCAACAAGCATTATTAAAATTATTGGAAGGTGCTGTTGTGAATGTGCCACCAAAAGGAGGAAGAAAACATCCAGATCAAAAGTTTATTGAGGTTGATACAACAAATATTTTATTTATTGCTGGTGGAGCATTTTCAGGCATAGATAAAGTAATTGGGAAAAGATTAAATAGGCAAGCCGTAGGTTATAGTGCTTCTATTAAAGAAAATAAAATAGAACAAAATAATTTACTTCAATATATTGTCCCTAAAGATTTAAAAGATTTCGGATTAATTCCAGAAATTATAGGAAGGTTACCTGTGTTAACACATATGGATCCGTTAGACGCTTTAACATTGAGAGCCATTTTAACCGAACCTAAAAATTCCATTATTAAACAATACGAGAAATTATTTGAAATGGATGGAATTAAATTTAGCATTAAAGAAAGCGCGTTGGAATTTATTGTAGAAAAAGCTGTAGAATATAAGTTAGGGGCGAGAGGATTACGATCTTTATGTGAAGCAATATTGACCGATGCAATGTTTGAACTTCCTGGTTCTGAAGAAAAAGAACTGGTGGTTTCTAAACAATATGCCGAAGATAAAATAAATAAATCCACGTTAAAAAGGCTGAAAGCAGTTTCTTAATTTTTAACAAACCTTGTAAAATAGCTAATTTAAAGAAGAATAATTGTCAGTCAAAATTTCTTAAAAAAGATGAGATTGTCAAAAATTTAAAACCTTTTTAATTAGCTTTTATTTTTGCGACAAATTATTGTATTTTTATAAATTATAATAACAAAATTACCTTGATTTTAAGAAGTACCATAGATAAAGTTTTTGAAACGGCTCAGGTTGAAGAAGTTATTGGGGAGTTTGTTAACTTAAAGAAATCTGGAAGCAATTTCAAAGGTTTAAGTCCTTTTTCAGAAGAGCGGACTCCTTCTTTTATGGTATCTCCAGTAAAACAAATTTGGAAAGACTTTAGCACAGGCAAAGGAGGAAATGTAGTTACGTTTTTAATGGAACATGAGCATTATTCCTATCCAGAGGCTATTAAGTACCTTGCGAAAAAATACAATATCGAAATTGAAGAAACTGAACAAACTGATGTTCAAAAAATTGAAGCCGATGAACGTGAAAGTATGTTTATTGTTTCAGAATTTGCAAGAGATTATTTTCATAAAATATTACTTCATAGTGAAGAAGGTAAAGCTATTGGATTAAGTTATTTTAAAGAAAGAGGTTTTCGCCAAGAAATAATTGAGAAATTTCAATTAGGGTATTCATTAAATGAATGGGAAGCTTTTACCACAGAAGCCTTAAACAGTGGATATAATTTAAAATATTTAGAATCTTCGGGCTTAACTATTGTAAAACAAAATGATGTAATATTTGATGAAACTAAACATTTTGACCGATTTAAAGGAAGAGTAATGTTCCCTATTCATAGTATGAGCGGTAGGGTTTTGGGTTTTGGGGGAAGAATTTTAACTAGTGATAAAAAAGCTTCAAAATATGTTAATTCACCTGAAAGTCTCATATATCATAAGAGCAACATTTTATACGGGTTACATTTTGCTAAACAGCAAATTGCTAAAGAAGATAATTGTTTTTTAGTAGAAGGTTATACAGATGTCATTACATTGTTTCAAAATGGTATAGAAAACGTAGTTTCATCTTCAGGAACAGCACTTACTGAAAATCAGATTAGGTTAATAAATAGGCTCACAAAAAACATTACTATTTTATTTGATGGTGACGCGGCAGGCGTAAGAGCTTCATTTAGAGGAATCGATCTTATTTTGGAGCAAGGTATGAATGTTAAAGTGGTGTCTTTTCCTGATGGTGATGATCCCGATAGTTTTGCTAAAAAAGTTACTTCAGAAGAATTAAAAGATTATTTAGACCATAACGCTCAAGATTTTATAAATTTTAAGGTATCTCTATTAATGGAAGATGCTCAGAGCGATCCTGTTAAAAAAGCTGGTTTAATTAGAGATATTGTTATTAGTATTGCTAAAATTCCTGATAGAATTCAACGCGAAGTTTATTTGAAAGAATGTTCCAGAATTATGGATATTTCTGAAAACGTGCTGTTTAATGAGTTGGCACAAATTGATAAGAAGGAATTTAGAGATGCCAATGCCGCATACCAACAAGAAAAACCATTAGCTCCTGTTTTACAGAAAACAGCACAAATTGTGGAAGTTGATGAACTTAAAAAATATGAAAGAGAAATAATAAAAATTTTATTATTGTATGGTAATAATACTGTAAATTTTGTTGATTTTGTGGCTGGGGAAGAGTTTGATGAATCGGAGGTTGAAAAATCAAAAAAGGTGAAATTTAGCAATGAAGTTTCTAAAGAAATTTACCTTAATCTTCAAGATGATGAAATTGAATTTACCGATGAATTGTTCAAGCAAATTTATTATGACGTAATTCTTCAATTGAATCAAGAAAAAACAATTTCTGTAGATGAATTAATAAATGGAACCAATATTGACATTGCGAACTTAGTCACTAATATTATTATGGATGAAGAAAAATATGTTTTGAGCGATTGGGAACGGAAAGATATTTTTATAAAAACTAAAGAAAGCGACATCTCAAAAATGGTTTTAGATGCTATTTATAATTTAAGAAGAGTATTAATTGAACAAAAAATAAATAATTTAATTGCAAATGAAAATGAAAACCTAGATAGTCAACAAATACTGGAAACAATTAAAAATTACACCAATTTAAAATTACGACTTTTTGAACGTCTTAATCGAGTTGTTTAAAATTTATCTTCAGTTACAATTGCCCCTATAAATTGAATTTTAATTAAATTCAATGCTCTATCAGCTTCTAACCTTGTTTTAAAATTTATTACTTGAGTTTTCCATTCAGGAGATTTATATGTAACCTTGGTTTGATATTCTGGAAAAAGAGCATCAAAATTTAATTTTGTTTTATAAGCTTGAGTCTCATTTCCAGTATAAAGTTGAATTTTATAGGTAGAAAAATTTTTACTTATTTTATTATGGCTTCTTTTTTGTTCAATTAATTCAGCTATTTTCTCATTTTCTGATTGGGAATAACAGGTGTTTATTCCTAATAAAACGCTGAGTAAAATTAGAATAATTGAAGTATTTAAGGATTTTTTCATGTTAAAATTAATTTTTAGTCAAAATTATAGCTATTCACTTAATTTGCAATGCAAAGATGTGTTATTTAGAATCATTATAAATTACAATTAACGGTATCTTTACACTTTTAGTTTTATTATTTAATACTATTTTTGTCAAATCGTTTAAAAATGACATAAGTCATATACTTTTAAATGAAAATATTGTACCAAACTCGAAAGAAAAGATTTTTTTTAAATATGAAAAGTGTGAAACACATTACATTATCAAGATTAATTAATACTGGTCTTGCTTTCCTTTTATTATTTTCTATTAATTTATCGGCTCAAGATGGGAACGTTGCAAATGGCGAAAAGCTATTTAAAAGTACCTGCGCAGCTTGTCATAAATTAGATAAAAAATTGGTGGGTCCTGCTTTACAGGGCATTACTGAAAAAAGAGATCAAGAATGGTTAATTAAGTGGATTAAAGATAGTCCTGGAATGATTAAATCTGGCGACAAATTAGCAATTCAAGTTTTTGAAGAGAATAATAAGTTACCAATGACTGCTAATCCTCAATTATCTGACCAAGATATTATTGATATTTTAGCATATACCAAAGGAGAACCTTCAAGTACTGCAGTCACATCTGTTCCTGCTGAAATAGATCCAGGTGTTGCCCTTGGAAAACAGTTATTTAATAGCAATTGTGCTGCTTGCCATAAATTGCAGGGTAATTTAATTGGTCCCGAATTATTTAAAATTGGCGATAAAAGAGATGCTGCTTGGTTAAAACTTTGGATAAAAGACAATAATGCATTAATTGCATCAGGCGATAAATTGGCAAAAGAGGTTGCTGATAGTAATCCAGCTGCAATGACTCCTTTTCCTCAATTTTCTGATGAAGATATAGAGAATATTTTAAAATATTTAAATACGGGTGATGTTCAAGTTGCGGTGGTAGGAGCAAGTGGAAAGGATGAAGAAATTTTTAACAAACCAGGATTAGGTGTTTTACCTACATTGTTGGTAACACTGTTAATATTCATAGCACTTACGGTTGTTGTTTCGGCTACAACAAACAGAAAAGTTGTAGAAGGAGAAGAAGATACAACAAGCATGTTGAAATCTATTTTTTACAGTCCTTTTTTACGTTTTTTATCTGTGATATTCTTCTTATTGTTAGGTGCATGGTTAGTATTTGGATTTTTAATGCAAATTGATGTGAACGAAGGTTATCAACCAATTCAACCAATTGCATTTTCGCACACTGTTCATTCAGGTGATAATAAAATAGATTGTCAATATTGTCATTCTTCTGCAAAACATAGTAAGACTTCTGGTATTCCTTCAGTAAATGTTTGTATGAACTGTCATAAATCAATTTCTGAATATAAAGGAGAAT
Source organism: Lutibacter sp. (assembly GCF_030692605.1). GTDB lineage: Bacteria > Bacteroidota > Bacteroidia > Flavobacteriales > Flavobacteriaceae > Lutibacter. The sequence continues at coordinate 51,061 of NZ_JAUYUD010000017.1, forward strand.
TATTTGGAGATTATTCAAAAGAAGATTTAGATAAAGAAATTCAAAAAATATATGATGCTGTTGGTTGGGATAAAGAAAATCTAAAATATATTGAAGGATTTGAGCAAATACCTATTGAATGGGTGCGTATTCATAACTTGGCAGATTTTGCTTATTACAATCACTCTCAGCACGTAACGGTTGCTGGAATTGAATGTCAAAAATGCCACGGACCTGTTGAAACAATGCATGAAATGAAACAATTTTCGCCACTTACAATGGGTTGGTGTATAGATTGTCACAGACAAACTCAAGTTGATATGAAGGATAGCGGTTATTACAAAAATATCCACGATCAGTTAGCTAAAAAATACGGAGTTGAAAAAGTAACCGCAGCAGAAATGGGTGGTTTAGAGTGTGGTAAATGCCACTATTAAATAAATAATTAAATAGTTAAAAATTGAAGAAAGTTAATTTATTCAATCTTTTAATCTTTCAATAATAAATATAAAAATCAATGGCATCAAACAAAAAATACTGGAAAAGTGTTGAAGAGCTAAACGAAAACAGCTCTATTGTTGATACGTTAAAAAATAACGAGTTTGTTGAAGAATTACCTTTAGATCAATTTTTGGGTAATAAAGAAAATTTAGAATCTTCATCAACAACACGTAGAGACTTTCTAAAATATGTTGGATTTACAACAGCAGCTGCATCTTTGGCGTCTTGTGAAGGACCAGTTGTAAAATCAATTCCATATTTAATTAAACCAGATGATATTATACCAGGTGTAGCCGAATATTATGCTACAACAATGGCAGATGGTTTTGATTTTGCCAACATATTGGTAAAAGTTAGAGAAGGACGACCAATAAAAATTGAACCAAATAAAGAAGCAAATGGAAGAACAAATGCTCGTATTCAAGCATCTGTACTTTCTTTATATGATAGTGGAAGATTAAAAGAGCCAATGATTGGTGGTACTGTAAGTTCTTGGAATGATGTTGATACTCAAATTATAGCTAAATTAAATGAAGTTAAATCTGCAGGATTACCAATTGTAGTTTTAACTGGAACATGCGCAAGTCCTTCAACCAAAAAATTAATTGGATATTTAAACGAGTCTTACGGCAATGTTTCCCATGTAATTTACGATTCTGTTTCAGAATCAGCGGCATTAGATGCTTTTGAAGCTATGTATGGGTCACGTGCATTACCAGATTATAATTTAGAAAAAGCAGAAGTTATTGTTTCAATAGGAGCAGATTTCTTGGCTGATTGGCAAGGTGGAGGTTTTGATGCGGGTTATGCATTAGGACGAATTCCTAAAGAAGGTAAAATGTCTCATCATATTCAGTTTGAAGCGAATATGACTTTATCTGGTGCAAATGCAGATAAACGTGTAATGATGAAGCCTTCTGACCAGATTTCAGCGCTGGTTAAATTATACAATGCAGTAGTATTTGGTACAAGTACCATGGAAGAATCTCCAATTAATAGTGCTGTACAAATAGCGGCAGCTCAACTTAAAAAAGCGGGTGCCAAAGGAATTTTATTAACAGGAATTCAAGATAAAAATGCACAACTAATTGCGCTTGCAATAAATAAAGCACTTAATAGTGAGGTTATTGATGTTGTTGCAACAAAAAATATTAGAAAAGGTAATGACGCTCAAGTTTTAAAACTTGTTTCAGATATGAACGCTGGAAAAATTGGAGCAGTTATTATGAATAATATAAACCCTGTGTTTACTTTATCAAACTCTAAAGAGTTTGTTGCTGGATTGAAAAAAGTTAAATTGTCTGTAGCCATTTCACAAGAACATAATGAAACTGTTAAAACAGTGCAATATGCCTTAGCTGCACCTCATTATTTAGAATCTTGGGGAGATGCTGTAATTAAAAAAGGAACATATAGTTTAATTCAACCTACCATTAATACATTATTTAATACAAGGCAATTTCAGGATTCCTTATTAAAATGGACTGGTAGCACTGCTTCTTATTATGATTTTATTAAAGAAACATGGAATGCAGAGGTTTTAAATGGAAAATCGTGGAATCAAGCGTTGCACGATGGTGTGTTTAGTTTTGAGTCTGTAGGAAGTATTAATGCTTTAGAAGTGGATTTAAATGAGGCTATAAAATCCTTGTTAGATGTTAAAGGCAGTGAGTTTGAACTATCATTATATACCAAAGTTGGAATGGGTGATGGTCAAATGGCAAATAACCCTTGGCTTCAAGAATTTCCAGATCCAATTACTAGAACTTCTTGGGATAATTATTTAACAATTTCGCAATCTGATGCTAAAAATTTAGGTATCATTAATGAAAATGTTGCTAATGGAGCTTTAAATGGTAGTTTAGTAGAAGTTGGGTTAAACGGAATTTCAATAACCATACCTGCTTTAATTCAACCAGGACAAGCTAAAGGATCTGTTGGATTGGCTTTAGGATATGGTAGAAAAGAAGGTTTGAAAGCAGAAATGCAAACCGGAGTTAATTCTTATAGTTTATACAATAATTTCAATACTTTTCAACCAAACATTTCCCTTAAAACAGTAAGTGGAATGCACGAATTTGCTTGTGTTCAGTTACAAAATACCTTAATGGGTAGAGGCGATATTATAAAAGAAACTACGTTAGAAACATATAACGATGCTTCGTTAGACCCTAAACGTTCTTGGAACAAAGTTCCAATGGTTTCTCTAGACCATAATGAGGTAGAGGCAACTACGGTTGATTTGTGGGAGTCTTTCGATAGATCTTTGGGTCATCATTTTAATTTATCAATAGATTTAAATGCTTGTACAGGTTGTGGTGCATGTGTTATAGCTTGTCACGCAGAAAATAATGTGCCTGTAGTTGGAAAATCTGAGATTAGAAAATCTCGTGATCTTCATTGGTTACGTATTGACCGTTATTATTCACATGAAGAAGATTTTGAGGGCGATAATGAGTTAAAAAAGAATGGAAAAGGAGTAATGGGATATAAAAACACGATGTCTGATTTAGAGGACCCTTCGGAAAATCCATCAGTTGCTTTTCAACCTGTGATGTGTCAACATTGCAATCACGCACCTTGTGAAACAGTTTGCCCGGTTGCAGCTACATCACATGGACGTCAAGGTCAAAATCAAATGGCTTATAATCGTTGTGTAGGTACTCGTTATTGTGCTAACAACTGTCCTTATAAAGTAAGAAGATTCAATTGGTTTAATTATGCCAATAACAATGAATTTGATTACAATATGAATGACGATTTAGGAAAAATGGTATTAAACCCAGATGTAACTGTTCGTTCTAGAGGGGTCATGGAAAAATGTTCTATGTGTATTCAAATGACGCAAGGAACTATTTTAAAAGCTAAAAACGAAGGCAGACCAGTTAATATTAATGAGTTTGAAACAGCTTGTTCAAACGCATGTAATACTGGAGCAATGGTTTTTGGAGATATTAATGTAAGTGAAAATAAGATAACAGCCCTTACAAAAGATAATAGAGCATATCATTTACTTGAAAACGTTGGTACAAAACCAAATGTAGTGTATCATGTAAAAGTTAGAAATACACAAGAAGCGTAAAAAATAATATTAATAGATAATAATTGAATTAAATTATGGCGTCTCATTACGAAGCACCTATTAGAAAGCCTTTAATTATTGGGGATAAAAGCTATCACGATATTACTGTTGATGTGGCTGCTCCAGTTGAAGGCAAAGCAAATAAATTATGGTGGACCGCATTTTATATTTCCCTTTTAGCATTTCTTTGGGGAATTGGTTGCATTATATATACCATTGGAACTGGAATTGGAGTTTGGGGATTAAATAAAACCGTTGGATGGGCCTGGGATATTACCAACTTTGTATGGTGGGTAGGAATCGGTCATGCAGGAACACTTATTTCTGCTGTACTTTTATTATTTCGCCAAAAATGGAGAATGGGTATTAACCGATCTGCTGAAGCAATGACAATTTTCTCTGTTATTCAAGCGGGTTTATTTCCAGTTATTCACATGGGTCGTGTTTGGAATGCACATTTTGTATTGCCTTTACCAAACCAATTCGGAACATTATGGACTAACTTTAACTCACCATTATTATGGGACGTTTTTGCTATTTCAACGTACTTATCGGTTTCATTGGTTTTTTGGTGGACGGGATTACTTCCTGATTTTGCTATGTTACGTGATAGAGCTGTAAAACCGTTTCAAAAGAAAATATATAGTTTATTAAGTTTTGGGTGGAGCGGTAGAGCAAAAGACTGGCAACGATTTGAAGAGGTGTCTTTGGTTTTAGCAGGTTTGGCAACACCTCTTGTACTTTCAGTTCATACTATTGTATCCTTTGACTTTGCTACTTCAGTAATTCCAGGATGGCATACTACAATATTTCCTCCTTACTTTGTTGCAGGAGCTGTGTTTTCTGGTTTTGCTATGGTAAATACGTTGCTTATTATTATGAGGAAAGTGTCGAACCTTGAAGCATACATTACAGTTCAGCACATTGAACTTATGAACATTGTAATTATGATTACGGGTTCAATTGTTGGTTGCGCATACATTACAGAGTTATTTATTGCTTGGTATTCAGGAGTAGAATATGAACAATATGCGTTTTTGAATAGAGCAACTGGACCATATTGGTGGGCGTATTTATTAATGATGTCTTGCAACGTTTTTTCTCCACAGTTAATGTGGTTTAAAAAATTAAGAACAAGTATCATGTTCTCATTCATTATTTCAATTGTTGTAAATGTTGGAATGTGGTTTGAACGTTTTGTAATTATTGTAACTTCATTACATAGAGATTATTTACCATCTTCTTGGACAATGTTTTCTCCAACTTTTGTTGATATAGGTATTTTTGTGGGAACTATTGGTTTTTTCTTTTTTCTTTTCTTATTATATGCTAGAACATTCCCTGTAATTGCACAAGCAGAAGTAAAATCTATTTTAAAATCATCGGGTGATAATTATAAAAAATTAAGAGACTTAAATCATGACTAATAAAGTAATACAAGCGATGTATAATGATGATGATGTATTAATGCATGCTGTTAAAGAAGTGCGTGCAGCAAATCATCATATAGCAGAAATATATACACCATTTCCTGTTCATGGGCTTGATAAAGCGATGGGACTTAAAGAAACTCGAATAGCAATTACTTCCTTTCTTTATGGATGCGTTGGATTTTCCTTTGCTATTTGGATGATGAATTATATGATGATAGAGCAGTGGCCTCAAGACATTGGAGGAAAACCAAGTTTTAGTTTCTTTTTAAATGTGCCAGCATTTGTACCAGTCATTTTTGAAATGACAGTATTTTTTGCAGCGCATTTAATGGTTATTACTTTTTATATGAGAAGTAAATTATGGCCATTTAAAGAAGCTGAAAATCCTGATCCTAGAACAACAGATGATATGTTTGTAATGGAAGTTTCTGTTGATGGAAACGAAGATGAATTAGTTGCATTTCTTGAAAAAACAGGAACTGTTGAAATTAAAGTAACTGAAAAGCATTGATTAAAATGAAAAACATTTTAAAAATAATAGCAACATTTGGTTTATTAGTGAGTTTATCATCTTGTTGGGGCGATAAAACAAAACCAAATTATCAATATATGCCAGATATGTACAAGTCTGTTGGATATGAAACATATACTGAAAACCCAAATTATAAAAATGGGATGACTTCTCAAAATCCAATGGCAGGAACTATTGCTCGAGGGCAAGTACCTTTTGAGTATCCCAATTCAATAGAAGGTTATGAAGCAGCCAAAGCAAGTTTAACCAATCCGTATGAATTAAACGAGATAAATCTAGAGAACGGAAAAAAAATGTATGGAATTTATTGTATTTCTTGTCATGGAGATGTAGGTGCAGGAAATGGAGTTTTAGTTCAAAGAGAAAAATTCTTAGGAGTTCCTAACTATAAAGATAGAGAAATTACATCTGGTAGTATTTACCACGTAATTATGTATGGTAGAAACTTAATGGGTTCTCATTCTTCTCAATTAACAGTTAAGGAACGCTGGCAAGTAACCATGTATGTGGAACAATTGAGAACAGAATTATTAAAATAAAAATTACACCGATAGAAATTAAAAATATGTATACATTTTCAAGTAAATTAAAAACGTTTTCATTTGCTTTAATGATAATAGGACTGTTAGGTGTTGGATATGGTTTTTTAACTACACCTAGTTCAGTAGAAGATGTTAAAGTAATATTGCAAGATAGTCATGATTCTCATGAAGAAGTTGCAACACAAAATCATGCTGAGAACGTTGATACCCATGCAAATGATGCACACGCCGAACATGTTTATCACTTATTAAAAAACAAACCATGGTCTGCACTTTATGTAGCTCTGTTTTTCTTTTTTATGTTAGCTCTGGGCGCTTTGGCATTTTACGCTATTCAACATGCGGCTCAAGCTGGATGGTCAGTTGTTTTATTTAGAGTTATGGAAGGAATAACCGCTTATTTACCAGTTGGGGGTATTTTATTATTTGTATTTTTTGTGCTTTCTTCCCTTCATTTTAACCATTTATTTGTTTGGATGGATCCTGAGGTTGTTGCAAATGATGAATTAATTCAAAATAAAAGTGGTTATTTAAATGTGCCATTTTTTCTATTGAGAGCTGCAATTTATATAGGAGGATGGATTTTTTATCGTCAGCATGCTCGTAAATTAACGTTAGCTCAAGATAGTGCGACAGATAATAGTAATTATACTAAATTATTTAAGCGTTCAGCTGCGTTTCTAGTATTCTTTTTGGTTACAGAATCTATGATGTCTTGGGATTGGATTATGTCTCTAGACCCTCACTGGTTTAGTACTTTATTTGGGTGGTATGTATTCTCAAGCATGATAGTTTCAGCAATTACCACCATTGCATTAGTTTCTATCTACTTAAAAAGTCAAGGCTATTTAGAATTTGTAAATAATAGCCATATGCATGATTTAGCAAAATTTATGTTTGGTTTTAGTGTATTCTGGACCTATTTATGGTTCTCACAATTTATGTTAATATGGTATGCTAATATTCCAGAAGAGGTTACATATTTTGTATCAAGATTTAATGATTATAAGATTCCGTTTTTAGGAATGGTTGTTTTAAACTTTGTTTTTCCTTTATTAGTATTAATGAATAGCGATTTTAAACGTGTAAATTGGTTTATTGTTTGTACAGGAATTATCATATTAATAGGACATTATATTGATATTTATGTAATGATTATGCCAGCAACTGTTGGTGATCAATGGTTTATTGGAATTTCTGAAATAAGTTCAGTTTTATTAATATTAGGAATATTTATTTACGTGGTTTTCTCTGCTTTAACAAAAGCACCATTATTAGCAAAAGGAAGCCCATTCTTAAAAGAAAGTGAACATTTTCATTATTAAAATTTAAAAATATTTAATAGGAAGGATCCTGAATGTCAATTATTCAGGATTTTTTTATATTTTACGCCACTAAAACAACTAACAAAAAAATATGACAGCATTACTTTATGTTTTATTAGCAATTATCGTAGCCATTGCAATTTGGCAAATAACAAATATTTTTAATCTGAAAGGAACAATAGCAACAGATAAGGATAACAATACGCAAGGTATTTTATTTGCCGTTTTTGGAGTTTTCTTTTATGGATTAATGATTTTTTCATTTTGGAAATATTCGGTAATATTATTACCTGAAGCTGCCTCTGTGGAAGGTGAACAATATGACACATTGTATTTAATTACAATGTTATTAATTTTATTTGTTCAAGCAGTTACGCAATTTTTGTTATTTTACTTTTCATTTAAATATCGAGGAATAAAAGGTAGAAAAGCATTGTTTTATGCAGATAGCCACAAGTTAGAAATGATTTGGACTATTGTTCCTGCGGTTGTTTTAGCTGGATTAGTATTGTACGGTTTAACCGTTTGGAATGACGTTATGGATTCTTCAGATGCCGAAAATCCGTTAATTGTTGAAGTATATGCAAAACAATTTCAGTGGGAAGCTAGATATGCAGGTGCTGATAATGAATTAGGAAAAGCAAATGTTCGTTTAATTGAAGGAATAAATACAATGGGTGTAGATATGACGGATAAAAATGCGAATGATGATATTGCTGTTAGAGAATTAAGGTTGCCAAAAGGAAGAAAAGTTATTTTTAAATTTCGTTCACAAGATGTATTGCATTCTGCATATATGCCCCACTTTAGGGCTCAGATGAATTGTGTACCTGGAATGGTAACTCAGTTTGCGTTTACACCTAAATTAACAACTTCAGAAATGAGAGCCAATGAAGAAACAATTGCAAAAGTTGAAGGCATCAATAAAATAAGGGCCGAAAAAGGAGAAGATCCTTATGAGTTCGATTATTTGTTATTATGCAATAAAATTTGTGGTGCATCTCATTACAATATGCAAATGAAAATTATAGTTGAAGAAGAGGCTGCTTTTAATTCATGGTTAAAAGGGCAACAAACTTTGGCACAAGCAATCTCTCAATAAAAAATAAAGTAGGACTACTAAAAAAAATAAATATGTCAGATCATCATCATAAAGAAACATTTATAACAAAATACGTTTTTAGTACGGATCATAAAATGATTTCAAAACAGTACCTAGTTACTGGTATTTTTATGGGAATTATTGGTGTGTTTATGTCAATGCTTTTTCGCTTACAAATTGCTTGGCCCGACACTTCTTTTAGTATTATAGAGGCTTTTTTAGGTCGTCACCAAGATGGTGGAGTTATGACTCCAGATATTTATTTGGCCTTGGTAACAATTCATGGTACCATTATGGTATTCTTTGTATTAACAGCCGGATTAAGTGGAACATTTAGTAATTTATTAATTCCATTACAAATTGGAGCAAGGGATATGGCATCTGGATTTTTAAATATGGTGTCGTATTGGTTATTCTTTATCTCTAGTGTAATCATGGTGCTTTCGCTTTTTATTGAAGCTGGACCAGCATCAGCAGGGTGGACTATTTACCCTCCTTTAAGTGCATTGCCACAAGCAATCCCTGGTTCTGGATTAGGAATGACAATGTGGTTGATTTCAATGGCAATTTTTGTAGCTTCCTCTCTTTTGGGATCATTAAACTACATTGTTACAGTGCTTAATTTACGAACAGTAGGAATGAAAATGACAAGACTTCCACTTACTATTTGGGCATTTTTTGTAACTGCAATTATTGGAGTGGTTTCATTTCCAGTGTTGTTATCGGCAGCTTTATTATTGATTTTTGATAGAAGTTTTGGAACTTCTTTTTATTTATCAGATATATTTATTCAAGGAGAAGTATTGCATTATCAAGGTGGTTCACCGGTATTATTTGAACATTTATTTTGGTTCTTAGGTCATCCTGAAGTATATATTGTGTTATTACCAGCATTAGGAATTACTTCTGAAATAATTGCAACAAACTCCAGAAAACCAATTTTTGGATATAGAGCAATGATAGGTTCAATTATTGCTATTGCATTTTTATCGACAATAGTTTGGGGGCATCACATGTTTGTGTCTGGAATGAATCCATTTTTAGGTTCGGTATTTACATTTACAACATTGTTAATTGCAATTCCGTCTGCCGTAAAAGCTTTTAATTATATAACCACTTTGTGGAAAGGAAATTTACAGATGAATCCAGCTATGTTGTTTTCAATTGGTTTGGTTTCAACATTTATTTCTGGGGGTTTAACAGGATTGGTATTAGGAGATAGTGCTTTAGATATTAATGTGCACGATACTTATTTTGTTGTTGCGCATTTTCATTTAGTTATGGGTGTATCGGCAATTTATGGAATGTTTGCAGGGGTATACCATTGGTTTCCAAAAATGTTTGGAAGAATGATGAATAAAACCCTTGGTTATTGGCATTTTTGGATAACTGCCGTGGCAGCTTACGGAGTATTTTTTCCAATGCACTTTATTGGGTTGGCAGGTTTGCCTAGAAGATATTATAATAACACCGCTTTTCCATTGTTTGACGATGTTTCTGATGTGAATATTTTAATAACATGGTTCGCCATTTTGGGTGGTTTGGCACAAATAATATTTTTAGCCAACTTTTTCATAAGTATATACAAAGGTAAAAAAGCAGAACAAAATCCTTGGAGATCAAATACCTTGGAATGGACCACACCCGTTGAACATATACATGGAAACTGGCCAGGTGAAATCCCAGCGGTACATCGTTGGGCTTACGATTATAGCAAGCCTGGACATGATGAAGATTTTGTGTTACAAACAATACCGTTAAAAGAAGGAGAAGAAGAATCTTAAAAAAACATTTAATGAATAATTAAAACTCAGCATAATTCTTTTAGAAATGTACTGAGTTTTTTTTATGAATTATTATATATACGACAGCGGTTGAATTTTTTTAATTATTCATTATTAATTATTTTACTTCATTATCTTTGTTTTTATGAACGAAAACTTAAATCCTGATAAAGAGAATTTTTCACCAGAAGAATTAGACGTTGAAAAAAAACTACGCCCCTTAACTTTTGATGATTTTACAGGACAAGAGCAAATTTTAGAAAATTTAAAAGTTTTTGTTGAAGCAGCCAATTTAAGGAACGAAGCGCTAGATCACACCTTGTTTCATGGTCCTCCAGGACTTGGAAAAACGACACTTGCACATATTTTAGCTAATGAATTGAATGCCAATTTAAAAATTACTTCAGGTCCTGTTTTGGATAAACCGGGTGATTTGGCTGGATTATTGACCAATTTGGGAAATAGAGATGTTTTATTTATCGATGAAATACATAGGTTAAGTCCTATTGTTGAAGAATATTTATATTCTGCCATGGAAGATTATCGAATTGATATTATGATTGAATCCGGGCCAAATGCTCGAACAGTGCAAATTGATTTAGAACCTTTTACATTAATTGGGGCAACAACACGATCGGGACTTTTAACTGCACCTATGCGAGCTCGTTTTGGAATTAGTAGTAGATTACAATATTATTCTGCAGAACTTTTAACTACAATTATTCAACGAAGTTCATTAATATTAAATGTACCAATTTCTATGGAAGCTGCAATTGAAATAGCAGGTAGGAGTAGAGGAACTCCTCGTATTGCAAATGCACTTTTGAGAAGGGTACGTGATTTTGCTCAAATAAAAGGAAATGGAAATATTACTATTGAAATAGCTAGGTATGCGTTAGGAGCTTTGCATGTAGATGCTCATGGACTGGATGAAATGGATACGAAGATATTAAATACTATTATTGATAAGTTTAAAGGCGGGCCTGTTGGCATTAGCACTATTGCAACTGCTGTTGGTGAGAATATTGAAACAATTGAAGAAGTATATGAACCTTTTTTAATTCAAGAAGGGTTTATTATGCGTACTCCCAGAGGAAGAGAAGTAACGGAAAGAGCATATTTGCATTTAGGTAAAATTAAAGGCAAAAGCCAAGGAGAACTATTTTAAATTAAGTGATCCTCATCACATTTTAAAATTAGAAGCAACGTACTTTTGTATGACGCGATAATTCTTATATTTTTAAAAATGAATTTTAAAAATTTATTTCCTTTTTTAAAGTGGCTTCCGTTAGTAAAAAAAACTTGGAAAGATGATTTAATTGCTGGTATCACAGGTACTATAATTGTAATTCCACAGGCGGTAGCTTTCGCTATGATAGCTGGCTTACCTCCAATATATGGGTTTTATACGGCAATGATTACACCCATAATTGCTGCTTTATTTGGCAGCTCATACCATTTAATTTCGGGACCAACTACGGCAATTTCAATAGTTGTTTATTCAACTTTAATAAAAATTGTTTCACCAGAATCCGATTTAGAAACATATATTTCTTTAGCCTTGGTTCTTACTTTTTTGGCTGGGTTATTTCAGTTTTTGATGGGTGTTTTTAGAATGGGGAAACTAGTAAATTTTGTATCTCACTCAGTAATTATTGGTTTTACCGCTGGAGCAGGAATCTTAATCGCATTTAAACAACTAAAACATGTTTTTGGAATTCAAGTACCTCAAGGAAGCACAATAGTTGATATTGTATTGCACATTAGTCGAAATATATTCGATACAAATTGGTATGTTTTTGGAGTAGCATTGGGCACTTTAGTAATTGCCGTATTAGTTAAAATAGTAATAAAACCACTGTCTAGATATTATATGTTAATTGCTATGATATTGGGAAGTGTTGGTGCAATATTGTTAGGTGGAGAAGCACATGGCATAGAAACAGTAGGTAATATTCCGTCAAATTTACCACCATTTAATGTGCCAGATATTAATTTTAATACTATAAATTTATTGAGTTCGGGAGCAATGGTTCTTGCACTTTTAGGCTTAATTGAAGCTGTCGCAATTGGTAGATCTATAGGATTACATACTCATCAAAAAATTGATGGCAATCAAGAGTTTATAGGACAAGGGCTGTCAAATTTAATTGGTAGTTTCTTTTCTAGCTATGCTGGATCTGGATCGTTTACCCGTTCTGGAGTTAATCATCAGGCGGGTGCAAAAACACCTTTTGCAGCAATAATTGCTTCATTATTTTTAATGATTGTTTTGTTACTTTTAGCTTCTTATGCTTCTTATTTACCAAAAGCTGCTATGGGCGGTATTATTTTATTGGTAGGTTATAATTTAATTGATTTTCATCATATAAAGCAAGTATATAAAAGTAGTAGACGGGAGTTGATAATTTTGCTTACTACCTTATTGGGAACTTTATTTTTCGATTTAGAGTTTGCTTTAATAACAGGAATTTTTGTTTCGTTTTTCTTTTACTTGGAGCGTACGTCCAAGCCAAATATTGCAATTTTAGGCCTAAACAAGAAAGGTAGGTTTGTAAATATTATTAGAGATAAAAATGCAAAAGAATGTTCTAATTTAAAAATTATTAGAATTGATGGTTCTATCTATTTTGGATCTATTGAAAAAATTTCTGATTACCTTGCTAAATTGTATGATAATGATGAAACTCGACATGTGTTAATTGCTGCTGAAGGAATAAATTTTATTGATTTGGCAGCTTCAGAATGGCTAACTCATGAAATTGCAAAATGGCAAAATTCACGTGGGGGAATTTATTTCACAGGATTAAAAATTGTGAGTCAAGATGTGTTACGAAAAGGTGGATTTATTAATAAAATGGGAGAAAATATTTTCTTTTCTGATAAAAAAACTGCCATCACAGAAATTCATAAAAAAATGATAAAACCTTGTAAAATCAAGGTTTTTGATGAATGTAAATTGAGTTTATTAAATGAGCATAAATAATATATTTCCAATTCTAAGTTGGCTTCCAAATTATAAAAAGAAATGGTTAAAGGGCGATATTAGTGCTGGATTAACAGTTGGTATAATACTTGTTCCACAGGGTATTGCGTACGCAATGATTGCTGGATTACCTCCAATATATGGACTATACACAGCAATGATCCCTCAAATTGTATATGCAATTTTTGGTACCTCTCGTCAATTATCTGTTGGCCCAGTCGCAATGGATTCATTAATTGTGGCATCTGGTGTTGCTACATTAGCTGAAATAGGAACAGATAAATTTATTGAATTTGCCATTTTATTATCTTTTATAATGGGTGTTTTGCAGATATTATTTGGGGTATTTAAATTGGGTTTTTTAGTTAATTTTTTATCGAGACCAGTTATAAGCGGATTTACATCTGCGGCAGCTTTAATAATTGCCTTAAGCCAATTAAAGAACTTATTGGGAATTAATATTCAGAGAAATAATGAAATGCATAAATTAGTAATTGATGTGTTTCAACATATTAAAGAAATAAATTATTTAACATTAACAATTGGAGTCGTTTCAATTTTAATTTTAGTGTTCTTTAAACATTTAACAAAAAAAATCCCTGCAGCCTTAGTTGTTGTAATATTTGGAATTTTAGTTGTTAGAGCTTTTAATTTAGAGCAACTTGGAGTTAAAATAATTGGAAATGTTCCTAGTGGGTTACCAGTTTTTAAGATGCCTAACTTCACTAAAAATGTTATTATTGATTTATTTCCAATTGCATTAACATTATCATTTATTGCTTTTTTGGAGGCAATTTCAGTTGCAAAAGCTATTGAATTGAAACATAATGATTATAAAGTAGTTCCAAACCAGGAATTTATTGCAATAGGTTTGGGAAATATGGTAGGTTCTTTTTTTCAAACTTTTCCAGGAACAGGTGGCTTGTCTAGATCTGCGGTAAATAATCAAATAGGAGCGAAAACACCGCTTGCATCCATAATTTCTGCTGTGGTTGTAGGCTTTTCTCTATTATTTTTAACACCAGTCTTTTACTATTTACCAGAAGCGGTTTTGGCTGCTATTATTGTAGTTGCAGTATTTGGATTACTCGATTTTACTGTTCCAAAGCAATTATTAAAATATTCAAAAAAAGAATTATTTATTTTAAATATTACACTTATAACAACTGCTACCGTTGGGATAAAAGAAGGAATTTTAATAGGTGTTATTTTATCCTTAGGGATGTTAATTTATAGCAGTACTAAGCCTCATATTGCAATTTTAGGACGAATTCCGAAAACTCACTTTTATCGAAATTTAAAAAGGTTCGAAGGTTTATTGGAAATAAATTCAGCTATTTTAATTATACGATTTGATGCTGAATTATATTTTGCCAATGTTCAATTTTTTAAAGATAAATTAGAAGAATATGTTTCAGAAAAGGGAGAAGAATTAAAACTGATAATTATTGACGGTGAAAGTATTAATAGTATTGATAGCTCTGGAATTTACATGTTAAATGATGTTATTGAAAAACATAAAAACTTGGACATTGATATTGCATTTACTGGTATGAAAGGACCAGTAAGAGATGTGTTGCAAAAAGCAGGAATTATGGTTAAAATAAAATATGAAAATTGTTTTATAAGCATACAAGAAGCTGTAGACGCATTTGAAAAGAATAAAACGAGTAGGGAATTTGCAAAGGAACATTTTAAATATGTAAAGCAAACAAATCGTTAACTATTTTTTAATACCACCAATAGTGTGATTTAGATTACAAATAAAAAAAATCTATCTCGTAATTTTGAAATATCTCAAAATATGATTAACAATTTTAAATTCAGATTATTATGAAATGAGCATATTAAAAATTTCAATATTGAACGAAATTATTATTATGCGAATTCCATCTGATAATTAAAAAAAATAAAACTTAAACAGATGAAAGTAGAACAATTATTTACAGGATGTTTGGCGGAAATGGCATATTATATCCATTCCAACGGTGAAGCAGCAATTATTGATCCTTTAAGAGAAACTGAACCTTATATAGAGATGGCGAAAGTTGATGGAGCAAAGATTAAATATATATTTTTAACTCATTTTCATGCCGATTTTGTATCTGGTCAGGTAGATCTAGCAAAAAAAACTGGGGCAACCATTGTTTTTGGTCCTAACGCAGATCCTGCTTATAACATTCATCAAGGAAAAGATGGTGAAATCTTTAAAATTGGAGATTTAAAACTTCAATTGTTACATACACCTGGTCATACAATGGAATCCTCTTCCTATTTATTAATAGATGAAAAGGGGAAAAAGCCATACGTGTTCACAGGTGATTGTTTATTTATTGGAGATGTTGGAAGACCTGATTTAGCAGTGAAATCAGATTTAACACAAGCAGATTTAGCAGGTCATTTATATGATTCTCTAAGAAACAAAATTATGACTTTACCAGATGATATTATTGTGTATCCAAATCATGGCGCTGGTTCAGCTTGCGGAAAAAATATGAGTTCAGAAACTTTTGACACTTTAGGAAATCAAAAGAAAACAAACTATGCGTTGAGAGCTGATATGACCAAAGAAGAGTTTATTGTAGAAGTTACAACAGGCTTAAAACCACCACCACAGTACTTTGGCAATAATGTTAGAATGAATAAAGGAGTTAACATTAGTATTGATGAAATTATTCATAAAGGAACCACACCAATAGATGCTGATACTTTTAAAGAAATGAGTGAGAAAAAGGATATATTGGTAATTGATACACGCACCAAAGAAATTTACGCAGAAGAGGGTACTGTTCCTGGGGCATGGTATATTGGTGTTGAAGGTGGTTTTGCACCTTGGGTAGGCTCTTTAGTTAAAGATATCAATCAAAAAATAATTTTTATTGCAGAAGAGGGAAGAGAGCAGGAAGTTGTTATTCGTCTTTCTCGAGTTGGGTACGACAATACCTTAGGTTATTTGAGAGGTAGTATTCATTCTTGGAAAGCTGCTGGGCATAAAGTTGATAAAATTGGTTCTATGTCTGCAACTCAATTTGCAAATAAACTAAAAAATGGTTCTATGCAAGTTGCTTTGGATGTTAGAAAAGAATCAGAATATTTATCAGAGCATGTGATAGGTGTTGAGAACTTTCCGTTAGATTTTATTCATTCTAATTTTGCTGAAATAAATCCAAATAAAGAGTATTTTTTACATTGTGCAACTGGTTATAGATCATTAATTGCCGCATCAATTTTTCAAGCAAATGGAGTGAAAAAAGTAACAGATGTTAGGGGTGGTTTTAAAGACTTAAAAGATACAGGAGTTAAACTAACGGATTATGTTTGTCCAACTACATTATTATAAATGTTTTTTAAAATTAATATGTTTGGGGAAGTATTTGCTTTCCCTTTTTTTTTTATCAAAAGAGATTGATATTAATCGTTAGTTTTTATGCATAAAAGAAAAGAATTATTATTTTTTGTTTGACATAAATTCAGTTATTGAAAAAGATCCTGCACCAAAAACAAAAAACATGCAAAGTAAAAATAAAACCAAGGAGGCCAACTCAATAGACTGTCCACCCATCATCAATTTGGTATGTGCATGTATAAAAAAAGCAGCACTAAATAATATTGGAATTTGAATTAAGGCTCCTAATCTTGTTAAAAAACCAATGCATAAAAGCACACCGCCAATAAGGTGAGTAACCCCCACTAAAGAAACCCAAACAAACAATTCTCGATTTACGCCCAAATCAATTAAGGATTCTGGGTTTGCCAAAATTAGCCAACCCCTAACCGTAAGTGCAATTCCTAAAAATATTCTGATTAAGCTATAAGCGGTTCCAGTTTTGGTATCAAGAGATGTTGATAAAGAAGTGAGCACATTCATAATTTTAGAATTAAATAAGTAATAATCAAAGTTATAAAAAATAATGCTATGAAAATTACTTTTATGAATTCAATAGAAGAATAAGAAGAGTTTGCATTTTTATAGATATTTTGCTTGTCAATCGTTTACAATCAAAATTAATTTTTTTGATAACAGTAACTTTGGTTACTGCTAAATTTTAATCGTAACTTTACTTTTGTAAAAAATCAAAAACAAATGAAAAGAACTATTAACTTAACTTTACTACTATTTTTAGCTATTTTTAGCTTTAGTTGTAATACAAAATCACAAGAAACGGCGGTTAAAGTATTAACCCCTATGGAGTTTAAAGAAAAATCTTTAAATCAATTAATTATTGATATTAGAACGCCACAGGAATTTAACCAGGGTCATATTCAAGGAGCAATTAACATCAATTATTTTGATAGCACTTTTTTAGATCAAGTATCAAAATATGAAAAAAGTACAACTCTTTATTTGTATTGTAGGTCTGGAAATAGAACATCATCAGCTTCATCTCAAATTACAGCTTTAGGATTTAAAAAAGTGTATGACCTGCAAGGAGGAATTGTTAATTGGGAACGAAATAATTTAGAAGTAAAAAAATAGCAATGAAATATTTTCTAATTTTTATGGGTTTAATTTTAACATCTTGTTCTAATTCATTAACAGAGGAAGAAAAAGAAAAATATACCCAAAAAGGAACTGAAATTACTCAGGCAACTTATAAAGAACTTAGCTCTAATTTAATGACCCAAATGAAATTGGGAGGTCCAAAACAAGCAATTCCGTTTTGTCATACTGAAGCAATGTCAATTACAAATAGTATGGAAGAAAAATTTAATGTAACAGTAAAAAGAACTTCTGATAGAATTAGAAATACCAATAATCTTGCAGCAGATCGTGAATTACAAATAGTTACACAATATGAGAAAGCCATTCAAAATAAATCTGACTTAAAACCAATTGTTGAAAAAAACACAAATGGTAATGTGCAATTCTATGCACCTATTATTATCGATGCAAAATGTTTAGTATGTCATGGCAAACTTGGTGAAGAATTAACAGTTGAAACAGATTCATTAATTAAAACATTGTATCCAAAAGATATGGCTATTGGCTATAAAAATGGAGATGTTAGAGGGATTTGGAGTATAGAATTTAAAAATAATTAATATGGCAAAAGTTGTTGTTTTAGGAGCTGGAATATCTGGTCATACAGCGGTTTCTTATTTAAGCAGAGCTCTAAAAAAGGGTCACGAAGTTGTAATGGTTTCACCAAATAGTAACTTTCAGTGGATTCCTTCTAACATCTGGGTTGGAGTTGGATTAATGACTCCCGATCAAGTGAAATTTGAATTAGCTCCTGTATATAAAAAAATGGGTGTAGTATATAAACAAGCCTTAGCTATTGCAATTCACCCAGAAGGAGATGCTGAAAACGAAAAAGGATTTGTCACTATTAAATATGTGACTGGTGAAAATGAAGGAAAAGAGGAAAAAGTTTCGTATGATTTTTTGATAAATAGTACAGGGCCAAAATTAAATTTTGAAGCAACTGAAGGGTTAGGCCCTCATAAATTCACAGAATCCGTTTGTACGTATGACCATGCCGAGCATTCTTGGAAAAAACTACAAGAGTCTTTAAAGAAAATGGAAAATGGAGAAAGGCAAACTTTTGTGGTAGGTACAGGTCATGCGTTGGCTACTTGTCAAGGTGCTGCTTTTGAATATATTTTAAATATTGCTTTTGAAATAGGAAAAAGAAAGTTAACGCATTTAGCTGATATGTGGTGGATTTCTAATGAATATGAGTTAGGAGACTTTGGTATGGGTGGTGCTTATATAAAAAAGAATGGGTATATAACGCCAACTAAAATATTCACCGAATCTATTTTAAAGGAATACGGAATTAGATGGATAAAAAGGGCTGGTGTTTATAAGGTTGAAGAAGGGAAAATTTATTATGAAAATTTAGAAGGAGAATTTCACACTAAAGAATTTGATTTTGCGATGTTAATTCCTGGTTTTTCGGGTGCAGGTATGAAAGCTTTTAATAAAGAAAATAGTGATATTACATTTGAAGTTTTTGCTGCAAATGGAATGATGAAAGTAGATGCAGATTACACTCCAAAAGAATATGAAGATTGGAAAGCTGAAGATTGGCCTTCAATTTATCAGAGTTGCGAGTACGATAATATATATGCTGCAGGAATTGCTTTTGCGCCTCCGCATGGTATGTCTAAACCAATGCAAAGTCCTAATGGAACTAAAATTTTTCCTACACCTCCAAGAACAGGAATGCCTTCAGGAGTAATTGGAAAAATAGTTGCACAAAATGTAATTCATTCTATAAAAGTCGGTAAAATTGAGCATCCACATAAAGCTTCTATGGCTAAAATGGGCGCAGCTTGTATAGTGTCAGCAGGATATGGATTATTTAAAGGACAAGCAGCAGTAATGACTGTTAATCCTATTGTACAAGATTGGGAAAAATACCCAAAATGGGGAAGAAATATAAACGATACAGTAGGTGTTGTTGGAACTGCAGGCCATTGGATGAAATTATTTATGCATTACATGTTTTTATACAAAGCGAAGGCTAAACCGTTTTGGTGGTTAATACCTGAATAAATTGTAATTAAATTATTTTAAAATGAAAAAAAGTAAAGAAAAAACGATACCATATAGCAATATGTCTTTTGGTACAGAACCAGGAATACTAGTGCGTTTTATGAGAGTTTGCTTCATAGTTCAAATTTATAATTTTTTTATGCTAAACTTAAAAGTAATGAAAATTGTAATTGGTGGTCATTCTTAAGTTGTATAATTTTTGTAATTTTGAAGTCTAAACAAATCAAAAATGAATAAAATAGAGATATTAAATTTGAAGTGTGGTGGGTGTGTAAACTCAATTAAAAAAGGATTATTAACCGTAAAAGGTGTTAATACTGTTGAAGTAGATTTAGATAAATCAATTGTTTCTATAGATTCAAATGATGAAGCTATTTTAACTTCAGTAAAAGAAAAATTAGCAACTATGGGTTATCCAGAAGTGGGTGATGCAAACACAATATTACATAAAGCAAAATCGTTTGTTAGTTGTGCAACTGGAAGAATGATTTCAGATGAGAAATAAAAAAAAACGAGGTCAGTGGCCTCGTCAATGCCTCGGTTTTTTTTTATGTTAAAATTTCAATGTAACTCCAATTAAAAAGTTTCTTGTAGCTTGAGGATAATAACCTGCACCATCTAAAGTTGTAGTTTCTCCAGTTATAGACCAAGTGTCATCATAAGTATAATAATACCCATTCGAAATATATTTTACATTAAAAATATTATTTACTAATGCACTAAATAAGATGGATTTAAAAATGCTATTTGGTTTAATTTCATACGAAAAATTGAAATCATTTACAAAATAACTATCTAATTTTGAATTTTCATTATCTACATTTCCCATATATTGTTCTCCAACATATTTTGATAATAATGAAAGTTGAACATTTTTTGTAGGTTGATAAACAAAAGCGTTTCCAATAATTAAATTTGGTGAAAATGAAAGATTTGTTTTTCCTAAATCAGTTAATTCGCCATTCCAAGAGGTTATAAAATCAACATTTTTATTACTACTTATTGCAATATTTGGTTGTAAACTAAATTCATTTGAAATTGAAATCTGAGCATCAATTTCTAAACCTAAACGGTAACTTTTTCCACTGGTTGCTCTTAATGGAGCTCCAGTATCATCAATTGCACCAGTCAAAACTAACTGATCTTTATAAAGCATATAATAAATGTTTGAATTCACTTTAAAAGTTCCATTATTAAAACGCCATCCTAACTCAAAGTCATTTAATTTTTCAGAAGTATTCACTCCATTTTCAAAATCGTTTCTATTCGGTTCTTTATTTGCTTTTGCATACGATAAATACAAACTGTTGTTTTCATTAGCTTTAAAAGTTACACCCGCTTTCGGATTAAAAAATGAATAATTTTCATCAACATTTATAGCCTCTCTATCTGAAGTCAATCCTTTGGTGTCAAATTTCACAAAACGAGCTTGCAAATCAGCAAATAAAGTCCAAGAATCATTTAAATTATAAGTTATTTTCCCAAATATATTTGAATCTTTTTTTTCGGTTTTACTATCATAATAATGGTCTCTTATTTCTGAATTACTTGTAAATTCAGCCCAAATAATTTCGCCAAAATGTTTTCCCAGATACGTGCTAAGTGAGGTTCCAAAAATTAGTTCCAAGCCATTATTTTTATAGGTTGCATTGGCATTTAAAACATAAAAATCATTGCCTAACCAGCGTCTTCTTATTAAATCCGTTTTGTCTATGGTAGCACCACCAATAGTTATAGGAGTTAAATTGTAATCTGAAAAATCTTCACTTTCTTTAAATTGTTCATAATAACCACGGCCATAAGTATAATTTAACCCAAGGTTTGCAGACCAGTTTTCAGATAGTTTTTGGTTCCAATGTAATTGATAATGATCTTGATTATAATTGTCAATTTCGTTTTCATAAAAATACGGGTTGTAAGTACGGCCTAAAGTTTCCATTTCTTCTTTTGTTACCCCATACCAAGCCTGATATGTTTTCTCATGACCTCCAAAAGTCAATGCTTTAATTAAGGTGTTATCATCAACATAAGCGGCTTGTAAAAAATAGGATTTTAAATCGGACCACGCTCTGTCAATATACCCATCAGAATCAATTTTTGAGAAACGACCTGAAAATTCGATGTGTTTATTAATTTTTCCAGTACTAAATTTAACGGTGTGTTTTTTAGTGTTATAAGAACCAAAAGAGTTGCTAATTTCTCCGAACGCATTAGTAGAAACAGCATCGGTTAACAAATTTAGACTTGCACCAAAAGCACCAGATCCATTGGTTGAAGTTCCAACACCACGTTGTAATTGCATACTCTCAGTTGAAGAAGTAAAATCGGGCATATTTACCCAAAATGTCCCTTGACTTTCAGCATCATTGTATGGAATTCCATTAATAGTAATATTAACACGAGTAGCATCACTTCCTCTAACTCTAATACCGGTATAGCCAACTCCTGCACCAGCATCGGAAGTTGTAACTACAGAAGGTAAATAATTTAATAATACCGGAATATCCTGCCCTAAATTTCTGTTTACTAAATCTTCTTTGGTAACGTTAGTATGCGTAACCGGTGAATTGGCTTTTACTCTTACGGCAGAGACTAAAACCTCATTTAAATTAATATAACTGTCGGCCATATCAATGGTGATAAATAGATTTTTCGTTAAAGTTATTTTTACTTCCTTAGGTTGGCTTAAAGCACTAATAACTAAAGTATAATCTCCTTTTTTTAAAGAGAATGAAAATTCACCTTCAAAATTTGTAGTTGTTTCAGTAGTTGTTCCTTTTACTAAAATTGTTGTTCCTGGAAGTGTATTCTCACCATCAGTTACTTTTCCAGAAAGTTTAAATAACTCTTGAGATTGTGTATTTATTGAAAATACAATTATTAAAATAAAGATTAAATGTTTCATTTATATAAAATAAAACGATTTAAAAAGAGGTAATTAATCGATGTTAATTAAATTGTTACTTACTTCCCTTAACAGCATTACCTGTTCAGGTTCAATGGGTTTGATCTCAGCCGTTTTAGGCACCCCTTTTGAGATGCTGCAAATTTAGGTATTAATTACGTATTTAAGAATATTTATTTAAGAATATTTTTTTAAAGATTAAAACGAAAGAAGTTATAATAGTAAATAATAAACCTACGGTCAACAAAGAAAATTTAAAAATAGCTGAATAAAAAGCAATTGAACTCCATTTTTGTAGCAAATCGCCTAAAAGCAGTTGTATTAAAGCTATATTTTCAATAATATCACAAAATGCAGCCAAAAAAATTAGCCAAATTAAAATGACACCAATTATATTAATTTTTGAACCTTTCCATATTCGTTCATTTAATTTATGAATGAGAAACGAAAAGAATAAGGAATAAATAATAATGCGAATTAAGGGTTAAAAATCACAAGAAAAAAGCAAAAAATTTATGATAAAAAGCAATAAAATATTTGCATAAAAGCCTGATAATCAGTATATTTATAGTGAATTTCAAACATTATAAAAAACATGATTAATCAG
>NZ_JAUYUD010000018.1 GCF_030692605.1 Lutibacter sp.
GCCTGATTAATCATGTTTTTTATAATGTTTGAAATTCACTATAAATATACTGATTATCAGGCTTTTATGCAAATATTTTATTGCTTTTTATCATAAATTTTTTGCTTTTTTCTTGTGATTTTTAACCCTTAATTCGCATTATCAATAAATGATGGTTCTCCTAGCATTAATCTAACTGCTTCCCTACTCATTCCAAATTTTAAATTTCCTAACCCAACACCTGGTTTTATTTCTTTTAGTGATTTTTTCATAAATACCTATTTTTAATTAACTTCTACCTAATTTTCTCAAGGCAACCCATTGCTTAAACATTTCTCTTGAATCCGTTGCTGGGTAACCAACAACTGTTTTCCCTGCAGCAACATCATTCATAACGCCCGAACCACCACCAACAACAGCACCAGAATGAAGTGTAAGATGATCTTTAATAGAACTTCCCCCACCAATCATAACTCCGTCTCCTAAAGTTACCGAACCTGCCAAACCGCTTTGCCCTGCCATGATGCAAGAACGACCTAAAATACAATTATGTGCTATTTGCACCAAATTATCAATTTTACATCCGTCTCCAATAATTGTTGAACTAAATTTTGCCCTGTCGACAGTTGTATTTGCTCCTATTTCAACATAATTTCCAATAACAACATTTCCAATATGTGGAATTTTAACCAACCCTTTACCTTCTTCACTTGGTCTATACCCAAAACCATCTGCCCCAATACTTACGTTACTATGAAAAATACAATGGCTACCAATTTCGCTACGTTCACGAATAACAGTTCCTGACCATATAATGGTGTTATTTCCAATTTTACTTTCATCAAAAATGCAAACATTTGGATATAAAATTACTTCGTTTCCTAAAATAACATCTTTTCCAACATAACAATTAGCACCAATTTTGCAGCCTGATCCAATTTTAACGGATACATGTATAACCGCAGTAGGATGAATATCAACGTCAAATTGAGGTGCATTTGGCGCAAAAACTTCTAATAATTTAGCCATTGCCAAATCGGCATTTTTTACTTTTATCAAGGCTCTATTTTGACCAGGTTCCAGCACTAAATCTGCATTAACAACAGCGGCACAAGCCTTAGAATCTTGCCATAAATTCAGAAATTTTTTGTTTCCTATAAAACCAATATGATTTATTGTTGCTTTTTGCAATTGTTCAGGTCCACAAATTTTATGGGTTGTGGAGCCTATTAATTCTCCATTAAGAAAGGAGTTTATTTCCTCTATGGTATATAATTTCATTGATTTTATTTTAATGCGATAAATGTATTAATAAATTTATTGTTAAAAACTTATGGGTTTGTTTAATTATTCTTTTTCCCAAAAAAAGATTATTCATTACGAGTATAAAAATATAATACATTCATTTACATATGCTTATAATTCAACGATTCTTTCCTATTCATTTCATCAAAATTCCGTATTTTTCCAACTTCAAAATAAATTTAAAATGAAAGTCTGTATTGCCGAAAAACCAAGTGTAGCACGCGAAATTGCAACTGTTTTAGGCGCAAACACAAAACGAGATGGTTATTTTGAAGGAAACGGTTATGCTGTAACCTACACTTTTGGACATTTATGTACTTTATTAGAGCCTAACGATTACAAACCGCATTGGAAAAGTTGGGATTTGAATAATTTACCTATGCTTCCCGAAAAATTTCTAACAAAAGTTACAAACGATCCTGGAATTAAAAAACAGTTTAATATTGTTAAAAGCTTATTTAACAAAGCAACGTTGGTTATAAACTGTGGAGATGCTGGTCAAGAAGGAGAATTAATTCAGCGTTGGGTGCTAGAACAAGCCAATTATAAAGGTGAAGTAAAACGCTTGTGGATTTCTTCACTAACCGCAGAAGCAATTAAAGAAGGATTCCAAAATTTAAAACCTTCAAAAAATTACGATAATTTATATTATGCCGGATTTTCAAGAGCTATTGGCGATTGGCTATTAGGAATGAATGCTACTCGCCTTTACACATTAAAACACGGTGGTTACAAACAAGTTTTATCTATTGGACGAGTGCAAACTCCAACTTTGGCGATGGTGGTAAACCGATTTAAAGAAATTGAAAATTTTATACCTCAACCTTATTGGGAATTGCAAACATTGTATAGAGAAACACTTTTTAACTGTGAAGAAGGTCGTTTTTTAAAAAAAGAAGAAGGTGAAATTTTTGCAAATAAAGTTAAAGAAAGCAATTTTGAAATTGTTTCAGTAACTAAAAAAGCAGGAAAAGACTATGCGCCAAAACTATTCGATTTAACAGGATTACAAGTTTATTGCAATAATAAATTTGGTTTTTCAGCCGATGAAACGTTGAAAATTGTTCAAAAATTATACGAACAAAAAGTAGTAACCTACCCAAGAGTTGATACCACTTTTTTACCCAATGATGTGTACCCTAAAGTAGCTGGAATATTAAAAAATTTAACCAATTATATTGCTTTAATTCAACCTTTATTAAACAAAAAAATCAAGAAATCAACTACTGTTTTTAATGATAAAAAAGTGACTGATCACCACGCCATAATTCCAACAGGTGTGCAAATAAACTTGCAATACAATCAGCAACAGGTATATAACATTATTACCAAACGTTTTATTGGGGTGTTTTACGATGATTGTGATGTTTCGAATACCACAGTTATTGGAAAAGCTGCAGATGTTACTTTCCGAACTACAGGAAAAGAAATTATAAAAAAAGGATGGCGAGTTGTTTTTGAAGACTCGAATTCAGAAGAAAAAAATGAAACTGGATTGCTTCCGAATTTTATAAAAGGAGAAAAAGGACCACATGAACCTTCATTTTTAGAAAAAGAAACAAAACCACCCAATATGTTTTCTGAAGCTACACTTTTACGTGCCATGGAAACTGCTGGAAAACAAATTGATGATGACGATTTACGTGAATTAATGAAAGAAAACGGTATTGGAAGACCTTCAACCAGAGCAAGTATAATTGAAACACTATTTAGGCGAAAATATATAGAGCGTAACAAAAAGCAATTGGTGCCAACTTCAACAGGGATTCAATTAATTGATACGATTCAAAATGAACTTTTAAAATCGGCTGAATTAACAGGACAATGGGAAAAGCAACTAAAAGAAATTGAAAAAGGAACTTTTAACGCAGGTATTTTTATTGCCAATATGAAAAAAATGGTTGATGAGTTGGTGTATGAAGTCCGCTCTGAAACTGTGAGAGCTAATATTTCAGCTACAATTAATACTGAAAAGAAACAGGTTCTAACTTCCTATGGAACTACAGCTAAAAAAGCCAAAGGAATTACAACATTAAAATGTCCAAAATGTAAAAATGGAACTATTTTAAAAGGAAAATCGGCATATGGTTGTAGCGATTATAAAAGTGATTGCAATTTTTTACTTCCATTTAGTTTTATGGAAAAAACAATTTCAGAAAATCAATTTATACGATTAATTCAAAAAGGATGCACCGTTAATTTAAAAGGATTTAAAACGAATACTGGAGAAACTGAAGGATTGGTTCGTTTTGATGATGATTTTACGTTAAAATTTGAAGCAAAGAATACTTCGACTAAAAATAATGAGATTCCTAAAAAAATTAGTTGCCCAAAATGTAAAAAAGGGACTGTTATTAAAGGCAAAACTGCTTTTGGTTGTAGTAATTATAAAAACGGATGCGATTTTCTTTATAGTTTTGAAGACATCAGGAAAAAAGCCTCTGGTAAAACACTTTCAAAAGAATTAGTTTATACAATTCTCAATGGAAAAGCATAACCATTTTATCCTTTTTAAACCGTATGGTTATTTAAGTCAGTTTACAACAAAACAAACCAAAAGAACCAACAAAAAAATGTTGGGTGAATTATTTCCTTTTCCACCAGAAACTATGGCTATTGGTAGATTAGACGAACCTTCCGAAGGATTATTGTTGCTCACAACCGATGGAAAAATGAGCGAATTAATTAGAAGTAGCCTCTTCGAAAAAGAATATTACGCTCAGGTTGATGGTGAAATTACTTCGGAAGCAATTGAAAAATTAAAAAATGGTGTAGAAATTGGTTTTGAAGGGATAAAATATATTACAAATTCTTGTGCTGTTTATAAACTTAATGAGATTCCAAATCTGCCCGAAAGAGGCAAAAAAATTAGAGACTACCGCCACGGACCAACAAGCTGGGTTTCTATTGCGTTAACAGAAGGTAAATTTCGTCAGGTTAGAAAAATGACTGCTGCCGTTGGTTTTCCAACATTGAGATTGGTAAGAATAAGGATTGGTAAAATTCACATAGGTCAAATGATTGCTGGTGAAGTTATAGAAACAGATGGTTTTTTATGAAGAATGCGTGATGCTAAACTTGTTGAAGTATATTTTATTTTTATAATATAAAAATTAATCCTTAAATTGTTGCTGAATTACTAACTAACAAAACGATTAACATGATTACACTTCGAATTAATGGAGAAAAATATAAAATTGATGTTGCTCCAGAAATGCCATTATTGTGGGCAATTAGAGATATTATTGGACTTACGGGAACAAAATATGGATGCGGAATTGGCGTATGCGGATCGTGCAAAGTACTGATAGACAATGCTCCAGTTCAATCTTGTATGATTCCTGTATCTTTTGCTGAAGGAAAAAACGTGATTACCATTGAAGGTGTGTCAGAAAATTTACAATTATTGCAACAATCATGGTCCGATTTAAATGTGCCACAATGTGGATTTTGTCAGCCCGGACAACTAATTGCTGCCACCGCTTTACTCGACAAAAACAATAACCCAACAGAAGCTGAAATTGATGAAGCTATGCTTGGTAATATCTGCAGATGTGGAACCTACCAACGTATAAAAAATGCAATTAACCGAACTGTTGAACTTAAAAACCAAAACTAATGGGAACTATAAAAAATATAAGTCGTAGAGGTTTTGTGAAGGTTGTTGGATTGGCTTCTGGTGGATTGATTTTAGCCTGCAATACATCTATTTTTTCAGATAAAGAAAAAGCTCCAGAGAATTTGATAGATTTTAATCCAAATTTATTTATTCAATTAAATTCGGATGGAACCTTAATTTTAATTGCTTCTCGTTCTGAAATGGGAAATGGAGTTCGCACTTCATTAACCTCAGTTATTGCGGATGAAATGGAAGCAGATTGGAACAAAGTGATTGTAAAACAGGCAACTGGAGATACAAAATATGGTGATCAAAATACCGATGGTTCGCGAAGTGTACACTATTTATATGAAACGATGCGACAAATGGGTGCTATTGCAAAAGCAATGTTAATTAGTGCAGCGGCTCAAACTTGGAATGTTACAGAAAATGAATGTTCAGCAGAACATCATTTTATTGTACATACAAGCGGTAAAAAAATAGCTTTTGGTAACTTAGTTGAAAAAGCAAAAACTCTTGAAATTCCAACAAATTTCAAATTAAAAAATCCGAAGAATTTTAAATTTATTGGTAAAAACCTAAAAAGTGTTGATGTAAAAGAGTACAATAATGGAAGCGCCATATTTGGTTTAGATAAACGTATTCCAAATATGAAATTTGTTGCAATACAACGCTGCCCAGTTACTTTTGGAACAGTAAAATCTTTTGATAAAACAGCTACTTTAAAAATTGCAGGAGTTATAGATGTTATTGAAATTCCAAGAGTTGAAAAACCATTTGGAGCTTTAGGTGGAGTTGCAGTTATTGCCTCTAATACTTGGGCAGCTTTTAAAGGAAAAGATGCTTTAAAAGTTGAATGGAATTATGGTGATAATAAGGGATACGATTCAGAAAAATATATGAATCAACTTACATCAAATGTTCATAAAAATGGGAAAGTTGGTAAAGAGTCTGGAAACATTAATAGAGCATTTAAAAATGCAACTAAAATTGTAGAAAGCACTTTTCAACTACCACATTTAGCCCATGCACCAATGGAAGTGCCAAATGCTGTGGCTTGGGTTCAAGGTGATACTTGTGAAGTTTGGGCACCTACACAAGATCCTCAAACAGCAAGAAAGGAAGTTGTAGATTTTTTAGAAACTACTGAAGATAAAGTAATTATCAATGTTACCTTCTTAGGAGGTGGATTTGGCAGAAAATCAAAACCCGATTATATTGTTGAAGCAGTTGCTGTTTCAAAAGCTATTAATGCACCTGTACAAGTAGTTTGGACCCGTGAAGACGATATTAAACACGGATATTACCATACCGTAAGTGCACAATTTATGAAGGCTTCATTAGATAACAATGGCAATGTTACTGGTTGGCTACATCGTTTTGCTTTGCCATCTATAGTTTCAACTTTTTCACCAGGAGTTGATTATGCTGCTGGTTTTGAAATTTCGAGTGCTTCTGGTGTTCCTTTTGAAATTGATAATTTAAAGGTTGAAGTGGGCCAAGCTCCTGCCCATGTAAGAATTGGTTGGTTGCGCTCTGTAATTAATATTCCACACGGCTTTTCAATTAATGTTTTTGCCGATGAATTGGCTCACGCTGCTAGAAAGGATCCGTTAGAATTTAGACTTCAATTAATTGGTAACGATAGAATTGAGGATACTCAAGATGAAATAAAATACAATACAGCACGACTTAAAAATGTATTAAAAATTGCTGCCAAAAATGCGGAATGGGGAAAACAACTTCCTGAAGGGCACGCTTATGGATTAGCCGTTCATTATAGTTTTTATTCCTATGTAGCTTCTGTGGTTGAAGTTTCGGTAATTAATAACAAAGTAAGAGTTCACAATGTATTTACGGCAATTGACTGTGGTACAGTAGTAAATAGAAATACGGTAAAAGCACAAATGGAAGGTTCAGCTATTTTTGGAATGTCGTTGGCTTTTTATGGTAAAATTACTGCTAAAAATGGTGCAATAGAACAAAGTAATTACCACGATTATAAAATGGTACGGATGAATGAAGCGCCAAAAGTGTATGTAGAGATTGTAGAAAGCACCGAAAGACCAACCGGTGTTGGTGAACCAGGAGTGCCAGTTATTGCACCAGCTATAATAAATGCAATTTTTAAAGCAACCGGAAAAAGATATTATAATTTACCATTAGCTGACTTTGGTTTGGTGTAAAATTAACTAAATGTTAAAAGATTTTGGCATCCCTGTGATGGAAGGAATAACAATTATTACTCAAAAGTTGACATAAATAAAAAATGATTGATAATAAATATAATTTAGGTTTTTTTCCGACTCCTATTCAAAAGTTAAAAAATCTATCAAAAAATTATCCTGATTATACTATTTACATTAAAAGAGATGATAATACTGGATTGGCATCTGGAGGAAATAAAACAAGAAAATTAGAGTATCTTATAAAGCAAGCCCTTGATGAAGAATGTGACACAATTATAACTGCTGGCGCACAACAATCCAACCATTGTAGGCAAACCGCTGCCGCTTGTTCTATTGCTGGACTCAAGTGTCATTTATTATTGGGTGGGGGAAACCCAAAAAAATATGATGGAAATTTATTGCTTTCATCTATTTTGGGAGCAACTATTCATTTCACTGGAAAAAATAGAAAAGGAGAGGATATACAAACCTTGAAAAACAAATTAGATAAGAATGGAAATAAATGTTTTGTGATTTCGTACGGTGGATCAAACATTATTGGAGCTATGGGATTTGTAAATGCTATGAAGGAATTAAAAGAACAATTAACCGAACAAAATCTAACGATGGACTACATCTTTTTTGCTTCTAGCTCGGGCGGTACACAGGCCGGAATGATTCTCGGAATTGAATTGTTTAAACTAAAGTCAAAATTAATCCCAATTAATATTGATAAAGATGAAACAAATGGAATATCATTAGAGAAGGTAGTGCTAAACTTGGTGAAAGAAGGTAGTATGCTATTAAAAATGAATAAACAATTTACGATAGCTGATATTTCACTGAATAGAGATTATGACAAAGATGGTTATGGTATTTTATCCGAAAATGAAAAAAACACTATCAAAGAACTCGCTAGAAAAGAAGGGATTTTACTCGACCCCGTTTATACAGGACGTGCTTTTAATGGAATGCTCGATTATTTTAAAAAGAACAAAATACCAACAAACTCTAACGTACTTTTTTGGCACACAGGAGGATTACCCGCAATTTTCAAATACACTAATGAGTTGAAATAAAACTACATCTAACCATACCAATAGTTGGCGTGGCTTTGTTTTTAAATTCAAAGTTATTTATATACTTAGTTAAGTGGTAAAAAACAAAAAATATTTGATTTCCCAGAAGTACAAATTTTATAAATCTGGTTTATCACAGTAGAATATTGGTATAAAAAAATCTTCTCAATTTATTTCTCTTCTTTTTGTTTTTGGAATTCAGACTTATATTTTTCTAAAAACTTCTTCTGCCTTTCACTCATTTGTTGTATTATTTTATCGATATCCATAAAATCTTTCCCAAAATCACTCTTAAAAAAATTTTTTCCAAAAAACTGTTCAGTGAAAAGTGAATCTTGAGCAAAAATATCTTCAAATCCTTGATTTTGAAAATCTGAAAAATTTGTAAAAAATTTTGATTTAAATGATTGTAATATACTATCTCTATTTAAAGAATTGAAATTATCAAAATTACCATCAGATGACCAAATATAAGTAATGGTTAAAATTTAATGTCGTATTTAATGCCAAAATTATTCAGCACTAAATTTAATTGTTCTTTGAGGTTTTTAAAGCATTTATAAGCATCGAAATCTAGCCATTGATATTTTATTCTTCGCCACAGTATTT
>NZ_JAUYUD010000057.1 GCF_030692605.1 Lutibacter sp.
AAATTACCATTGGTTGGATTAGGATATGCAATTATTCTCTGATACAAATCAACTTTTTCTAAAAAAACACCTTCACAGTCAATACTGGTTTTAACCTGTACTTCATCTCCGTGTTTAACATCTACTGAAAACTGAGGTGCTGATGTTTGAAATAGCATTTTATCATTCACAAAAACATCAAAAGGCGCGGTACCTTGTACCATTTCTATTTCCATTTTATTAGAAAAAATACTCGAATTACCCTTAGCGGCAGTTCCAGCCGCAATAACTACTTGATAACACTGCTCATAGCTTTGCCCAGTAACCGTAATACAAAGTGTATAAGTTCCAGGTGTTAATGGCAGAGAAGCAAAATTATTGTTGATAAAATTAGTAGCTACCCCGCTTATTGTTGCAATATAATTCTGAATGGCCGTTGCGGTTATTTTTACTTGCCCGTTATTTTTCCCTGGACATGTCTCACTTATTACCTGTATTACATAATTGTTAAATGGAAGTGTAAATTTAGTGCACCCATTTGAAGTTACTGTTTCCCCAGACGGAGTATTCGGACAAAGGTCATTGGCATTATTAACCCCATCTTTATCGCTATCATCAGACACTATTCCACAAATATCTATGCTCCAATTATTAATTGTTCCAACATCTTCTGGCCCTCCATCAACAACTTTTAAGGTCCAATCACCAAAACCATTGCTAGTATTAAACTTAGATAAATCACCTTGAGGGCTAAAAGAGCCTGTAAAAGGTGGTATCCCAAAATTAATGGCTGTTAAGGTATTATCGCTATTAAAAATTGTATTAGTATAATTTACGCCTTCATCACCATTATTAGCAGAAAGTAACACTTCTTCTCCCTGTGGATTAATTAAAAATAGGGATAAATCACCAATCCAAGGGTGAGTAATATTTACAGTTATATTTACATCTGTTACAACAATATAATCGGTTATCTTTATGGTAGAACCTATACCCGAGGTATTGTTGTCAGGAATTTCTATAGGAGTATGAACTGATGCCTTATTAAAACAAATTTCATTTTCAGTTTTAAAACTAAAAATTGAAGAATAACTGCTCGTACCGCAATTATTGATTCCTTTTACTCTCCAAAAATAGATTGTATTTGGCATTAAAGATGAAGGATTCAAAGTGTTGTTTATAACCGTTGAAGACTGTACTATAGTTGAAAATGTATTATTGGTTGAAATTTCTACTAGATAGCTTTTTGAGTTAACATGAGTTTCCCAACTTAATTTAAATGGCTTCGGAACATTTACAACATTATTTAACGGTGCCGTTAAAATAGGAGCTGTTAGCACCGTTGAAAAAACATTAAGTGCAACCGAAGTCGATTTAACCTTTGTTGCAGAGGTTCCTGTAACTGAAATGGTATGAGGACCAACATCATTATTTTCAATACTATTAATGGTCATAGTTACGACCGTATTATTACTAATTGCAGTAGTTGGGCTAAAAGTTGCCGTTGTTCCGGTTGGAAGATTTGAAGCAGAAAAGGTGGTTGTTTCATTAAACCCCGAAAAGGTATTATAGGTGAAGTTATACACCACACTATTTGGCGCACACGTTTCTTTTTCATATGCCGCAAAATTCATTATAAATTCAGAGGTCTGAATAGTTATAGTACCTTTATTAATAGTGTAAAAAATATTGTCGACACTTTCAATTTTGATTCTTCCGGAAGTAGTTGTAATATTTGGTACTACTATTTGTTGAGAACCATCATTTGAAACATTTGAAGCTAAAACTGTAGGAAAAGTATTTCCTCCATCTGTTGATAACAAAATGTTTACAAAATTGCAACTAACAGGAGATACATTGGTATTGGCAACGTCCCAAGTAATTAGTTTTGAAACACCACTGTCCCAACTTTCAATGGTAAGTTGAGAAGTAAATTTAAAAGGACCCGAATTGCCATCGAAGGCGACCGTCGTTTCTTTACTCGTAGAATGGCCTCCCCCAACAAAATTATCTCTAACTGTTACTCCAAATCGCATTGATCTAGAGACCGAAGGTAATTGTTCCCAAGTTGTTCCTAAATTCCCTGCTAAAACAGTAGTCAATTGTGGGAAAAATCTTTTGGATGATGTTGAAGGACTCATTGATCTAAAAGCTGGTCCGCCAGTAGCTGTTGAAACTGGAGGTGCTGTTGTAATTTCCGTATTTAATTGTTCCCAAGTAAAGGTTAAATTATCACTATTAGCATCGGATGCTATTGCGTTTAAAACAAAAGGAGTTGAGATTGGAACAATATAATTTGGTAAATCAACAACTGTAGGCGCCACATTTCCAGTAACCGAAATTGACCCACATGTGCTATTACCATTTGTAATATTTGCCCACATTTCTCTAATACTAACTACATGAAAATAATCGTCACTCTTATTTTGTACATTTTGAGGGGCACATATACCTGAATATGCCATAATAGTTGATCCACTTCCAGGTTCCACTGCAGTTGCATCGTTTCGGTTTCCTCCACTACAATTTCCGGCATCACCATTAAAGGTATGATGAGCTCCAAACTGATGTCCCATTTCATGAGCAACATAATCTATATAATATGAATCTCCTATTGGCTGACTAGATCCTGTAATTCCTCTTGCTTTTTGAGTTGTACATGGTGAATTTAGTTGGGCTAAGCCACCACCACCCGTGCTAAATGTATGGCCAATATCGTAACTAGTTGAACCTATTGTAGCGTTAATTACTGTTTGACTTTCATTAATTAAAGCGTTAGAATCTGAATTTGAAAAACCATCTGTAGCGCTATCCAAAAAAATAAGATTTGTATTATTTGCAACTAAAATCATTGTCAATGCTAAATCACGTTCAAAAATCGCATTAACCCTTGTCATAGCATCAACAATAGCTAGTAAAACTGCTGCTTTTTTTTCTGCTTCAGTGGCAGTTGCTAAAATTCCTTTATTTGTTAAATGAAATTGTGAATATTCACCGGTAGTTGCAATTGCCAACCTAAATGTTCTTAACTGACCTCCACTTGCATTTTCTGCTTTTGCACTATTACCAGAAGACACATATTTAACCTTTTCTGTTGTATTTATTTCATCAAATTTACACTCAAAAGGCTCCGTTAAAGGAAGTTCATTTTTAGCATAAACTATATATGAGTCGTTTGAAATAGTTAAAGGATCTATAAAAGTAGTAATCCCATCATGAAAAATCATACCATGAAAACCTTTAGACGAAACGCTAAATCTAATAGAGGCTGTTGGATTATCAATACTTTTCCCAGCATATGATTTAATTGTTGGATACTTTTTTTCCAATTCTTCATCCATAATTGATGCTTCAAAAACCTCATAATTATCAATTTTTCCAAATGAGTTTGGAAAAGAAACTATGGTAGAAGATTTTAACTTTTCGCCCTTTCTTTTAGGGGCATTTTCCAATTTTAACTTAAGGGCTTTTAAATTAAGATCAAACTCATGAGATTTATTTGGAAAAGTTCTTCTTTCAATCTTTTGCACATTTGATTTATTTGATTCAATATTTTTGAACCATAAATCGTTTTTATTTTGCCCCGTAACCGCAGTTAAAGCTGCAATTAACATTATAAAGGTGCTGAAATATTTATAGCGTTTTTGACTCATATTTAGTTGTTTGGGGTAATTATTATTCGATAACAAATATAAAATAATTTAACTTCCTTACAATTTATAACCATAAATTACATCGTTAAAATAATTAAAGTATTTTTACAGCTCAAAATTTTAAATAACTTTTCTGCTTTGAAAATTTATAATGATGTATTTAAGTTTCGTTCTCAGCAAAAGACCTTTGTAACCATAGGAACTTTTGATGGAGTACATTTAGGGCATCAAAAAGTAATCCAAAACCTTGTTATTGGTGCTAAAAATGCAAATTCTAAATCAGTTTTACTAACTTTTTTCCCACATCCCAGAATGATATTGAAAAAAGGTAACTCTATTGAACTGTTAAACACATTGGAAGAACGAATTAAATTACTTGAACAAACAGGATTAGACATTTTAATTATTCAAGAGTTTAATTTTCAGTTTTCAGAAATTTCAGCTTATAATTTTGTGAAAAATATTTTGGTTGAAAACCTAAATATTTTAAAATTAGTAGTTGGTTACGATCATCAATTTGGGAAAAATAGAGAAGGGAGTTTTGAGCAATTAAAAGATTACAGTTCAGAATTTGGATTTAAACTTGAAAAAATAATTCAAAAAGAAATTAAAGAAATTGCAATTAGTTCAACTAAAATTAGAACTGCCCTTAAAAGTGGAAAAATAAAACTTGCAACCAAATATCTAGGTTATAATTACACCTTAACAGGTACAGTTGTACAAGGAAAAAACTTAGGAGAAAAAATTGGATTCCCAACGGCTAATTTAAAATTAACAGAAACTTATAAATTAATTCCAAAAACTGGTGCATATATTGTAAAATCTGTTTTAAAAAACATAACGACTTACGGAATGATGAATATAGGGTATAGACCAACCGTAAATGGGCAAAACCAAACCATTGAAATTCATTTTTTTGATTTTTGCGACAATTTATATAATGAGAAAATCCAAATTTGCATTTTAAACCACCTAAGAGATGAACGTAAATTTGATACTATTGAAAATCTTAAATCTCAATTGATAAAAGATAAAAAAAAATCATTAAAATTTATTAAATTGCTTCAAACCACTTAAAATGAAATATTTATTTATTTTTGTTTTCCTTTTTTCAATTACCTCATGTAATACATCCAAAACAATTGTAATTAAAGAAAAAATAATTCAAAATTTAGAAACGTGCCTTGCAAATGGCGATTGTGAAATTCAACTATTGCCAGATTCTTTTTTAGAATTTAAAAAAGATGAATTTAATAATTATTATCCAATTATTTCAGAAGGAAACAACACAGTAATCATTTATACTTTTACAAAAAAAACTGATAAATCTCTACAAGATAATAGTTATAAAGAGCTTATTTACATACAATTAAAATCTCCTTTTAAAAAAATTAACCTAAAAGATAAAGATTTAGAAAAAGTGCAATTATTTTATGGTCGTCTTTGTTTTTGCAAGGGTGAAAGTGGTTATTTTCCAGTCGAAAAAGGTTCCTTCAAAATTACTAATTTGACCAAAAACTCATTCGATTTAGAGATTTTATTTAACACTCATAAAATACCTCAATTGATTACTGAAATTAAAGAACATATTATTTTAAAATCAAATTCAAGTAATTAGTTAAATTAAACTTCATTTTATTAAATTTGCCTTTCAATTAAAGGATTTTAGTCATGTTGCAAGTAGCATTTATTAGAGAAAAAAAAGAAATTGTTTTAAAAGGTTTAGCCAAAAGAAATTTTAAAAATGCTTCAGCATTGGTTGAAAAAACCTTGCAAGTAGATGAAGAAAGAAGATCTATTCAAACAGAATTGGATAATATTTTAGCAGAATCAAATAAATTATCGAAAGACATTGGGTTTCTTTTTAAGCAAGGAGAGCCTAAAAAGGCTGAGATTTTAAAACAAAAAACCATCCACTTAAAAGACCTTAGTAAAGATTTAAGTGAAAATCTTGCGACTAAATCGAATGAACTACAAGAGTTATTATACTTAATCCCAAATATTCCTAATGAAATTGTCCCAGTTGGAAAATCTGCTGATGATAATGAAACTATTTTTGAAGCAGGTGTAATTCCAACATTAGCGGAAGGCGCTTTACCTCATTGGGATTTAGCAAAAAAATACGATATTATAGATTTTGAACTTGGCAATAAAATTGCCGGCGCTGGATTTCCTGTATATAAAGGAAAAGGCGCAAAATTACAACGTGCACTTATTAATTATTTTTTAGATAAAAATACCGCAGCTGGTTACAATGAAGTTCAAGTGCCACATTTAGTTAATGAGGCTTCTGGATTTGGAACAGGTCAGCTACCAGATAAAGAAGGGCAAATGTATCATGACGCAACAGATAATTTATATTTAATTCCAACTGCCGAAGTACCTGTTACTAATATTTTTAGAGACGTAATTTTAAAGGAGGAAGAATTTCCTTTATGCCTAACTGCCTACACGCCTTGTTTTAGAAGAGAAGCCGGTTCTTATGGAGCACATGTGAGAGGTTTAAATAGACTACATCAATTTGATAAAGTTGAAATTGTAAGAATTGAGCATCCATCAAACTCTTACATTGCATTAGACTCAATGGTTAACCACGTGAAAGATATTTTAAATGAACTTGAGTTACCTTATCGTATTTTACGTTTGTGTGGTGGCGATATGGGATTTACCTCTTCACTTACCTACGATTTTGAAGTGTTTTCAACGGCGCAAGATAAATGGTTAGAAATTAGTTCTGTATCAAATTTTGAAACTTTTCAGGCAAACCGTTTAAAATTGCGATTCAAAAATAATGAAGGTAAAAGTGAATTAGCACATACTTTAAATGGGAGTTCACTAGCCTTACCGAGAGTTTTAGCCGGATTGTTAGAGAATTATCAAACGCCTGAAGGGATAAAAATTCCAAAAGTATTGGTTCCTTACTGTGGTTTTGATATCATTAATTAGATTGAACTGTAATAATTAATCTTTTATAATAATCAGCTTCAATTAATGCGTTCATATATGCATTAATTTGACCCTTTCTCATAAATTCCAAAGCACTCTTTTTTGCAGTTTCGTATTGTTTAAATAGATTTTTCATTTGGTTGGTTTTTGTTAATATTTATTAAAATTCAATTTCCGTGCCAAAATAATTTTTACCAAAAAAATCCAATTTATCATTTAACAAATTCTTACTTTTAGTTTCGTTATATTTGAAATACAATTTTATTAATTATGCGTTATTTTCTTCTTTTTGTTATCCTTTTAATTTCTTCGCACATAGGTGCGCAAGATCAATTATTGGGATCTCAATATTATAGAAATGGCGATTATGAAAAAGCTTCAGAAATTTTTAAAAGTTTGTTCGAAAAAAACCCCATTAACAGTAATTACTTGAATTATTTTATAGATTGCTACCAACAATTAGAGCGTTTCAATGAAGTTGAAGTAGTTATAAATAAGCAACTAATTAGTTTACCTGAGCAAGATTATTTATATGTTAAATTGGGTTACAATTACCAACTTCAACACCAATATGAAAAAGCCCTCCCATACTATGAAAAAGCGTTAAAATCCATAGAAAAATCTCCCAATCTTGGGTACCAAGTTGGTAAAGCATTTCAGGATTGCCATTTAGTCGATTATGCTTTACAAGCATATACTAAAGCTATGAAACATTATCCTACCTCTAATTATAATGCACAAATTGCCTTTTTATATGGAGAAAAAGGAGAGGTTGAAAAAATGTTCGATGCCTATTTAAATATGGTAGCTCATAATCCTGATTATTTAAATATCTCCAAAAGCTATATTGGTAATTTTATTACAGATGATGCTGAAAACGAACATAATAAATCGTTGCGAAAATTATTATTACAACGCTCACAAACAAATCCAGATACAAACTGGAATTTATTGCTTAGTTGGTTATTCGTGCAGCAGCAAGATTTTAATAAAGCACTTATCCAAGAAAAAGCACTCATAAAAAGAAATGAAGGCGATTTGAAAAACATTGTAGAAATAGGTAAAATGGCATTTGAAAACAATGATTTTATGGCCTCAAAAAATTGCTTTTTTTTTATTCTA
Source organism: Lutibacter sp. (assembly GCF_030692605.1). Taxonomy (GTDB): domain Bacteria; phylum Bacteroidota; class Bacteroidia; order Flavobacteriales; family Flavobacteriaceae; genus Lutibacter. Next base: position 7,701 of record NZ_JAUYUD010000057.1, read on the forward strand.
GAATCTCCTCCTACCGTTGAAATTGCCCTAACAGCCGAACGGTATTTACTAGAAATTGAATTAGTAAATTCTAAAAACCTTAGTGATATTGAAACAAAATTTCAAACACTATTTACCAGTTATGGAACAACAAGAAACACACTTGAAATAGCTGTTTTATATGCTGATTTTTTAGCTTTCAAAAAAAATGAAATAACCGAAGCTCTTACCATTCTATATCAATTATTATTATTGCCACTTACTAATTTTGAGAAAGGAACTATTAAAATAAAAATAGCAGATATATTGGTGTTTACTAACAAGTTTGGAAATGCACTTATCCATTATACACAAGTTCAAAACGAATTAAAAAATCATGCTATTGGGCAGTTAGCACGATTTAAAATTGCGCAAACTTCTTACTTTAAAGGCGATTTTGAATGGGCACAGTCTCAACTAAGCGTATTAAAAAATTCAACTTCACAACTAATTGCAAATGATGCCCTCGATTTAAATTTATTAATTACCGATAATGCAACAATAGACAGTTTAAAAGTTGCCCTTAAAAAATATGCCATGGCAGAATTATTGGCTTTTCAAAATAAAAATAAGGACGCTATAGATACATTACAGCTTGTTTTAACTAATTATAAAGGGCATTCCATTGAAGACGAAGCATTACTAAAACAAGCTAAATTATTTGAAAAAACCAATCAATTTGAAGCTGCAATAACTAATTATTTAAAAATAATTCAATTAAATTCAAAAGATATTTTAGCAGATGATGCTCATTATTTTTTAGCCGAATTGTATTTAAATAAACTTAATAACGTTCCAAAGGCAAAAGAATACTATGAAAAAATTATCTTTGATTATCCTTCCAGTATCTATTTAGTTGATGCACGAAAAAAATATAGAAACCTAAGAGGAGACGAAATGTTATAGGCATTAGGCAATAAACTTTAGTTTTTAGTTGTTAAAGAGGATATGACAAGTAAAACATACACTATTATTTTTTTACCTTTGAGACCTTAACCTTTTTAACTTTTAACTTTTAACTTTTAACTTTTAACTTTTAACTTTTAACAAAACTATGTATATCTACAATGTAACCATTAATATAGACGAAAAATACGATGAAGAATGGCTGAATTGGATGAAAAAAACACATATTCCAGCTATGTTAGCAACTGGAAAATTTTCCAAAGCTAAATTGGTTCAAGTTATGATTGATGAAGAGATGGGCGGAACCACCTATTCTGTTCAATACACAACAGATAGTCTAGAAACATTACAAGAATATTATAAAGATGATGCCGCGAGATTACAAGAAGAAGGTCTTAAATTATTTAAAGATAAATTTGTAGCTTTTAGAACTGAATTAAAGGTTATTACTGAACTTTTTAGTATGAGTTTAACCAATTAAATATGACTGTAAAAGCAAAAAAATATTTAGGTCAACATTTTTTAAAAGATGAGCAAATTGCAAATAATATTGCTGATTGTTTAACTCAAAATGGGTATTCTACTGTGTTAGAAATTGGCCCTGGAATGGGTGTATTAACTAAATATTTACTTCAAAAAAATTATACCACGCACGTCATAGAAATAGACAAAGAATCCGTTGCTTATTTAGAAGAACATTATCCTTCCTTAGCTTCAAATATTATTTCAAAAGATTTTTTAAAAATTGATTTAGCGAGCCAATTTAATAATGAGCAAGTTGCCATAATAGGGAATTTCCCTTATAATATATCGTCTCAAATTCTTTTTAAGGCCATTGAAAATAGAGCTGTAGTACCTGAGTTTGCAGGAATGTTTCAAAAAGAAGTTGCACTTCGTATTGCAGAAAAAGAAGGAAGTAAAGTGTATGGAATTATTTCTGTACTTACTCAAGCCTTTTATGATGTGGAGTATTTATTTACTGTTCCTCCAACCGTTTTTAATCCACCTCCAAAAGTAGATTCTGGTGTTATTAGACTCATTAGAAAAGAAAATTTTATGCTACCCGTTAATGAAAAATTGTTTTTTAAAGTAGTGAAAACTTCATTTAATCATAGGCGTAAAACATTAAGAAATAGCTTAAAACCATTTAATTTATCTGACGATTTAACGAAAGATAGTATCTTTACAAAACGTCCTGAACAATTATCCGTGCAGGAATTTATAAATCTCACTTCAAAAATAGAAAAAGATGTCGTTTGAAATTACAACTGCGTACATTGATGAAATTAAAGCATTAATTCAAGAAAAAAATAATGAATCGCTTCTTCATTTAATGGAAGACCTTCATTACGCAGATATTGCTGAAATAATTGAAGAACTCGAGATACCAGATGCGATTTATTTAATTAAATTGGTTGATAGTGAAACTCATTCAGAATTAATTGCTGAATTAGATGACGATACCCGTGAAAAAATATTTAGAGGCCTTTCTTCAAAAGAAATTGCTGAAAGAATTGATGATTTAGATACTGATGACGCAGCCGATATTATTTCCGAACTTTCTGAAACTCAAAAAAAAGAAGTAATTTCTCATTTAGAAGATGAAGAACATGCCAGAGATATTATCGAACTTTTACGATATGATGAAGATACTGCCGGTGGTTTAATGGCAAAAGAGCTTGTTAAGGTAAATGAAAACTGGACCGTGCTAACTTGTGTAAAAGAAATGAGAGCACAAGCTGAAGAGGTTTCTAAAGTTCACTCAATTTACGTGGTAGATGATAATGATTTATTAAAAGGAAGACTTTCTTTAAAAGACCTTCTTACCACCTCAACAAGAACCGAAATTAAAGATATTTACATTAAAAAAGTAGATTCGGTAAATGTAAATGACGATGCCGAAGATGTGGCAAAAATAATGCGAAAGTATGATCTTGAGGCCATACCAGTAGTAGATGAACTTGGTAGATTAGTAGGTAGAATTACAATTGATGATATTGTAGATGTTATTAAAGATGAAGCTGAAAAAGATTATCAAATGGCTGCTGGTATATCACAAGATGTTGAAGCAGATGACAGCATTTGGGATTTAACAAAAGCACGATTGCCTTGGCTTGTTTTAGCATTGTTTGGCGGATTTATTAGTGTATCTGTTTTAGGTGGATTTGGAGAGGCGTTGGAAAATTATAAAGAACTTTTCTTTTTTACCCCTTTAATTGCAGCAATGGCTGGTAATGTTGGAGTGCAATCTTCAGCAATTATTCTTCAAGGTTTAGCAAACGATAGTTTAAAAGGCTCTTTATGGAATAGACTTATTAAAGAAATTTTATTAAGTTTATTAAATGGATTAGTACTTGCCGCTTTATTAATGTCGGCCGGAATGTATTTTTTAGGGTTCGATTTTAAAGTGGGATTAACTGTCGCAATATCTTTAGTTTCTGTTATAATAATTGCTTCTATTATTGGGACTTTTGTTCCTATTATTTTAGATAAAAGAGGAATAGACCCTGCAATGGCAACAGGACCATTTATTACAACAAGTAATGATATTTTTGGAATTTTAATTTACTTTTTAATAGCAAAATTAATTTTAGGGTTTTAATTTTAAAAAAAAATAACAGCAACTTATCTGCTGATATTTGATACCATAAATATTACCCTAACGCATCACATATGTAAAGTTTTTTGTTATCAATTTTGAGCTCTAGTTCTTTTATATTTGTCCGTTTTACCTCTAACCTTCAGCCATTTAACCTTGTGCCTAAAACCTAAACTTCTTAAACAAATCCCATAGTACAACTCCAACACTAACTGAAATATTCAAAGAATGTTTGGTGCCAAACTGTGGAATTTCAATACAAATATCTGCTTCTGATACTACTTTTTGTTGAACTCCTTTTACTTCATTTCCAAAAATAACTGCATATTTCTGATTAAACTCAATGTTAAAATCTTGCAACATGGTGCTATTTTCAGTTTGTTCAATTGCAATAACTTTTAACTTTTCAACTTTTAACTTTTCAACTAAAGAAAGTGTGTCTTCAACATATTCCCATTCTACAGAATCGGTGGCTCCCAATGCAGTTTTATGAATATCTTTATGCGGTGGTTTTGCCGTAATACCACACAGGTATATTTTTTCAATTAAAAAAGCATCACTTGTTCTAAAAACAGAACCAATGTTGTTTAAACTTCTAATGTTATCGAGCACAACAATTAGAGGAATTTTAGTTGTTTCTTTGAATACATCAATAGAAGGTCGTCCTAATTCGCTGTTCTTTAATTTTCTCATATAGTTGTTTAACTGTTTAATCATTTAATCTTTTAACTGTGAAATTGCTCATCTAAAGGAAAATTCGTATTTCGTAATTCGCAAATCTTAATTAAAAATGTAACTTCGCAAAACTAACCTAATTTCCTAAAAAATTGGCAGCAAAAAAAGAGAAAGTCACTCCATTAATGAAACAATACAATGCTATAAAGATAAAATATCCTGATGCAATGTTGTTGTTTAGAGTAGGTGATTTTTATGAAACTTTTGGTGAAGACGCCAAAAGAGCTTCTCAAGTATTAGGAATTGTTTTAACTAAAAGAGGTGCTGGAAGCGAAAGCGAAACAGCCCTAGCGGGTTTTCCTCATCATTCCTTAAATACATATTTGCCAAAATTGGTAAAAGCAGGAATGCGCGTTGCTATTTGTGACCAATTGGAAGATCCAAAAATGACTAAAACCATTGTAAAAAGAGGTGTAACAGAATTGGTAACTCCTGGTGTTGCGCTTAATGATGAAGTTTTACAATCAAAAACAAATAATTTTTTAGCAGCAGTTCACTTTGGGAAAAGAAATGTTGGAATTTCATTTTTAGATATTTCAACGGGTGAATTTTTAACCGCTCAAGGCTCTATTGAATATATAGACAAATTACTTTCAAATTTTAATCCGAGTGAAATTTTAGTTCAAAAACAATATAAAAAAGAGTTTAGTCAACATTTTGGAAATCGTTTTTATACTTTTTATCAAGATGATTGGGTTTTTGAAACCACATTTGCTTTAGATATACTTACCAATCATTTTAAAGTAAAAACATTAAAAGGTTTTGGAATTGATGATTTACAAGAAGGTATTATTTCGGCCGGAGTGGTTTTGCATTATTTATCTGAAACACAACATAACAACCTCCAACACATAGGGGTGATCAATCGTATTTTTGAAGACAAATTTGTTTGGATGGATAAATTTACCATTCGAAATTTAGAGTTGTATCATTCTAATCAGTTAAATGCAGTTACACTTTTAGATGTTATTGATAAAACCATTTCTCCAATGGGAGGTCGTTTGTTAAAACGCTGGTTGGCATTACCTTTAAAAGATCTCGATGCTATTAAAAAACGGCACGATGTTGTTAAATATTATTTAGACAACGATTCGTTTTTTGAATTAACTACAAATCAAATCAAACAAATAAGTGATATTGAACGTTTGATTTCTAAAGTTGCAACAAATAAGGTAAGTCCACGTGAAGTTGTTGTACTTAAAAACTCGTTAGATGCTATAATTCCGATTAAGGAAGCGGCTGAAAAAAGTAGCAACACTTCATTAAAAATAATTGGAGAGCAACTTCAAAATTGTAATTTATTACGTGAAAAAATCGCCTTTACTTTAAAAGAAGATGCGCCTGTAAACATTAATAAAGGAAATGCCATTGCTACAGGAGTTTCTACAGAACTGGACGATTTACGAGCTATTTCTTCATTGGGAAAAGGCTATTTAGATGATATGTTGGCACGTGAAATTGAGCGATCAGGAATTACTTCTCTAAAAATAGCATTTAATAACGTTTTTGGCTACTACATTGAGGTTAGAAATACTCACAAAGATAAAGTTCCGCAAGAATGGATTCGGAAACAAACACTCGTAAATGCCGAACGCTATATTACTGAAGAATTAAAAGAGTACGAAACAAAAATATTAGGGGCCGAAGAAAAAATTAGCGCTTTAGAGCACGCGTTGTTTCATCAACTTGTGACTGAAATTTTAGAATTTATTAAACCAATTCAATTAAATTCTCAATTAATTGGACAACTAGACTGTTTGTTATCCTTTGCTTTTATTGCAAAACAATTTAATTATGTTCGACCTCAATTAGATGAAAGTACCAATTTAGAAATTATAAACGGACGCCATCCAGTTATTGAAAAACAGTTACCTCTTGGAGAAGAATACATTGCAAATGATTTGGTTTTAAATAGAAACCTTCAGCAAATTATAATGATTACAGGTCCAAATATGAGTGGTAAATCGGCCATTTTAAGACAGACCGCATTGATTGTTTTAATGGCTCAAATGGGTAGTTACGTTCCTGCTCAACATGCAAAAATTGGAATTGTAGATAAAATATTCACCCGTGTTGGCGCTAGCGATAATATATCGATGGGCGAATCTACATTTATGGTAGAAATGAATGAAACTGCAAGTATTCTAAACAATATTTCTGAAAGAAGTTTGGTGTTGTTAGATGAAATTGGACGTGGAACAAGTACCTATGATGGTATTTCAATTGCTTGGGCAATTGCAGAATATTTGCATGAACACCCATCAAAAGCAAAAACTTTATTTGCTACACATTATCATGAATTAAATGATATGACGATCTCCTTTGACAGAATTAAAAACTTTAACGTATCGGTAAAAGAACTAAAAGATAAAGTTATTTTTTTACGAAAATTAGTACCTGGTGGAAGTGAACATAGTTTTGGTATTTATGTGGCTAAAATTGCTGGAATGCCTTCTTCAGTTATACATAGAGCTACAAAAATGTTGAAGCAGTTAGAGAAAAATCACACCAACGCTGATGTTAAGGAAACATTAAAAAATGCTGCTGAAAATGATCTGCAACTAAGCTTTTTTAAATTAGATGATCCACTATTAGAAAACATCAAAGAAGAGATTTTAGCTACCAATATTGACACACTCACGCCTATAGAAGCTTTAATGAAATTGAATGAAATAAAAAGAATGTTAACTAAGAAAAAATAGTTTCATATTATTTTATTAAATTTAATCTCGTTCTTAAATTAACTATTATGAAAAAAATCATCGCCTCATTCATTGTTTTATCAATTTTTATCAGCTGTAAACCAGCGTTGGAAACCGAATCAAAAATTGCAATAGCTGTTTCATATTCTGATGAAATGAGTACTAAAAAATTAGACGGCAGAATGTTGTTAATGCTTTCAACTAATAATAAAGAAGAACCTCGATTTCAAATAGGTGAAGGATTAAATAATCAGTTAATTTTCGGAATGAATGTCGACCAATTAACTGCAAACCAAGAAGTTAATTTTGATGAAACAGTTTTTGGTTTTCCTATTGAAAGCCTTCAAAATATCAAGCCTGGAACTTATTATATTCAAGCCTTATTGCATGTATATGAAACATTTAATTTGGAAACAGGTCAAACCGTTAAACTACCAATGGATAACGGAGAAGGACAACAATGGAATAAATCTCCTGGAAATTTGTATAGTAAGCCCGTTAAAATTGAAGTTGGTGAAAAAGGTATTGAAAACCTATCGATTGTTTTAGATCAAATAATTCCTGAAATTCCTCAACCTGAAGATACAGAATGGATTAAACATGTAAAAATAAAATCAGAGAAATTGTCCAAATTTTGGGGAAAAGATATGTATTTAGGTGCTCATATTTTGCTTCCAAAAGGGTTTAATGCCCATCCGGAAGCTAAATACCCACTAATGATTTTTCACGGACATTTTCCATCCAATTTTGGTGGGTTTAGAACAACACCTCCAGATAAAAATTTAACTCCTGAATATTCAGAACGATTTAGTTTAGATGGCTATAATATTATTGAACAGCAAGAGGCCTATGATTTTTACAAAAGATGGAACGAACCAGATTTTCCTCGATTTATTATTATCGAAATTCAACATCCAACACCTTACTACGATGATTCTTATGCAGTAAATTCTGCAAGTCAAGGACCTTATGGAGATGCAATTACCTTTGAACTTATTCCATATATTGAAAAACAATTTAGAGGACAAGGCGAAGGCTGGTCTCGGTTTTTATATGGAGGCTCTACTGGTGGTTGGGAAGCTTTGGCTGTTCAGGTAAAATACCCTGATGAGTACAATGGCTGCTTTGCTGCTTGTCCTGATCCTATTGATTTTAGGGCTTATTGTTTAACCAACATTTATGAAGATGAAAATGCTTATTTTTATAAAAGTGAGCATAAAAAATTGGAAAAACCAGCACATAGAGATTATTTAGGTAATATTTCTTCAACAATGAAAGAGTCTAATCATTTAGAATTGGTTCTTGGAGATCATTCAAGATCTGGTGGCCAATGGGATATTTGGGAAGCTACCTATTCTCCTCAAGATAAAGATGGTTATCCTGTTAGAATTTGGGATAAAAAAACTGGTAAAATAAACCACAAAGTTGCAAATTATTGGAAAGAAAATTACGATTTAAGGTATATTTTAGAACGTGATTGGGACAAATTAGGAGAAAAATTGAAAGGTAAAATCCATATTTATTGTGGCGATATGGATAATTATTATTTGAACAATGCTGTTTATTTAATGGAAGATTTTTTAGAAAGTACAACTGATCCATATTATGAAGGTGAAGTAGCTTATGGAGATAGGGCCGAACATTGCTGGAATGGTGATCAGGAAAATTCAAATGCTATTTCTAGATTAAGATATAATACTCTATATGTGCCTAAAATAATGAAACGCATTGCTGAAAGTGCCCCTAAGAATGCAGATTTAACAAGTTGGAGATATAAATAAATTAGTATAATAAAACAACTATTTTACATCTAAATACATCAACAGTAAGAAGTTTTTTTTAGTATTGTAAGTCATCCAAAATTAGCTTATAGTTAATTAAGTATTTATATTATCTTTGTACTTTAAATATCCTAATTATGTATTTATTTATTAGTGGCGGCGAAATATTTGTAATTCTACTAATTACTGTAATGTTATTTGGTGCAGATAAATTACCTGAAATTGCTCGAGGTTTAGGAAAAGGTATGCGCCAAATAAAAGATGCTACCAACGATATAAAAAGGGAAATAAAGAACAGTGCAGAAAAAAATGATTTGGATATTGATATTGTTTCAAAAGTTAGGGATGAAATAACAAAAACCAAAACTAATTTTGATGATTTTTCTAATCCAATTAAGAAAAAAATTCAAGATAATATTGATGATATTACAGGTCCTATTAAAAGAGACATGTAATTTTGACTTTTTTTGATTCCATTTTAAATTACGACCAACAATTACTTATTTTTTTACATCAACTTGGAAGTGAGTCTTGGGATAATTTTTGGATTATTTGTACAAATCCGCTTACTTGGATTCCTTTATTTTTTGTGTTATTCTATATAGGTTTTATTTCTTTTGGTCTAAAAATTACTAGTTATATTTCAATTATAATTGCGCTAAGTGGAATTACAGCCCTTACTTCTGTTAATTTAATTAAAAATTATCTACAGCGATTAAGACCCATTTATGATGAATCAATAAATGAACATTTAAGAATTTTAATAGAACCAAGCGGTTTCAGTTTTGTTTCAGGCCATTCAACAGTTTCGTTTACAATTGCTTTTTTAGCTTTTTGGGTTATGAGAAAACATCAAAAATTTAGCTTTTTATTTTTTTTGTTTCCCACATTATTTGCCTACAGTAGAATTTATTTAGCCGTACATTATCCTAGTGATATTATTGCTGGAATGTGTTTAGGTTACATAATTTCGTTGTTTTTTTACAAAACTTTTTTGGTTAAAAAAATAACGGTTTAACTATTTAACCCTTGTAATTGAAAGTCCGTCTCTTATTGGAAGCAACACCGTTTCTATGCGAGGATCTGTATTTAATAAATGATTGTATTTCACTAATTCTATGGTATCTACATCTTTTGGGTCTATTTCTTCTATTACTTTACCGCTCCATAAAACATTATCTGATAAAATTACTCCGCCTTTATTCATTTTATCAATAATAAGATAAAAATAGTTACAGTAATTTTCTTTATCGGCATCAATAAAAACCAAATCAAATTTTTTGTTAAGTGTAGGAATAATTTCGAGTGCATTTCCAACTATACCACTAATCTGATTTTTATAATTAGATTTTTCAAAATACCCTTTTGAAAAATCTTCTAGTTCTTCATTTTTATCAATTGTAATTAACGCTCCGTCTTCTTGAAGTCCTTCGGCTAAACACAACGCCGAATAACCCGTATAAGTCCCTATTTCTAATATGTTTTTTGGGTTAATTAATTTAGAAAGCATTGCTAATAATCGACCTTGATAAGCACCACTTAACATGCGTGGATTGAGTACTTTTTGCCAAGTTTCTTTATTTAATTGTTGCAAAAGTGCGGGTTCTTCTTGAGTATGTTGAATAACGTAGTTTTCTAATAATTTAGGTAAAAAGTCCATTGTATATTATAATAAATGAGGTGATATTTACATTAAAATTTCAACTAAACTTAACCTATTTTTTCTTTAATGTTATTTTCCATACAACACTTTTCTTCATTATTAAGGCATTTTAAATAACTACTATGTTGATGCTTGTGTTTCTTAAAACATTTAGATAAAATAGTGTTTTGCCTAGAATAAATATTGCAATATTTACAATGAAACATATGTATTATTAGTTTTATTTTCTCCAAAAAAGAAGCTTCATTGTATTGACTTTTATCACATATTGAAGTTGCCTGGTCGCAATTTAATTTCATCATAATCATTATTATTTTTTAAACCAATTATCTTCCATACATTTTCTTAATTGTAGTCTAGCTCTATGAATAATTACCCAAAGATTGGACGACGAAATATCCAATTCCTTACATATTTCTTCTGTTTCCAATTCCTCTATGGTTTTCATTCTAAATACTATTTCATATTTTTCTGGCAAGGCACTTATGCATTTTTCCAGGGCATTCCCAAGCTCTCTATTTTCTATGTCTTTTTCAACTTCACTTACCCAAGATGACGGTACTCTTTCTTCAATCCACTCTCCCGCATGTTCTCCATCATCATAAAAATTCATTCGAACTTCAGCCTTACCTTTGATGGAATTTATTTTACGGTAATAATCAATAATTTTTCGTTTTAATATGGCAATCAGCCAAGTTCTTTCACTTGCTTTTCCTTCAAAATTTTTCATTGCATTTAAGGCTGCGAAAAATGTTTCTTGTACTAAATCTTTCGATATTTCATGATTATTTATTCTGCTAATGGTATAATTATACAAATAATCAGCATGCAATTTCACCCATTTTTCAGGAGTTAATATGTGATTTTTTTCTAGCATTAAGAAAGATTTAAGAGCTAAAATACTTATTATTTGCTTGAAAATTTATCTATAAGATAAAATAATTTTTCCTTTTCAATAGGTTTGGATAAATATGAATTGAAGCCTAATTTAAGTGCGCTTTCTTTATCAGATTCCATTGCAAAGGCAGAAAGCGCAATGATTGGTAAGTTAGGTTTTACTTTTTTAATGATTAACATGGCCTCATTGCCATCAATTTTCGGCATTTTTATATCCATTAATATTAAGTCCAGTTCATTATTTAGTGCTTTCTCAATCGCTATTTCACCATTAGTTGCTTCTAATATTTTAAATTTTGTTTTTGAGAATAATTCATTCATATACATCATATTGTATTCTTCATCTTCAGCTACCAGAATGGTAATTTCTTTTTCCATGATAATATTAATTTTTGGTTCTTTTTCTACCACCGAAATTATATTAAATTCTTTAGATTTTAGGTAAGGAATAGTAAAATATATAGTTGTTCCTAGGTTACTAGATGTTAGCCATATTTTACCATTAAATAACTCTACAAACTTTTTTGATATTGCCAAACCTAAACCTGTTCCTGAATGTCTTTTACTTAAATCTTCTTGAGCCTGCACAAATCGGTCAAATATTTTGTGATGTGAATTTTCTTCAATTCCAATTCCTGTATCTTTAACATAAAATTGCAACATATTATCTATCAAATCGTATCCAAAAGTAATACTTCCTTCTGTAGTGAACTTAAAGGCGTTAGACAATAAATTGGTTAAAATTTGATTAAATTTTGTTTCATCAATTTCAATTATACTTTCAATATTTTCTAGTCCTTTATGAAGTTTTAATTCTAAATTGTGATTCAACGCTTTAGGCTTAAAAAATTTAAATAGATAATCAAGTGTTTTATTGATATTAACAGGCTTATAACTCAGTTGAACAACTCCAGCTTCAATTTTTGAAATATCTAAAATATCATTTACAATACGTAATAATTGCTTACTGCTATTTATGACAATTTTTGCGTATTTAGTTCGGTCTCCTTCACTTAAATTTGGATCCATAAACAACTCCGAAAACCCAATAATACCATTCATAGGAGTTCTTATTTCGTGACTCATATTTGCTAAAAAAGCAGACTTTAATTTATCAGCTTCTTGTGCTTTTATCAAGGCGCTATTTAATTCACTTTCAATATTTTTTTGCTGAATTGCAGTACTAATTTGGTTAGCAACAAATTCTAACAATTTTAAATCGTTTTCCGTATATGCTTCTTGATTAGTATAACTTTGAACTACAATAGCTCCAAACACTTCATTTTTATTTTTCAGAGGAACACCCATCCAAATTTTCATAGGTTCTCCAACCAATTCTACAACACCTTTATCAATTAATTTTTGATGGTCTTTATTTGTTAACAATAAAGGTTTTTTAGATTTTATTAGATAACCTGTCAACGATTTTCCAGCAGGAAAATTTGTAATATCATCTACTTCATCAATTACAAAAGGAATTGAAATTGAATCTTTCTCCTTGTTATAAAGTGCAATATAGAAACTATCCGTGTCAATTATTTTGTGCATTTCTTGTTGTACAATTTTACAAAAATCTGAAAAATCTGAATTCTCAAATGCCGCTTTTGAAATATTGTAAATAACTTTTTCTAATTTTTCATTTTTTATTCTCTCTGAAATGTCTATTACCGTTGCATGAATTGTAGTAGAATTATCACTTTCACCAATTTTTGTAAATGAAACCTCACATGGGAATACAATTCCCTTTTTATTTTTATGAAACCAAACAAATCTATTACTTCCTTTTTCAACAGCGCTATTTATATGTTCCTCAGCTTTTTGAAAAGAGTTACTTCCATCTGCCTGAAATTCCGGAGAAATTTTAGAGGGGTGAATATTCAAAATTTCATTTTTGGAGTTATATCCAAACATTTTTAAAGCAGCTTCATTAAAATCAGTAAATATTCCATTTTTCAAAATCATTACTGGATCAAAGGATTTTTCAAAAATATTTCGATATTTTTTCTCTGATTTTTCTAAAAGTAAATTAGCTTTTATTTCTTCAGAAATATCATCAACTAGGCAGGAAGTACCAATAATTTTTCCTTCAGCATTTTTAAGAGAAACACTATACCAATCGCAGGTAATAATTTCTCCACTCTTTGTTATATTTTCATTCGTTTTTTTAAACCCTTTATCTTTTAAAAATAAGGTTTCTCGGAGGTGTCCCATTTCATCTAATAAATTCGGAGGAGTCAATAAATTTGCAGCATAGGTTCCTACCACATCTTCTTCCTTGTGACCAAATATTCGTTCTGCAGATTTATTCCATTCTAAAATTTTATACTCTAGATCCCATACAATAGATGCTAATGGCGTATTTTTAAAAACATCTTCTAAACGCTGCTTGCTCTCTAAAAATTTATTTTCAACTTTTTTCCTTTCTGTTATATCTTCAACAGAAACTACTACATTTTCAAATGTTTCCTCATCACCTTCAATAACATTAAACCTTACCAAGGTATTTATTTCGTTACCTTCAAATGTTTTATTTATACTTTCTATTTCTGTTTCTTTAACTCCCGATAAAATATCAATTAATAATTTTGTAAAACCTTTTGTTGAATTTTCCGTAAAAACATTACTTAAATTTTCTAATAAATCTTGCTTGTTTTTAGCCTTATAAAGTAATACAGCAGCCTTATTTACCTCCTTAATAACAACCTTAGATACCAATGTTGGTAAAATTGAAGGATTCTTTTTTAAATACGCTTGAACATCTAATTTTTGATTACCAATACATTGAGTAATGTATGCCTTAACCTGTGAAAAATCTTCAATCCATAGAGAAATAGGGGAATACTCAAAAAAGATCACATATTTTTCAAACAAACTTTTATAATTTTCTGATTTATCTGAATCTGAAGCCTTACTGTTAGAAGGATATGATAAATTATGCTCATTCATAATTATAAGGTTCTTAGGGGTTTAGTGAAACTAAAGATACATTTTTATCTTATTCAAAACTTAACCTTCTGCTTTTAAAATTGTTAAATATTAAAAATTTAATTTTTTGGGAGCTTAAATTTAATAATTGTTCCTTCGTTAAAAGTACTAGAAATAGAAATATCACCTTTATGAAATTGTACTATTTTATTTGCAATTGTTAACCCTAAACCCAAACATTTTTGTCCATCTTCAGAATAGGTGTTCACCACATAAAATTCGTTAAATACTTTTGCTAAATCATTTGGTTCTAAACCAATACCTTGATCGGCAATTACTGTTTCAATTTTATTTTCATGCTCAATAACTGCAATTTCAACTGTGCCATTATCTTTCGAATACCTAAATGCATTATGCAACATATTGTAAATTGCGATAGTTATTTCATCATCGCTGGCATATATCATAAGTTGAGCTTGAGGAAAATTCTTTATTATTTTAATGTTTTTTTCATTACAAGTCTCTTTAAATTCATCAATTATTGAATTTAAAAACGGCAAATAATCAATGTTTTTATACAAAAAGGCAGTTGTTGAATTCTGTAATTGTGTGATTTTTGCAATTGCATTTAACAATGTTAAGGAAAACTCAGCCGACTTTTTAATGATAGTAATATGTTTTTCTAACTTTTCTGGAGTATATTTTTCCAAACTTTCCAACATCATATCAGAAAAAGAATATATAACTCCAACAGGGTTTTTTAAATTATGACTAATTTTACTGACTCTAAGTTTATTAGCTTCATTAACTGTAACTAATTCACATTCCTTTTCTTTTAATTTTAAGGTTAAATTAAGTACCTTTTCTTCTAATTCTTTAATTCGATTATCGTTTAATTTTTGACTCTTTTCCAAAATAATTTACTTTTTCCGTAAATATACTTGTAAAAAAATAATATTCAAATTTTTGAATATCATATTATTAAAAGATTTTTCAATGCAATAATTATAAATAAAATTATTGACTATTACAAAATACTAAATTTCCTTACTTTTACTTTTTCAATTAAACCTTTTCAAATGGCAAAAGCTAAAAAAGACTATAAACGAATTACCACTAAAAGCTTGGTGGAAATGAAAAATAACAATATTAAAATCGCTATGCTTACGGCATACGATTATACAATGGCTAAAATTGTTGATAATGCCGGTATTGATATTATTTTAGTAGGTGATTCGGCATCAAATGTAATGGCTGGACACGAAACCACATTGCCTATTACCTTAGACCAAATGATTTACCATGCAAGCTCTGTAGTTAGAGGTATTGAACGCAGTTTGGTGGTGGTAGATTTGCCTTTTGGAAGTTACCAAGGAAATTCAAGAAGTGCTTTAGATTCTGCCATTAGAATTATGAAAGAATCAGGTGGTCATGCCGTAAAATTAGAAGGAGGAAGCGAAATAAGTGAGTCGGTTTCAAGAATATTAACTGCCGGTATTCCTGTTATGGGACATCTTGGCCTAACGCCTCAATCTATTTATAAATTTGGCTCGTATTCTGTTAGAGCCAAGGATTATGATGAAGCTGAAAAATTAAAACAAGACGCCAAACTCTTAGAAGAATTAGGGTGTTTTGCCTTGGTTTTAGAAAAGGTTCCTGCTAAATTAGCCAAAGAAGTAGCTCAAAGTTTATCAATCCCAGTTATAGGTATTGGTGCTGGAAATGGCGTTGATGGTCAAGTTTTGGTTACCCACGATATGTTGGGAATGACGCATGAATTTCATCCTCGTTTTTTACGCAGGTATTTAGATCTTTATTCTGAAATGACCAGAGCTTTTGAACAATATATTAAAGACGTGAAAAGTTGTGATTTCCCAAATGAAAATGAACAATATTAAAAGCCCCCTAAACCCCCAATGGGGGAATTTATGCTAAAATGGGAAAAGAAAATACTAAAAAATGAGAATTCTTCTATTAGATACCAATCATGAAATACTTCAAAATGGTCTTGAAAAATTAGGCTGTATTTGTGATGAAGATTATACTTCAACCAAACAACAAATTGAAGAAAAAGTTAATAAATACGAAGGAGTTGTTATTAGAAGTAGGTTTAATATTGACACTCAATTTATAGATAAAGCTACTAATTTAAAATTTATTGCCCGTGTTGGTGCCGGGTTAGAAAGTATTGATGTTTCCTATGCCGAACAAAAAGGAATTCAACTTATTGCTGCTCCCGAAGGAAATAGAAATGCTGTTGGAGAGCACGCCTTAGGAATGTTATTGGCATTATTCAACAACATTAAAAAAGCCGATTTAGAAATTAGAAATGGAAAGTGGTTACGTGAAGCTAATAGGGGCATTGAATTAGATGGCAAAACGGTTGGGATTATTGGATATGGAAATATGGGCAAAGCATTTGCCAAAAAACTAAAAGGTTTTGATGTAAATGTAATTTGTTTCGATATTAAAGAAAATGTTGGTGATGAAAATTGCAAACAGGTTTGTTTAAAAGAATTACACGAAAAAACTGATGTCTTAAGTATACATACCCCTTTTAATGAGTTATCTCATAAAATGATTAACCAAGAATTTATTTCTAAGTTTAAAAAACCTATTTACTTCATAAATACAGCTAGAGGTTCTGCTGTTGTCACAAATGATTTAGTGGAAGCGCTCGAATCAAAAAAAATTCTTGGAGCCTGTTTAGACGTTTTGGAATATGAAAAAAGCTCTTTTGAAAATTTATTTGAAAATGAAGATTTGCCCCACTCTTTTGAATATTTAATTAAAGCCGATAATGTTTTATTATCACCACATATTGCAGGTTGGACGGTTGAATCACACTTAAAATTGGCACAAACAATTGTTGATAAAGTAGAAAAACAATTTTTTAATACTACTCCACCAGAAGAAATTCAACCACAAAAAAGGGTTACAGGTATTGGTGGCTTATTTTTCAAAAGCGAAAATCCTGAAGTCATTAAAAACTGGTACAAAACCCATTTAGGGTTTAACGTTGATCAATGGGGTTCTACTTTTTGGTGGAAAAATAATGAGAACCAACCGGCGAGTACACAGTGGAGCCCGTTTAAAAATGATACAACTTATTTCGATCCATCCAAAAAAGAATTTATGTTTAACTATAGGGTAGCAGATTTAGTTGGGTTACTTAAAAAGTTACATGAAGAAGGAGTTACTCAGACAGGAACTATGGAAGAATATGAATATGGAAAATTTGCTTGGATTTTAGATTGCGATGGAAATAAAATTGAATTATGGGAACCTATTGACACTCCATTTTTAACATAAAAAGATTAAATTATTAACCCGACGGCATTATATCTATAATTATCAAGCTGCATATTGAATATCTTTATGATTGAAATATTTTTGAACTCTATCTGGATTTTGAACTAACATTTGCATATGGTTTTCTAAATTTTCTTTAAGTTTTTCAT
>NZ_JAUYUD010000058.1 GCF_030692605.1 Lutibacter sp.
TCTTTATGATTGAAATATTTTTGAACTCTATCTGGATTTTGAACTAACATTTGCATATGGTTTTCTAAATTTTCTTTAAGTTTTTCATGGTTTTTCGGAGCTGGTTTATTTGATAAACCTTGCTTTAAATCACAATTCAGGTATTCATCAGGATTTTTTTCTGGTGAATATGCAGGCAGGAAAAAAAGTTCTATTTTTTCTTGATTTTCTTTAACCCATTGTTGCACAATTTTGCTGTGATGAACCCTCAAATTATCCAAAACAAGAAATATTTTTTTCGGACTATCTTTTGTCAACTGCTTTAAAAACAGTATTAATCTGTCTGAATTCATATTCTCTGTATAGATCATAAATTGCACTTTTCCTTGATTTGTAAGGCTTGAAATCATATTAACTGAAAACCTTTTTGACATACTCATCTTGGTTGGTGTTTTTCCTTTTGGAGCATAAGAACGCCCGTGCTGACAGTTGTTTCTAACTCCAGTTTCATCTGCCCATTGAATTTCTGCATCTTCCAATTTTGCTCTTTTTTGAATTGCAGGGTATTCTTCGTCTAACCATTTTTGCACTTTTTTTGGACATTGCTCATAGGCTTTTTTCTTTGGTTTCTGTGGTGTAAAACCCCATTTCCGCAAGTAATCACCCATTGTATTTATGGCTAAAACAACACCAAACTCTCTCTCAACCAATTCTTTAACTGCTTTACGAGTCCATAATCCATAATCCAGTTTTAATTGGTCTGGCATTTTGTCAATTATCATCAATTGAATGGCTTTTTCATTGGCAATACTCAAAAGTTTTTTATCCTCTGATTTTACTCCCTTTTTCTTTGATTTATAACCAGAATTACCACTTGTTTCGTAATTTTTCCACCAATTGGAAACGGTATTTTTATTTACGCCAAACAAATCTGCAACCTCTCCTTTTTTTACGCCTTTCTTTATTAAGGCAATTGCCTTTTTTCGATACGAACTTCTAATCGTATCATCAACTGTCCTAAAATCTTCTTTTTCCATAGGACAAATATACAACTTTTTTATGAATATATTACCGCTAGGTTAATAAGTGTTCTTTTATTATTTTTTCTAATGTCTATAGTAGCTCAAAATAAACCTTCTGAAGTTGAAAAACGAATCTACCAAACTAATTTAACAACCGTTCCACCAGAAATCGATGGTATAATTAATGATAAGGTTTGGGATGGAGTAGCTTGGAGTGGTGATTTTACCCAATGGCAACCAGATGAAGGGAAACAGCCAACGCAACAAACAAAATTTAAAGTGTTATACGATGATAAGAATTTGTATATCGCAGCGCGTTGTTATGATACGGACCCTAGTAAAATAGTTAGCAGGCTGGCGCGAAGAGATGGCTTTACAGGAGATTGGCTTGAAATAAATATAGATAGTTATTTAGATTTACGTACTGCATTTTCTTTTACAATTTCTGTAGCTGGCGTAAAAGGAGATGAGTTTGTTTCAGAAAACGGAAATAATTGGGATTCTAGTTGGAATCCAATTTGGTTTGCAAAAACGCAAATTGATAATGAAGGTTGGACTGCAGAGTTGAAAATTCCACTTACTCAATTAAGATTTAGTGAAAAGAAAGATCAGGTTTGGGGATTTCAAGTACAACGGCGAGATTTTAGATTAGAAGAGCGTTCTATTTGGCAAAGGGTGCCTCGAGAATTGTCGGGCTGGGTTAGTAATTTGGGCGAATTACATGGTATTAAAAACATAAAACCTCAAAAGCAAATTGAAATTCAACCTTATATCGTTGGTCAAACCGATAGTTTTGAAAAAGAGGTAGGCAATCCTTTTGCAACTGGAAAATCGAGCAATTTAACAGGTGGTGTAGATGGTAAAATTGGAATCACTAATAATTTAACCTTGGATTTTACTATTAATCCAGATTTTGGACAAGTTGAGGCTGATCCTGCA
The DNA here is from genome assembly GCF_030692605.1 of Lutibacter sp. Lineage (GTDB taxonomy): Bacteria > Bacteroidota > Bacteroidia > Flavobacteriales > Flavobacteriaceae > Lutibacter. The sequence continues at coordinate 1,941 of NZ_JAUYUD010000058.1, forward strand.
GCAATTTCATTAGATGGATTTCAAATATTTTTTGAAGAACAACGCCCATTTTTTGTTGAAAATAAAAATATTTTTAATTACAGCTTTACAAATAGTGCAGACAATGTATTCTATAGCAGAAGAATAGGGCGCGCTCCACAAGGATACCCTAACGTTAATTTGGGAGAATATGTTGATTTACCAAATAACACTACCATCTTAGGTGCTGCTAAATTTTCTGGAAAAACAAAAAATGGATAGTCTCTAGGATTATTGGAAAGTGTAGCCAATAATATGTATGCCGAAATTGACAATCAGGGCGAAAGAAGAGAAGAGATGGTGGAGCCTTTAACAAATTATTTAGTAGCCAGAGTTCAAAAAGATTTTAACAAAAACAATTCCTTTTTAGGTGCTATGTTTACCTCTACAAACAGAACTTTAAACGAGAACTTATCATATTTAAGAGATGATGCATATACAGGGGGAATCGATTTTAGGCATAATTGGAAGAATAGAAACTATTTTTTAAAGGGGAAAATGGTGGCTAGTTATGTTAAAGGAAGTAAGGAAGCCATTACTTTAACACAACAATCTTTAACACATTTATTTCAAAGGGTAGATGCAGGACATGTATCGGTTGATATAGATAAAACTTCCTTAGCTGGAACAGGAGGTGAATTTGAAATTGGAAAAGAAGGTGGTGGAAACTTTAGATATAAAACTGGTTTTATTTGGCGTTCTCCTGAATTAGAATTGAATGACATTGGTTTTTTAAGACAGGCCGACGAAGTAAGGCAATATGCTAATTTGATGTATTTATTTTTGAAACCAACAAAAATATATAGAAATATTCAAATTAATTTGAGTCAGTTTACAACATATGATTTTGATGGAAATTTTAATAGAACCCAATATGATTTTCAGGGAAATATTAGTTGGAAAAACAATTGGTGGACTGAAGTTGGGTTAGCACATAAGCCAAGAATTTTTATAAATAGTTTTTTAAGAGGTGGACCACGTTGGCGGTATTCGGAAGAAAACTATCAGTTTTTATTTTTTGGTTCAGACCAGCGTAAAAAACTTAATTTCACTTTGGGTTATATTCAAAGTGCTGCAAAGCAAGATAATTTTTCATTTTATAGATATGTTTTGCGCTTAAATTATCAACCAATAGACGCCTTGAGCGTTTCTTTAAATAGTGAGTTTGAAAACAACCCAAATAAAACTCAGTATGTTTCTCAAAAAGCCTTTGGAACGGTTAATCGTTATATTTTAGGAGAAATTAATAATCAAACCTGGAGCACATCTTTGCGTTTAAATTACAGTATTAATCCAAATTTATCTATTCAATATTATGGACAGCCATTTATTGCAAGAGGCAGGTATACCAATTTTAATTTTGTATCCAATGCAACTGCTAAAAATTTAAATGAAAGAGTCACTTGGTTCGCAGAAAATCAGATTTCAAAAAACGGATCTATATATAGTATTGATGAAGATAGAAACAACACTACTGATTATCAGTTTTCAGATCCCGATTTTTCGTTTGTTCAGTTTAAGTCTAATTTAGTGCTTAGATGGGAATATATTTCTGGTTCTGAGTTATATTTTGTTTGGTCTCAAGGAGTAACTGGATTTGCAGATACCAAAGAATCTTTAACCAATAGTATAGAATCGGGGATATTTAAAAAACGACCAAAAAATACATTTTTACTAAAAGCAACCTATCGTTTTATGTTTTAAAGACACTTTTTTAATGTCAATTTTATGAAGTCATTTGGTCCAAGATAGATATTTAATTGTTAATTTCCAATTGGATTTAATGCGCTTCTAACCAGTTTGATCCCTCTCCGAAATCTACCGTTAAAGGAACAGAAAGCGTAAAAGCATGTTCCATTTCTTTTTTAAGAAGTGGCAGCAATAATTCTTTTTCTGAATAATGCATATCAAAAACAAGCTCATCATGTACTTGTAAAAGCATTTTGGACTTGTAATTACCTAAGGTTAATAGATTCTGAATATTGATCATTGCAATTTTAATAATATCGGCTGCACTTCCTTGAATGGGTGCATTTACTGCATTTCGCTCATCTGCAGAGCGTACAATAGCATTATGAGAATTAATGTTTTTTAAATATCGACGTCTTCCTAAAATAGTTTCAACATAGCCTTTATCACGGGCAAAATCGACTTGACTTGCAATATATTGTTTTAATTTTGGAAAGGATTTGTAGTAATTATCAATTAATTCTTTAGCTTCTTTATTAGATTTATTTAGTTGTTGTGCCAATGTATATGCACCTTGTCCATAAATAATACCAAAATTTACTGCCTTTGCGTCGCCACGTTGTGAGCGTGAAACTTCCGCCAGAGGAATTCCGAAAACTTTAGCTGCGGTGGCTGCATGAATATCTTCCTTATTTTTAAATGAAGTAATCATACTTTCATCTTCACTTAAAGCAGCAATAATGCGAAGTTCTATTTGAGAATAATCGGCAGCAACCAATGTAAATTCATCATTCTTTGGAATAAATGCCTTTCTAACTTGCCTTCCTCTTTTGGTTCTAATTGGTATGTTTTGAAGATTTGGATTGTTAGAACTCAACCTACCTGTTGCGGCAACGGCTTGACTAAAAGTAGTATGAATTCTTCCTGTTGTTGGATTCACCTCATTTGGTAACGCATCAACATAGGTATTTTTTAGTTTAACCAAACCTCTCCAATCTAAAATTAGTTGAACTATTGGATTATCGGCAACAAGTTTTGATAGAATTTCTTCACCAGTGGCATACTGACCCGTTTTTGTTTTTTTTGGCTTTGAGCCTAAATTTAAATGTTCAAATAAAACATCTCCCAATTGTTTAGGTGAGGCTATGTTAAATGTTAATCCAGCTTCAGTATAAATTTGAGTTTCTAATGCATTTATATCTTCGGTTAGATTAGTAGAAAGCGAATTTAAAAAATCTTTGTCCAGTCTAATCCCTTCATTTTCCATAGTTGCTAAAACCTGTAGCAATGGCATTTCAATGGTAAAAAAGAGATCAAAAACATTAAATTCTTTTAAATCTAAAATCAGTTTTTGTTTTAATTGAAATAAAATATCGGAAGTTTCAACACTATAATTTGTTATTGTTTTTAAATCTACATCAGTAAATTGTAATTGATTTTTCCCTTTTCTACCTAGTAAATCTGTAATATTTTTTGGTTGATAGTTGAGGTAATTTTCAGATAGAACAGATAAATCATGTCGCATATCTGGATGCAATAAATAATGTGCAATTTGAACATCAAAAATAGAACCTAGCAATGCAATTTGGTATGTTTTTAAAATTTTGATACATGATTTTAAATCATAACCAATTTTTTCAATGGTTTCATTTTCAAAAAACGATTTAAACTCGGATAAAATAGTTTGTATTTCAGTTTCATTTAAAATCAAAAAGTATCCTTTCCCTTGTTCATATGAAAATGAGATTCCTAACAAATTAGTTTCAAAACGAGTAATTTCTTCTGTTTCAAAATGAATGCTCACGCTTTTTTGAGTAATTAATTTTTGCAATAATAACTTGCGAGCAAAAGGCGTATTTACACTTTGATATAGTTGATTGGTAGTTTCAACGGTTTGAAAGCCATAACTTATCTGTGGTTGTTGTTCCGATTGTGTTGCAAATAAATCGAATTGCGTTGCTTCATTAAAATTTGAAACGGAAGGGTTAGTTGGCACTGTGGTATCAGAATTTGATGTTGATGCACTTGTTGTCCCCTCAAATATTTTAGCAAATGTATCTGCAGTTCTTCTAAATTCTAATTCTTGAAAAAGTTCACTTACTTTCTGGTAATCAGGGGTGTTAAGTTCAAAATCCTTTTCGTTAAAAGTTACTGGGCAATCTAATAATATAGTGGCGAGTTTTTTAGATAAAATTCCTAATTCTTTGTTTTCTTCAATCTTTTCTTTCATTTTGCCTTTTAGATCGTGCGTATTCGCCAAAAGATTTTCCATACTGCCATACTCTTTAATAAATTTTTTGGCTGTTTTTTCGCCAACACCAGGTAATCCAGGAATATTATCGACTGCGTCACCCATCATTCCTAATAAGTCAATTACTTGTTCTGGAGTTTCTACTTCAAATCTTTCTTGTACTTCTGGAATTCCCCATATTTCGATTCCATTACCCATTCGAGAGGGTTTGTACATAAAAATATTTTCGGATACTAGTTGAGCAAAATCTTTATCGGGTGTTACCATAAAAGTTTTATATCCTTCCTTTTCAGCCTGTTTTGCTAAGGTTCCAATTAAATCATCAGCTTCAAATCCTTCTTTTTCCATAATAGGAATATGCATCGCTTTCAATAATTGTTTTATATAAGGAACCGCAATTTTAATTGCCTCTGGTGTTTCAAGACGGTTTGATTTATATTCAGGAAAAGCCTCAGAACGCAGTACTGAACCTCCTTTGTCAAATGCAACGGCCAAATGATCCGGCTTTTCTCTTTTGATAACGTCAAGCAATGAATTTGTAAATCCTAAAATTGCAGAAGTGTCCATTCCTTTTGAATTTATCCTCGGATTTTTAATTAGGGCGTAATACCCACGGAAGATTAGAGCATAGGCATCGAGTAGAAAAAGTCGTTTTTGAACCATGTTTTTTAGATGAATTACCGTTTATATGTTAAAATTTACTATTTATTATAAAAAACACGTAAATTATATAGTTATTATTGTTTTTGTTGTGTCTTTGATCTCAGCAAATTAAATAGTTCAGCAATGAAACAAAAAAAATACTCTTCTAGTGTGTTTGTTTTTTGTTTGTGTTTCCCCACTTTTTTCACAAATAGTAAACGAAGGTATTATAAAAATAATGCCCTCAACATTCGTTTATTTTGGCGATGAATATACAAATAAAAATAGTGGTATTCATAACAACGAGGGTGATTTAAATTTAAATAGCAACTTTATTAATAACGGCTTAACAACGGCGGCAGCTGGAATTACACGTTTTAACAGTGCTATAAATTCGATTCAATAAATTAAAGGTTCCACTTCTTCTATAAATTTTTATAACCTCGAAATTAATTTAACCAATGCCGCTAATAAAGGTGTTTCAGTTGCTGATAATTATGCATTAAATGTTGTTAATGCTATTAATTTAACAAGCGGTGATTTAAGATTAAATGGTGAATCTCAATTAATTCAAACAAATAACGTACCTAATACTGGAACAGGAAAATTATTGAGAGATCAACAGGGTATTTCAAATACTTTTGGATATAATTATTGGTCTTCACCAGTTTCAACTAGTGGTTCATTTAAAATTATGGGCGGTTTATTCTCTATCGGGTTTAATACCTCGAGGCTTGCCTCGTACGAAAAAAATAGTAATCTTTGAGCTTGAGCTCAAGTATTCACAGCCATAAGCGCCACAATGTTTCACTTTAATAATAATGCCCCGTGGGCTTGCCCTGGGGATTATTTACATAGCTAAAAATGGAACTATACTAACTTCAACTCGTGTTTTGTATGAATTTGGTGGTGGTCAAACTCCAGGATATATTACAGTTCCAATCTCTGGAACGATAGAATTAGCATCTAATGATTATATTGAAGTATTTGTAACAAATTATACTAATAGCACAAATATTACGGCAAATAATATGTACTTACAGATAAGATAATTTTAAAATGGCAATCTTTTAAATGCTTAAATTTAATTAAAATAATTTTTTATTAGGAATTGAAAACCTTGCAACTTTGTTAAATACCTCTTAATTTCTTCTTCTATAATTTGATACTCATAAAATAATTTTAGTTTTGTTTTATGATACGATGGATTATTTTTTTAGTAATTGTACTCGTAATTGATTTTTATGCGTTTCAAAGTGTAAAAACAGTCACAAAAAACAAAATAGTAGTTGTAATTTATTGGTTGCTTTCTATAGCAGTTTTAGGAAATGTAATTTATAAACTTTTAACTTTTAATAATTCCAAAGGGCTTACACAATCTGTTATGTTTGCCTTTGGGTTGTTAATTTTATCTATAATTCCAAAAATTAGTGCAATTGGAGTTTTATTCAGCGAAGACATATTTAGAGTTCTTAAAGGAATTTTTAATTATTTTTCATCTTCTTCTGTTAATACATTTTTACCAGATCGTAGAGCTTTTGTGAGCAAACTTGCTTTAGGATTAGCTGCAATCCCTTTTGCATCTATTTTGTATGGAATGAGTAGAGGAAAATATAATTTTCAAGTAGTTGAACATACCTTATTTTTTGACGATTTACCAACTTCTTTTGACGGATTTAAAATAACCCACATTTCTGATATTCACAGTGGTAGTTTTGATAATGAAGAAAAAATAGCATATGGTATTGATTTAATTAATGAACAGGAGTCTGATGTGATTTTATTTACCGGCGATTTAGTAAATAACACTGCTGCTGAAATGGATCCTTGGATTTCACATTTTAAATCTCTAAAAGCTCCCTTAGGAAAATTTTCGGTGTTAGGAAATCATGATTATGGAGAGTACGTTCGTTGGAAAACTAAAGAAGAGAAAGATAAAAATTTTCAAGATATTAAAGATATTCATCCTAAAATTGGTTTCAACTTATTGTTAAATGACAGTATTTACATTGAAAAAGGAAGTGAAAAAATTGCTATATTGGGTGTAGAAAATTGGGGAACACGTTTTAAAAAAGCTGGAGATTTAAGTTTGGCTTCTTCCAACGTTTTAAATGAAGATTTTAAAATATTACTAAGCCACGATCCTTCTCACTGGGAAAACGAAGTTAAAAACCATTTAAACAACTACCAACTAACTTTAAGTGGTCATACTCACGGAATGCAGTTTGGTATTGAAATTCCATGTTTTAAATGGAGTCCGGTTCAATATGTCTATAAACATTGGGCAGGAGTCTATAAAGAATTTGAAAGATATATAAATGTAAATAGAGGATTTGGTTTTTTGGCATTTCCTGGCCGTGTTGGCATTTGGCCAGAAATAACTGTTATAACCTTGAAAAAAAAGTAGGTTATAATTTTTCAAATTAAAAGATTACATTTGTATTAAACAACTATAAGTCAAAACCTTTTTACCAAGTTTCAACACCTTTTATTATGGCAAAATTTGGAGAGTTAATTAGTTCTGGAATCCCTGTTTTAATCGATTTTTATGCCGATTGGGATGAGAATTCTGATGTTGCACATAACATTTTAAGAGATGTAGCGGCAGCTTTAGGAGATAAAGCAAAAGTTATAAAAATTGACATAGATAAAAATGAAACCCTTGCGAATGCGTTACGTATAAAGGGGAACCCTACTTTTATAATTTATAAAGAAGGCGAAATGAAATGGAGGCAATCTGGCAATCAAGATGCTAACACACTTATTTCTTTGGTACAACAGTATGTTTAGTTGTATTTAAACTAATTTTAACCTATTATTTTCTCAAATTTGAATCCTAATTCTGAGTAATATTCTAGAACTTTTGGGAGCACATATTGTAATTTTTCTTGAGCTTTTATACTATCATGAAAAACAATAATACTTCCATTTTCAACATTTTTTATTACATTTTCAAGGCAAACTTGAGAAGATATTTTGTTATCAAAATCGGCACTTAAAATATCCCACATTATTATTTTGTACCCAAATTTTCGCAAACTAGTCGATTGTAACAAGGTCAATTTTCCATAAGGCGGTCTGAATAATTTTGGTTGACTGTTTGGAATTAACTTGTTCGCTTCTATAACATTATCTAAGTATTGATGCAAGTCTGCTTTCCAACCATTAAAGTGATTATTTGTATGATTTCCAATGGAATGACCATGGTCGATTATTTTATCCAAAATTTCTGGATGAGTAAAAATATTTTTACCAATACAAAAAAAAGTTGCTTTTGCCTTGTGTTTTTCGAGTTCTGTTAGTACCCAATCAGTAACTACAGGTGTAGGCCCGTCATCAAAAGTTAGATAAATTACTTTTTCTTTTTTGGAAAAACTCCACTTCCAATTCAGGAAAAGATATTTAAACAAAAGAGGAGTTTTTACAAAATAAGATTTCATTTTATTCTTGTTGTATAAAATGTTCAAACATTTTTAAATAAGAAACATATTCTTGTTTTTCCTTATTTGAATATGCTTTTGTATCATAGTTTTCAGTAGTTTTTATAATTTGATCGTACATTAAAAAGTTTCGTTCAAAATCTTTAAAGCTATTTTCTAACTGGGTGGTATCAAATTGGCTATAATACAATAATTGATCTTGAAAAATCTTTTTTAATTCAACGCTTAATTTTCGTGCTTTTTCAGTTTTATTTAACGTGTAATACAATTCTATATAAGAAATTAACATGCTGTAATGACCAAATTTATGAACTGGCATTTTTTCGATGGAAAGATCAAGAATTTCTTCCGCTTTTTTTAATTTATTTTCACTAATTAAAGCTACTGCCAAACGTTCCATGTTATTTCTGTAAGAAACTGAATTTTTTCTTGTTTCAGGATCTAAATAAATTCCATCATCAGTAATATTTCTCCAGTCCCATTTTTTAACGTTTTTATACATGATGTCTGTATTTATACGACCCATTTCAAAAAAATTTCCATCATCTGGAGTTAAAATTGGAACAAATTTGTAGGTCATTCCCTCCAATTGCAAATAGTCTTTCAGCCAAATATATTCTTCATCGGCTTGAGCTCCACCGGTAAAATAAATTGGTTTTTCCCATTTAAAATTTGCCAATATATCTAGCATTAAAATTCTATTTTTAGTAACAGCGTTGTCTATTGTTATGTCTATATAAGGCACAATTAAATGCGCATCTTTTTTTGCAACAATCCCATTTTTTAAAACCGCTTCTTTGTCAACCTTTAATCTAATTTTATTGGTAGGAATTACTTTTTCTTTTCTTCCATCATCATCTAAATCGTAAAAGGTAATAGGATTATCGCTTTCTATCCATTTCATAAAAAAGTCGATATCAACAATAGAATCTTTAAACTGTGGAAAATTCATATCCTGAATTTCTTGAAAAAAGTAAACTACATCTAAGGTTCCTAACTTATACTTTTCATGTGTTAATTGAGAAGGAATAGGATCGGCGTCATATGTTTTTCGTTTCATCTGGTCTATATACCAATCTGTTTGAAACAAGCTTGTATTAATTAGTTTCATATCAGTTCTATAATTCTCCACTTCCTGCATATACCAAAGCGGAAAAGTATCATTATCACCAATAGTAAATAAAATTGCATTAGGATCGCAAGAATCTAAATAAGCTTTTGCATTTAAATGTGATGTATACCTGTTGGAACGGTCGTGATCATCCCAATTTTGAGAAGCCATAAGCGTTGGAACTGCTAATAATGAAAATAGGGTTACACCTAATGCCACCGATGTTGGGTTGATGTATTTTTTTAGTAAATCGAACAAAGCGAGTACACCAAAACCAATCCAAATAGAAAAAATATAGAATGATCCCACTACCGCATAATCTCGTTCTCGTGGTTCAAATGGTTTGGGATTTGTATAAAATATAATGGCCAAGCCTGTAAAGGCAAAAAATAAGAATAAAGTGTAAAAATCGTTTTTGTCTTTTTTATACTGATAATAGAGTCCTAAAACTCCTAAAATTAAAGGTAAAAAATAGTAGGTATTTCTTCCCTTATTGTTTTTTACATCAGCAGGAAGATTTGTTTGAGAACCTATAAATAATTCATCAATAAAGGAAATTCCACTTAACCAGTTACCATCTACATTATCTAAATTACCTTGTTCATCGTTTTGTCGCCCAACAAAATTCCACATAAAATACCTTCCATACATGTAGCCGAACTGATAATTAATCATAAATCGAATATTTTCAACAAATGTTGGTCTCCGTTTACTAGCTTGTGGTATTCCAGCAATGGATTTGTAATTTTTTATAACATTAGCATCGGTACTTACCATTCGAGGTATAAAGCCTTTATGATTACTGTTCCAATTTGGAGAAGCGTTTTTGTAATCATTTACAATAATATAAGTGCCTGTCTTAAAATCCTTTTCATATTTGGGTTTATCATCAACTGTTGGATTGTTTTCATCTACTTCTCTATTGTAAATCAATGAATAATACGTGTCGTAAAACACATTGGCATCTCCATATTGTTCGCGATTATAATAGGCTAATAATTCGCGCGCACTTGACGGATTATTTTCATTAATGGTAGTATTTGCATTCGCTCTAATTGGAAGCATTATCCAAGATGAAAATCCTAATATGATAAATAGGATGGAAAGAATAAGTGTATTTGCACCTACCAAATTGTTTTTTCTGGTGTATTTTAAGCCAACTGGAAACAATATTAATAACAATATAGCAGCAAAAATACTTCCTGAATTAAATGGCAAACCAAAAGAATTGACAAATAATAATTCTAATGCACTAAAATATTTTAAAGTAAAAGGGAATAAAAATTTAAAAACAAAAGCTAAAACTAATGCTGAAACCACATTAGCAATTACAAATTGTTTGGTGTTTAAATCGCCATATTTTTTATAAACATAAATAAATACAATGGCTGGTATTACCAACAACGACAATATATGCACACCAAATGAAAGACCAACAACAAAACTTATTAATAGCAACCATTTGTTGCCTTGAGGGTTATCCATAACTTGTTCCCAACGCAACGCTAACCAAAATAAAAGTGCCATTAAAAAGGAAGACATAGCGTATACTTCACCTTCTACGGCACTGAACCAAAAGCTATCAGTAAAAGTGTAGGCTAAAGAGCCAACCAATGCGCTTCCTAAAATTGCAAAAGCAGCATCTTTTGTGATTTCTCCTGTTTTTTTCACCAATTTCTGAGCCATAATACTAATGGTCCAAAACATAAATAAAATGGTAAATGCACTTGCTAAAGCCGACATAAAGTTTACCATTTTTGCAATTTGAGTAACCTCATTGGTAAACATTGCAAAAAATGCACCTAACATTTGAAATAAAGGAGCTCCAGGTGGATGACCTACTTCTAATTTTACAGAGGTGGCAATGTATTCTCCACAATCCCAGTAGCTAACTGTAGGTTCAAGTGTTAATGTGTACGTTAATAGTGCAATTCCAAATGCAAACCAACCTAAAATAGAGTTCCATTTAGCAAAATTGAATGAATTCATAGTATGATTTTAAACCGATGCGAATTTAGTAAAATTAAACTTAAATATTGAAACTTAGTAAGGTAGAAGGCTCAAATTAAATATTAAAAAGATGTTAAAATGAATAATTATAAAAAAAAATATAAATTTATTTGCCGTATTAAAACTTTACTTTAAATTTGCAACCTCAAAATGACCTATGGTGTAATGGTAGCACTCCGGTTTTTGGTATCGTCAGTCTAGGTTCGAGTCCTAGTAGGTCAACAAAAGAAACAAAATATCCCTTATAAATTGATACTTTATAAGGGTTTTTTTTTAACATTCCTATCAAGAATCATAATTTTATTTTAGAGCAACAAATTCTGCTTAGAAGGTTGTATTGAATTCTAGAATTGAAAAAGATCAATCTTCAATTTAAATGGTTTTTTGCTTTTCCCCGATTTATATTTTATGGTCTACTGTCCGCTGAACGGAGTCCCAAAGATTCCTACTGCAAGTTCTGCCCATATAAGAAGGAGGCCAGCCAAAAGAGTTACCAAGATAGCGATTCGGAATTTGATTTTTTTTACCTTTCTCATTACAAGTTCACACATAAGACCAGTTCCGATTAATAGAGTTCCACCAACAATAAAATCGAATAGTGTCCAATTTACTTCATCTGAGAACTGCATCGCTATTAATGGTATGAGCAATAGAATTATTGAAGTAAAAATAATTAGTATAAGTCTTTTATTTTTCATAATTATAAATTTTCTTACTAGTCTTACATTACTACCAGGTTTTTAGGGAGCTGAAAATTATGATATTTTATCGAAATTTTCCGATGTTTAAATTTAATATTTTTTTATAAACATTCTAATTTACCGAATTGAGAAATTTTTATTCGTAATTGTTGCGTAACGTTTTTTATTTATTATGATGAGGTTCTCCCATTCAAAATTAGAGTGTATTATAAATTATTAAACCTCCTAGTAAAAATGCAAATGGCGAAATCAATCTTAAATAAATTGGCTTAAGTATATCTGCACTCTTCATTGAATAATTATGGTGTAATTTTCTGGGAACAATATAGAGTATCAAAGAAGTTGCGAGCATAAACCATCCAAATAATTTAAATGCTTCTGGAAATTTGCATAAATCCGAGTATAAAATGAGTGCAGTTGCAGGAATTAATCGAATTGTAATTTCAGTATAGTTTATAAAATTAGTACTGGCAGCTTTTCTTAATATTTTTCTTGCTTTTTCTGGCTTTAGAAGCATAAGAAATCCGGTAAAAATTATAAATATACCGAAGAGTATTATTACATATTTTGCCATTATTATGATCATAATTTCTATTATTATAAAACTCAGATTATAGTTAATAATTTTTTCAAATGTTGAACAAAAGTTAAGGTAAGGAAAGGTGAGGATTTTGAAAACGCAATTGTCGATATTTAAATTTAGTGATTTTTTGTTTTATAGACATCCTATTTTATTGAATTTAGTAATTTTTTTAATTATTGCTAACCTATTCATTTTGTTTATAAATCATTCTCAGAATCACCAATTACTTTTATAACTGATTGTCTTTCTCTATTAATGGTTAGTTTCGTCACATCTGGACGAGAATAATGTCCAACAGGATCAAAGTTTTGTCGTTCTTCAAGCACTCTGTTAAAATCTATAGTGCTAATAATTAAATCTTCCTTTTCTATAATTGGTGCAACAATCCATTCTCCATCCGGACCAGCAATACAAGATCCACCATTGGCTAATACTTTAGGTGCTTTTTTTAGAATCTTTTTTAGATGGGGGGTATCTGTTGGAAAATCTTTAACACTCATTAAGCTAGAAACAGATACCACAAACGATCGGGATTCTTTAGCAATGAATTTGGTAATATCATTTGTATTGTAATCTGAACCAGGCCATACCGCAATATGTAGATTTTCTCCTAATCCATAAAGAGCAGTTCTAGATAATGGCATCCAATTTTCCCAACAATTTAGACCACCAACACAAAAATTCTTTAAATTATGAACTTGTAAACCATTTCCATCTCCAATAGCCCAAGTTAAACGTTCTTCATAGGTAGGTTGCAGTTTTCTGTGGACAGATTTAATCTCACCGTTTGAATTGATATATACTAATGAACAATATAAACTGTGTCCACCTCTATTTTTAGCTCGTTCAATAATTCCTAGGTAAATAGCAATACTATTTTTTTTAGCTAGTGTACATATTTCATTTAACTCTCCAGCCTCAATTTGTATTGAATTTCGAATGTAATGCGCATGTAATTCTTTTTGAACTTTTGAATTAAATTCAGATCCATTTGTTAATGATAGCCAAAAAGGATAACCAGGTAGTAACCCTTCTCCAAACACAATAAGGTCACATTTTTTGGCTCCAGCATCAAAAATATATGATTTTATTTTGTCAATGGTTTTTTCTTTATCTAACCATACTGGAGAAATTTGAGCCATTCCTATTTTTAGCATATTTTCATTTGTCATTTTCTTCATATTAGGTAACAGTTAAGTTATGATTTCGTTGTGGACAATTCCATAGAAATTGTCAGCAGAGAAATAATGTTAAATGTAATTAATTTTTTTATACTTGTACAAAACCTACTCTGAATTATAGCTGATGTTGGAGGCTGAGTTTTCCTTTGCACAATTTTTATATGATCTAGTTATTTTGTCCGTTTGACGTAGTCTATAAGTATTTTGAAGAATTCTACTGGCTGTTCCTCCAAAATCAAATGCCCACATTTTTCTATCACATGTGTCTCACTAAATTTTAAACTTTCTTTTTGTAAATAGAAAGTAGATTCACCTTGATCATCTTGTCGGCCATAAACAATCAATGCTGGTATTTTTAACTTTTTTAGTTTGTTTGTAATGTCCCACTTGGTTTCTATGATTTCTTTGTCAATTATTGGAATTGGCTGAAAATTGAAACTGTAAAAAAGGTTGTCAAAGTTCTTCTTAGATATTTTACTTCTGTCATAGTACATAGCCCTAACATGTAGAGCTATAAATTCCCAAGCCAATAATTTCAAATTGTTCAGGATTGTATTTGTCTAAAAAAGTTATTGGAACGCCCATTGCTCCTTCGTAATCTACAGGAATGTCTTTTGTTTTGTCTACGTTAATTGCGTCAAAATTTTCATACTTTGAAAACTCTTCAGGTGAATAGTTTTTATAAAGTATTAAATCTTCGTGTCGTTTATTTATGTCAAGATTTGTAAACCAATGAACTCCTGATACTCTAATCATTCCGTCTTTGTGGTCTCCAGCAGTTGCGTAATCTTCATATTGTGTGTTTATGAAATGTCCTGCACCACCTGTAAAACCAAAGCCAAGCCAAAGTTTGTTCTCTTTGATAAGTTTGAAAATTTCTTTGTATGTGATTGCGTTTTGGTGTCCAACAATTACAAAACTTTTATCGTACTCAACCAATTGAGCTACATATTCTCTGAATAATGAAAATGGGGGATTGGTAACAATTATGTCGGCTTCCTTTAAAAGTTCAATACATTCTTTGCTACGGAAATCGCCATCGCCTTGTAAATGTTTAATTCCAATTTCTTCGGAATTTGGAATATTATCTCCGTTTTTATCGCCATCGTATTCTAAATAAATGGCACGTTCAGAGTTGTTTTGGCTAAATAAATCAGCGTCTTGGCTTTTGTAGCAAGTCGCAATTAGTTTTTTTAGCCCAAATTTTTCAAAGTTGTATGAAAAAAAATGAAAGAAGTTGCTCACTCTTGGGTCGTCACAATTACACAAAACCACTTTGTCTTTAAAGTGACTTTTGTAGTGTTTTAACTCCTTTTCGATGTCTGAAAGTTGAGTATAAAACTCATCTTTCTTATTAGATTTTGCTGAATGTAAATTTTTATTCTGTGCTTTTACCGCCATTGTTGTCCGATTTACGGCAACAAGTCAAACGGATGTTTTTTGTCGGTACTATGTTTTTAGCACTGTCGTCCGTTAGCCTTGCTGCCAACGGGAGTCTGCGCACAAACTCATTTTTTAAAAGTTAAAGATATTAAAATCTCGAACAGAAAACATATTATATAAAGTCTAATATGTAATTACAAATTATTTTTTATTATCTTTGTGTTATGAGTAGAGTAGCACTAAAGATAGAAAACTATAGTTCTGAAGAACTGAAGGCGTTATTGCGCAAAGACGAGAAATTTCAACAAGGGG
>NZ_JAUYUD010000041.1 GCF_030692605.1 Lutibacter sp.
ATTGGATAAATGAAAAAACTCAAATCCAAAATGCAAGTAAAGTCAGGTCGTTTAAAGGTTTAATTGTACATATATTTGGAAAACTTGCTGCTTGTTTTTTAAAGCCAATTGTTAACCCTTAATTCGCATTATTAATTAAAAATAGAAAGAATTGATACTTTATATTTTTATTACTTTATTTAACTGGCGCAATGGAATCTACTTTTGTGTTTAAACTATCAACCACAGCTTCAGGCCAAATTATATCTCCTTCCGCAGCCTTAGGAGCTGCTGGTTTTGTCCCTTGCATTGAAATAATATAACTTGATAAAAGCTGTCTCTCCTCTTTACTAAGAGTACCTTCCCATGCAATCATTCCTTTTCCTGGTCTTCCACCTTTTGCTATTGTGTTAAAAATACTTTTCATGTCTCCACCTAAAATCCATTGGTTATCCGTTAAATTTGGTCCAACACTTCCTCCTAAGTCGGCTAAATGACAAACAACACAGGTTTTAGTTGTAAAAAGTTCCTTTCCTTTTGCTAAATCTTCTTCGCTTGTTAAAACTTCTAAATTTTCTGTACTAAATAATTGAGGATTATCTGCTTTGTATTGCTCGACCGCAGCTTTAGCATCAGTCATTTCAGTATTAAATTCATCGAACTGATTGTATTTATCAAACCCAAAAATCATAACATAATAAAAAATACTTGCAGCTATGGTAATATAAAAACCATATAACCACCAAGGTGGCAACACGTTATCAAGCTCTTTGATTCCATCATAATCGTGGTCCAACAAAATATCTTCTTCGGTACCTAAATCATGGGCTTTAGTCAAAGATTTCCAAAACTTTTTCCATCCCGATATATTTTCTGAATTCTTATTCATTGTTAGTTTCATTTAAATTGTTGTTATTATCTAAAGGTAGTTGACTTACTTCATCAATATTTTTTTTAGGCATTTTGTAAACAAAAAACAGCATTGTAACAAAAACCGTAAAAAACAATAATAATGAGATTATTGGGTAAATTTCAACCCCACTAATACTTTCTAAATTATGTTTTATAAATTTCAACATAGATCCTATTTTAATGCTGTAGCATTTACTTTAATATCAGTTCCTAAACGTTGTAGATATGCAATTAAAGCTACAATTTCTTTATTTTTAATATTACTTGAACTATAATTTTTAACAAATTCTGGATCTTGTCTTAAATTATCTTCAATTAATTGTGCTTGAGCTAATAAAGATTGCTTTGCATTTTTAATATCTTCTTCAGAATAAGGTACACCTAATTTTACAAGTGCTGCCATTTTCTTTTCTAAATCCGAAGCGTTTAGGTCATTTTTAATCAACCAAGAATAACGAGGCATAATTGACCCTGGAGAAGTAGATCTAGGATCTAACATATGGTTAAAATGCCAGCTATCGTTATATTTTCCACCAATTCTATGTACATCTGGTCCAGTTCTACGAGAACCCCATAAAAATGGGAAATCATATACAAATTCACCAGCCTTAGAATATTCACCATAACGTTCAACTTCCGAACGGAATGGACGAATCATTTGAGAGTGACAGTTATTGCATCCTTCACGTATGTATAAATCCCTACCTTCAAGCTCCAATGGAGAATATGGCTTAACGCTTGCTATAGTAGGAATGTTTGATTTAACTAAGAACATTGGAACAATTTCGACCAAACCACCAATTAATACTGCAACGGTTGTTAGCACTGTGAATAAAACTGTTTTTCTTTCTAACCATGTATGTAAACCTTCTCCAGCAACTCGTTGACCACTAATTTTTTTCAATGGTGCTGCTTCTGCTAATTCATCTTCTACTTTAGATCCTGCTTTTGCAGTTTTTATAACGTTAATTGCTAATAAAATAAAACCTGTTAAATACAACGTTCCTCCAATTGCACGCATTGCATACATAGGTAAAACTTGTGTTACAGTTTCTAAAAAGTTACCATAAACAAGGGTTCCATCGGCATTAAACTGTTTCCACATAAATGCTTGTGTAAAACCTGCTACATATAAAGGAATTGAGTAGAACATAATACCTAAAGTACCTAACCAAAAGTGCGTATTTGCCAATTTTTTAGAATACAATTCGGTTTTCCATAATTTAGCAGCCAAATAATAAATAATACCGGCAACCATAAATCCGTTCCACGCTAAAGCGCCAATATGAACGTGCCCAACAATCCAATCTGTATAATGTCCAATTGCATTTAACGATTTAAATGAAAGCATAGGACCTTCAAAAGTTGCCATTCCATACCCTGTAATTGCAACCACAAAGAATTTTAAAACTGGATCTTCACGAACCTTGTCCCAAGCTCCTCTTAATGTTAATAATCCATTAATCATACCTCCCCAAGATGGAAAAATTAACATAATGGAAAAAACAGTTCCAAGATTCTGAGCCCATTCTGGTAATGCGGTATATAATAAATGGTGAGGTCCAGCCCAAATATATAAGAAAATTAATGTCCAAAAATGTATAATGGATAACTTATATGAATAAACGGGTCTATTCGCGACTTTTGGTACAAAATAGTACATTAATCCTAACACTGGTGTGGTTAAGAAAAATGCTACTGCATTATGCCCATACCACCATTGTATTAGTGCATCTTGTACACCTGCGTAAATTGAATAACTTTTAAACCCAGATACAGGCATTTCGAGGTTATTAAATATGTACAATATTGCAACTGTAATTAAAGTGGCAATGTAAAACCAAATTGCAACATAAATATGGCGTTGTCTTCTTTTTAAAATTGTGCCAATTAAATTAATCCCAAATACTACCCACACTAGCACAACAGCTATATCTATAGGCCATTCTAACTCAGCATATTCTTTAGAAGAAGTTAAACCTAATGGTAAAGTAATGGCAGCGGCTACAATAATTGATTGCCATCCCCAAAAATGAATTCTACTTAAAACATCATTAAACATTCTTGCTTTAAGTAACCTTTGAGTTGAATAATAAATTCCAAGGAAAATACCATTACCTACGAAGGCAAAAATCACCGCATTGGTATGTAAAGGTCTCAAACGACCAAAACTTAACCACGAAAATGCATTGTCTGTTCCTGCAAATTCTAATAAACCTGGGAAAATAAATAGTAAAGCCACTAAAAGCCCTACTAACATACCTACAACACCCCAAAGTATTGTTGCCCAAAGAAACATTTTTACGATTTTATTATCATAATAAAATTGTTCTTTTTCCATACTGATGTCTAATTAATTGTTAGTTATTATATAATTATTCTTGATTTTTCTTATTTTCTTCTGAAACTAGCTCGTCATCAAAAAGCATACGTACAGATGGCGTGTACGTATCTTCGTATTGTCCAGATTTTACAGCTTTTAAAAAGGCTATAAAAAAAAACACGGCAACAACAACGCTGACGCCGATAGTAATGTAGATTACTTCCATTTTTTTTAGTTACTAGTTTTTTAGCTTTTGCTAATATACAAATGTAATTTTTTTGTTAAAAATATGAAATGATAATTATCATATTTCGATTTTTTAAACTCGGAATTTAATCCTCTTTATAATTTTTTAGATACAAAATTGGTTAAAATTGTGACATAAACTACAATTGTGATAGAACTTAATGGCATTAAAATAGCAGCTACAACAGGTTCTAATTGCCCTGTTAGAGCGAAATATAGCCCAATTACATTGTATAATAATGAAAAAATAAAACTTGATTTTATTATTGAAACCGTTTTATTAGATAATGTTAAAAACTCTGGTAATTTGTTAAAAAGTTTAGCATCTAAAATAGCATCACAAGCCGGTGAGAATACATTTACATTTTCTGAAATAGATATACCAACATTACTTTGGGCAAGAGCCCCAGAGTCATTTAAACCATCCCCAACCATCATTACATATTCACCTTTTTCTTGTAATTTTTTTACAAAATTTAATTTATCTTCTGGCTTCTGATTAAAATAGAAAATTATATTTTTAGGAAGTATTTTTTCTAAATGTGCCTTCTCACCTTCATTATCACCAGATAAAATAATCAATTTATATTTTTGATTTAAAATTGCAAATACATCATTTAGTCCATTTCTATAACTATTTTTAAAAACATAACTTCCTCTAAAATCGTTGTTGATGTTCACATTTATAGCGGTTTCATTCAATGCATTTTCTGTATTTCCTACAAACCCACTTGAGCCTAATTTAATGGTTAAATTTCCAATTTTTCCAACAATTCCCTTTCCAACAACTTCTTCAAAACTTTCAGGCTTATCAATGTTCAAATCACTTTCAATAAACGAATAAAGCGCCCTACTTAGGGGATGATTTGAAGCCCTTAAAAGTGATTTTATCGCTATTTTTTCCTTATCATTTAAATTTGTTCCTCTGTAAACAATATTTGATTCTTTCGTTGATGTTATAGTGCCTGTTTTATCGAAAATAATTGTGTTTATTTTTGCTATATTTTCGATGGTAACAGCATTCTTAACATAAAATTTTTTATAACCAAAAATTCGCAACATATTTCCCAATGAAAAAGGAGCCGATAGTGCCAACGCACACGGGCATGCAATAATAAGAACTGCAGTAACTACATTAATTACCATTTCAGGTTGATAAAAATACCAAAAAACACCCGCAACAATAGAGATGCTTAAAATAGCAATCGTAAAATATTTGCTCATTGTATCAGTTATGTTTTTAATACCAATTGTATCAACTTTTTTGAACACATCATTTCCCCAAAGTTGGGTAAGGTAACTTTGAGAAATAGTACTAATTACTTCCATTTCAATGGCACCTTGAGTTTGTTTTCCTCCTGCATATATTTTATCACCTGAATTTTTAACAACCGGGTTAGATTCCCCTGTAACAAAACTGTAATCAATTGAAGCATCTCCAGTAATCAAAATTCCATCAACAGGTATTAACTCTTCATTTCTAATTAAAAGTCGGTCGCCTTTTTCAATAGCATTAACGGGTATATTACTTTCAATTCCATTAACAATTTTTGTAACGGCTATTGGGAAATACGACTTATAATCTCTCTCAAACGACAAAAAATTATAGGTTTTTTGTTGAAAAATTTTTCCTAATAATAAAAAGAAAACCAACCCAGTTAAGCTATCAAAAAAACCTGTTCCAATGTCTAAAACAATTTCAATAGTACTTCTAAGAAATAACACCGTAATACCCAAAGCAATGGGAACATCAATATTTAAAATTTTATGTTTTAACCCTTTATACGCTGATGAATAAAATCCTTTAGCCGAGTAAAAAACAACTGGAACCGACATTGCAAACATGAGCCATCTAAATAAATGTTTATATTTTTCAAGCCAAAACTCATCGACCTGAAAATATTCTGGAAAAGATAGCAACATTATATTTCCAAAAGCAAAAGCGGCAATGGATAGTTGATACAACAACGTATTATCTATGACGCTTACATTTCCCTCTGCATTTTCTAAACTAATATATGGCTCATAGCCAATAGAAGAAATTAATTCAGCAATTTGTTTTAAAGAAATTCTTGAATTTGCAAATGTAATTCGTATTTTTTTTTGAGGAAAATTAACCAAAGAAGTAGTAACTCCTCCATTTAATTTATTTAAATTTTCTAATACCCATATACAAGAGCTGCAATGAATGCCTGGTATATAAAAAGTTATAACTGAAATTTCATCATCATTAAATTCAAGTAATTTATCTTTAATGTCTTCATTATCAAGATAATTAAATTTCCCTCTAAGTTCTTTTGGAATATTTCCTGGTGAAGACTCTAAATCGTAATAACAAGTTAAATCGTTACCATTTAAAATTTCAAAAACAGTTTTGCAACCGTTACAGCAAAAATTCTTTTGCTCAAATTCAATAACAGTTGTTTTACAATCTGTGCCACAATGGTAACAACTATTAGCTGCCATTTCGTTTTCTTTTATTTTGGCAAAACTATTCAATTATTTTTTCATTGGAATGATAATTATCATTAATATTTGTACATTTGCGCACTATTACAACTATTAATACAAAATCAAATAGGTATGTCGAAATGCGGACAATGTATTATAAAAAGATTTAATTCATTGCAAACTTTATCGCAGGAAGAACTTGAAAAATTTTCAGATCATAAAACAACTTTAATAATTAAAAAAGGTGAAAATTTAATGACTGAAGGGAGTGCGATTAATGGATTATACTGTATCCGAGATGGAAAATGCAAATTAACCAAACTCAATACCAATGGTAAAGAGCAAATTATTAAATTTATTAAAGGTGGCGATATATTAGGACAACGGTCTATTTTGAGTGACGAACCTGTTGGTTTAAATGCAATTGCTTTGGAAGATATGCATGTATGCTTTATTCCAAAAGGTGATATTTTAGATACCATTAGGGAAAACCCTCAGTTTTCATTAAATATTATGAAAAATATTTCTCACCAACTAAATGCAGCTAATAATTCTATCTCACAAATGGCTCAAAAACCAGTGAAAGATAGATTAGCCGATACCCTACTTAATCTTGAAGAAATTTTTGGAATTGACAATGAAGATTGCATAGACGTTATTTTAACAAGAGAAGAAATCGCAAATACAATTGGTACAGCCACGGAATCTGCCATTAGGTTATTATCAAATCTAAAAAAAGATAATGTTATAGATTTAATTGGTAAAAAAATTAAAATAATAAACAAAAATGCCCTTAAAAATATTTCTGAAGGGTATTAAAACTTTTAATATTTCACAAAAAAAACCTTTTATTAATTTTAAAAGGTTTTTTTTGTGAAATATTTTTTTTTTAAGACGCCATCATAGATGCTGCAATTTTTTTATAAATTCCATTTTCTAATTTAGTACGAATTGCAGAAAATGAATCTATAGTTACTTTTACATCTTCTAAAGTATGGGTAGTGGTTGGTATTAACCTTAAAATAATTAAGCCTTTTGGTATAACTGGATACACTACTATAGAACAGAAAATTCCATAATTTTCACGTAAATCGTGTACCATTGCCATTGCTTCAGGAATATCGCCTTCTAAAAATACTGGAGTTACACAAGTATTGGTATTTCCAATGTTAAATCCTTTTGAGGTTAAGCCATTTTGCAAGGCGTTTACATTTTCCCATAATTTAACTTTCAATTCAGGCATCGTTCTAAGCATGTCTAAACGTTTTAACGCACCTTTAACCATAGACATAGGTAAAGATTTCGCAAACATTTGAGACCTCATATTGTATTGTAAATACTGAATTACATCTTTATCTGCAGCAAAAAATGCTCCAAAGCCAGCCATAGATTTTGCAAATGTTGCAAAGTAAACATCAATCCCATCTTGTACTCCTTGTTCAAAACCAGCACCTCTACCTCCTTCACCTAAAGTTCCAAAACCATGAGCATCGTCAACTAAAAATCTAAAATTAAATTTCTCTTTTAAAGCAACTATTTCTTTTAGTTTTCCCTGCTCTCCGCGCATTCCAAATACCCCCTCTGAAATTACTAAAATTCCTCCACCTGTTTCTTCTGCAATTTTAGTGGCTCTATGTAAATTTTTCTCTAGACTTTCAATATCGTTATGTTGATACGTAAATCTTTTTCCGTGATGTAATCTAACACCATCAATAATACAAGCATGTGAATCAATGTCATACACAATTACATCGTGCTTAGTTACTAATGCATCTATTGCAGACACCATTCCTTGGTATCCAAAATTAACTAAATAAGCTGCTTCTTTATTTACAAACTCAGCACATTCACGTTCTAATTGTTCATGAAAATTTGTATGACCAGACATCATTCTTGCGCCCATTGGTGCAGCCATTCCATATTCAGCCGCAGCTTCTGCATCTGCTTTTCTAACTTCAGGATGATTGGCTAAACCCAAATAATCATTAATACTCCATGTAATAACTTCTTTCCCATTAAAAAACATTCTGTTAGAAATTTCCCCCTCTAATTTAGGAAAAACATAATAACCTTCAGCTTGTTTTGCCCAATTTCCCAATGGCCCCTTATCTTTAATTATTCTTTCAAATAAATCTTTCATATAAAATAATTTAGCATAAAATGTAATTTTTAATACAAATTTTTAATGTGTGCAAAGTACGTTATTTTTTTTCTTGTTATCAAATGTTTACTAAGCAAAAAAAGACTTAATTTAGTTAAGTCTCTTTAATTATTTTTTTAAAAATTAATATTTATTTTATGAACTCTATTTCGTTTTGAGCTTGTTTTTGGCTGTCAAAAAAACCTTGTTCACTCATCCAATCATCTGAATATATTTTTTCCATATACCTCGAACCGTGATCAGGTAAAATCAACACAACTTTTGAATTTTCATTAAACATATTTTTTTCGGCATATTGCATAGTAGCTTGCATTACTGCACCGCTAGTATAACCAGTAAATAACCCTTCTGACAAGGCAAGTTCTCTTGCTTTGTGAGCGGCAGCTTCATCTGTTACCTTTTCAAAATAATCTATTAAGTCAAAATCTGTTGCCGATGGAATTAAATTTTTTCCTAAACCTTCAATCCGATACGGATATATTTCTTTGGTATCTAATTCTCCTGTTTCGTGGAATTTTTTAAGTATCGATCCATAAGCATCAACCCCAAGAATTTTAATAGTAGGATTTTTTTCTTTTAAAAACTTTGCAACACCAGAAATGGTTCCTCCAGTACCGCTTGCAGCAATTAAATGAGTTATTTCACCATTGGTTTGCTCCCAAATTTCTGGTCCCGTAGAATTATAGTGAGCTTCAACATTCAATTGATTAAAATATTGATTTATGTATACAGAATTAGCCGTTTCAGCATGAAGTCTTTTTGCAACTTCATAATAAGAACGAGGATCATCTGCATCCACATGGGCAGGACAAACATATACCTTCGCTCCCATTGCTTTTAACATATTAATTTTCCCTGGTGAAGCTTTTGAACTAACCGCTAAAATGCAATTGTATCCTTTAATAATACTAACCAAAGCTAAACTGAATCCTGTATTTCCAGAGGTGGTTTCAATAATGGAACTTCCTTTTTTAAGAATTCCTTGTTTCTCGGCCTGTTCAATTATATGCAATGCAATTCTATCTTTCATAGAATGTCCAGGATTAAATCCTTCATACTTAGCATAAAATTGACCAGAAATATTTTTGGTGATTTTGTTTAACTTAATTAATGGAGTATTACCAATAAGATCTAAAACAGTGTTGCTTATACCTTTATTTTTTGTCATTTTTAATAAATTAATTCAAGAAATGAATTATAAAATTGTATTACTTAACATGCAAATTTAATAATTTTTTTTTAAACTATTGCTTTTCCTTCTAAATCTAATAAAAAACTATAATCTCTAGCCACTTCTTTTAATGAATCGAATCTTCCAGAAGCGCCTCCATGTCCTGTTTCCATATCTGTGTACATTATCAAAATATTTTTATCTTGTTTATTCACTCTTAATTTTGCTACCCATTTAGCAGGCTCAAAATACTGAACCTGAGAGTCGTGTAAGCCCGTTGAAACAAACAAATGAGGGTGTTTTTGCTCTTTTACATTATCGTAAGGTGAATACGATTTTATATAATGGTAATAATCCTTTTGGTTTGGATTACCCCATTCATCATATTCGCCAGTGGTTAATGGAATACTTTCATCTAACATTGTTGTTACAACATCTACAAAAGGTACTGACGCTATAACTCCATTAAATAAGTTTGGATTTGTATTGATAATAACACCCATTAATAATCCGCCAGCTGATCCACCATAGGCATATAAATGTTTTGCAGAAGTGTATTTTTGTTTTATTAAGAATTGGGCACAATTAACAAAATCTGTAAATGTATTTTTTTTATGAAACAATTTACCGGTTTCATACCATTTTCGCCCTAAATATTCGCTACCTCTAACATGAGCAATTGCATACACAAATCCTCTGTCTAATAAACTCAGTCTACTTGAACTAAAACTTGCATCTATGGTGTGTCCGTAAGAACCATAACCGTACAATAATAAGGGTGTATTTTTAGTTAATTTAGTATTTATATGGTAAACTAATGAAATAGGAATTTTAGTTCCATCGTTCGCTGTTGCCCATAAACGTTCACTTTTATAGTTTGTTTTTTTAAATTTTCCTCCTAAAACCTTTTGAACTTTTAATATTTCGTTCTTTTTAGAATTTATATCGTATTCAATAACACTTCCTGGTGTTGTCATTGAAATATAGCTGTATCTTAACTTTGTTGAATTAAATTCTGGATTATAGTGAACGCCAGCAGTATAGGTTTCTTCATCAAAAGGTAAATAAAAATCCTCTGAATCATCCCATCGAATAATTCTAATTTTTACCAAACCATTAATACGTTCCTCTAAAACTGCAAAATCTTTAAAAATAATTAGATCTTCCAATAAAACATCGTCTCTATGCGGAATTAAATCATTCCAGTTTTCTTTTAACGTTTTGTTTTCATCGGTTTTCATTAATTTAAAATTGGAAGCACCATCTTTATTTGTTAAAATATAAAAATGACCATTGTAATGCGCTAAACTATATTCTAAATCACGTTCTCTAGGCTGAAAAATTTTAAATTCGTTAAATGGATTATCTGCTTCAACTAAACGATATTCATTAGAAACGGTGCTATAACTTCCAATTACAATATATTTCTCTGTTTTGGTTTTGTACACATAACAATTAAATGTATCATCATCTTCATTAAAAACTTCTACATCTTCTATTGGATTTGTACCTAAAATATGTCTAAACACTTTATCGCTTCTAAGTGTTGTTTCGTCTTTTCGGGTATAAAAAATAGTTGAATTATCATTTGCCCAAGTGGCTCCTCCCGTTGTATTTTTAATTTTCTCGGGAAATAATTCCCCCGTTTCAATATTCTTAAATTGAATAGTGTATTGCCTTCTGCTCACGGTATCTACCGCAAAGGCGACAAGATTATTGTTGGGACTAACGGATACTCCTGTAAGTTTATAATAGCTAAAATCTTTAGCCATAACATTAACATCAAAAAGTATTTCTTCTTCTGATGTTAAACCCCCCTTTTTTCGACTATAAATTGGGTATTGCTTTCCTTTTTCAAAGCGTGTTGTGTAAAAGAATCTGTTTTTTTTATAAGGAACCGACTCATCATCTTCCTTAATTCTTGATTTCATTTCTTTAAACAGCAGTTTCTGAAATTGATCCGTATGTGCCGTTTTTAAATTGAAGTACTCATTTTCAGCATTTAAATAATCAATAACCTCAGGGTTATTTTTATCATTTAACCAATAGTAATTGTCGATTCTTTCATCGCCATGAATTTCTAATTTCTTTGGAATTACTTTTGCAATTGGAGGTATAATTTGAATGCGCTTCATTTTAAAAAAATATTAATTGGCAAAAGTACTTTTTTGGATTTTTATAATCCAATATTATTCTAAAATGTTTGAAGAATGAGCTTAACATTGATAAAAAAAATACAAAAAAAATGAAAGTTATAAGTTTCTGAAATTATTCTTACATTTAATTTTTATATAAAAACCCTTTTAATAATCACTTATTTTGGTTCTTTATCACTGTGTTTAAAACGTTTATGGGTCCAAAAATAATATTCGGGTTGCTTTCTAATTTGTTGTTCAACTTTTTCTAGAAAAATATCAGTAAGCTCATAATCTGGATGTTCATTCGGATTTTTAGTTAAAACAGTAAAATTACTTTCATAATATCCTCTTTTAACTTTAGTTGTTTCTATATATACTAAGCTCATGTCATATTTTTTAGCCAACATCTCCGCTCCTGTGTGTATTGGAACTCTTACGCCCAAAAATTCGTTCCAATAAAAGGCCTTTTTTAATTGTGGAGATTGATCGCTTAATAAACCAAACATTGATTGAATATTATTTTTTACATTATAATCAATTCTTGAAATTATTTTAGCAGTTTGCTCTAATCCAAAACCAAATCTCCCCCTCGATTTTAATATTTTATTATTGAAATAATGATTACTAACTCTAGTAAAAGCAGTATAACTTTTATATTTAATTTCTCCGCTTAAACCAAAAAGCCATTCCCAGTTTCCATAATGTGATCCAATTAAGACAATACTTTTACCATCTTTATACAAATCATTCAACAAATCGATGTTTGGATAAACACAGTGTTTTGCAAGTTCCTTTTGTGAAATTGTAAATGACTTTATCATTTCACAAAAAATATCCACAAAATGGCTGTAAAATTTCTTTCTAATTTTGAACAACTCTTCCATTGACTTTTCTGGAAACGCCAATTTTAGGTTTTCTAAAACTACTTTTTTTCTATAACCTATAACATAGAAAATAAGAAAATAAAAAAAGTCTGAGATAGTATATAAAACTCTAAATGGTAATTTTGAAATAAACCAAATAAGCGGATAAACCAATATGTAAACAAGTAAATTCATAATATTAAGGTGCAAATATCGAATTAAAATTTAAATAATAAATTAGAAAAAAATTTAAATTAGATTCATATCATATCTTTTTTATATTTTCGTTTTTTATAAAATCAATATTAAATGTATTTCGATAAAATTCTTTTTCTAATTATTGCCGCTAATGTTTTAACCTCCATTAAAGGTTTTAGTGACCGCTTATTTTTTGACAACTATAAATTTCAGATTGGAGCTATTAACAGAGGTGAAAAAATTAGAATGTTCACTTCTGCTTTTTTGCACGTAGATTACCTACACCTCATTTTAAACATGTATGTTCTATATATTTTTGCACCAATTATAATTGGAAACATTGGAGTATTTAAATTTTTAATTATCTACTTAGGAAGTTTAATTGGCGGAAATTTACTCACTTTAAAATTTCATAAAAGCGAATTATATTATAGTGCTGTGGGCGCTTCAGGTGCAGTTGCGGGTATCATTTTTGCCTCTATTTTATTAAACCCGTCTATGAGCCTTTATATGTTTCCACTACCAATACCAATTCCTGGTTATATTTTTGGTATTGGGTATTTGCTATATTCTATTTATGGAATGAAAAATAGTGTTGGAAATATTGGTCATGCAGCTCATTTAGGCGGGGCAATTGGCGGATATGGTTTGATATTATTATTAGATCCAACTATATTTACAAATAACACTTTTATAGTTTTATTAATGGGTGTTCCAATAGTGCTATTATTACTATTTGGAGATAAATTAAAATAAAAAAAGTCAAACAAATGTTTGACTTTTTTTGGAGCGAGAGACCGGGCTCGAACCGGCGACAGTCAGCTTGGAAGGCTGAAGCTCTACCAACTGAGCTACTCTCGCATTGGTAGGGCAAATATACAATCCTTTTATATTTTTACAACTATTTTAAATAAAATATCACAATATTTTTAAATAGTGATATCCCAATCTTTTATACCCTTCGTTTTCATAAAATTTATGAGATTTAGTGTTTGAAATAAAGGTGTTTAGCTCAGAAGCTTCAATCCCGTTATTTTTAGCGTACTTGTAAATCCACTCAAATAATTTTTTGCCAATTCCCATATTTCGATAATTTTCATCAATTATCACATGGTCTGGTTCCACCGTTTTACCACAATAATGCCGCGTTAAAAACCATAATCCAGAAATTCCTATCAAGGTTTTACCATCGTACATACCAACACATTTATAATTTTGTCCAACCATTTCCAGAACGCGTTTTTTCAAAATCTCTTCTGGAGTATAATTGTTTACCATTTTCAACAATGGAATAATTGTTAAAATATTTTTGGGTTCAATAATTCTAAATTCAATTGTTTTCATATAAATTGGCAATAAAATATCAATATTATGAAATTTATTTTACAAACGAAACGAATGTATTTAAGAGAAATTGTAGCGCAAACATAAAATTGAAAATATAGCCTCCATATGTTTTAAAAAAGTGTAATTTTAACTATGTAAATGAATTTAGATTTAATAACAAACGTGCCATTTTATATAATTTAAAAAATGATAACTATTAAAAAAATAACCGCTCAAGATACGTATCCAATTCGTTTGGAAGTTTTGCGTAAAAATATTCCATTGCCATTTCAATTTAATGGCGATTTGGATGATACCACATTTCATTTAGGTGCTTTTAATAATGATAAATTAATTTCTGTTTCTAGTTATATGAAAGAATCTAACAACCTTTTTAATGGCTCTCAATATCAATTAAGAGGTATGGCAACTTTGGTTGAATATCAAGGAAAAGGTGTTGGGAAATTGATGCTCGAAAATGCTATTTCAATTATTGAGGAAAAAAATATAGATTTCCTTTGGTGTAATGCCAGAATTTCCGCAGTAAATTTCTACGAAAAATTGGGTTTCAAAACTGTTGGTGAAATTTTTCAGATTAATTATGTTGGGGAGCATTACGCTATGGTTAAAAAATTAAAAAATAGGTAATTAATTATATTTATTGGCTTATTTTCCATATTTTTGGATTGTTAAATAGTTTAAACTTAGTGTTAAATAATGAGTTTAACCCTAGCTAATTATTCTCAACCCCCTTCTATTGATGAGAAAAATATTTATTATTATTTTTTTAATTGGATGTTTTCTGTCTTCTTACAGTCAAGAACAATTTGATTTACCTCAGTTAAAGCAAAATTTGTTGCAAAAAACAGATACTGCGCTTATTACTGCCAATATTAATATAGGTCGCTATTACATTAAGAATAAAAATGATTCTTCATTTTATTATTATTCAAATGCACACAAACTTGCATTAAAATTGAATTCTAAATCTCATCTAGCTGAAACTTATTTAAGATTAGGAGATTATTACGAAGCCCATAATAAATACCCCAAAGCAATAGAAAATTATATAGCTTCTTCTTTATTATTCGATAATAATAGCAACAAAAAACGTTATGCACAAGTTAACTACCACTTAGGAATTAATTATCTTAGAATGTATGCCGAAAATAAGGCAATTGAACATTTTTTAATTGCGCTTACAGGATATAAAGAGATAAATGATCTGCGTGGAATTGCAATAATCAATACAAATATTGGTCACACATTGTATGGTCAAGAAAACTATGTGACTTCAGAAAAATATTATTTAGAATCACTAAGTATCTATAAACGTTTAAATGACTCTCTTGGAATTTCTAATACGTATACAAATTTGGGAAATACCTATTCCGAAGAAGGTAATTTAGAAAAAGGATTACAATACTATAATTTATCATTGGCAATTCAAAAAAAGCTGAAAGACGAAATTGGAGTGGCCATAAATTATAATAACATTGGTGACTCTTACGGAATATTAAAAGACTATAAAAAAGCAAATAGCTACTTTTCTCAATCGTTAAAAGAAGCCGAAAAATTGAATGAAAAAGATCTGATTGCTGTTGTTTTATTGAATTATTCGGACATTTATTTTAATCAGAAAAATTACAATGAAGCTATAAAATATGCACATCAAAGTTATAAAATATCAAAAATTATTGGTGAATATGAATATCAAGTGCTAAACCTAGAACTACTAGGAAAATCATATGATAAATTGGGTGATATATCTAATGCCCTCATTTATACCAAAAAATATATAAAATTAAAGGACAGTCTATATAGTTCAGATAAGTCTAAAAAAAATCAATTAATTAATACCTTAATTGAGCTCGAAAAAATAAATTACACTGTTAATTCCTTAGAAAAGGAGCAAGATGCTACACAACTTAAATTGGATTCGCGTAAAAAATATATGTATTTTTTAATTGGGGCCATTATATTATTTGCTTTTTTACTTATTTTGTTACTCAATCAACAAACCAAAAAAGTTAATGCATATAATTTATTGACATATCAAAATCATAAAATAAATAAAATGAATGGAGAAATTGAAGCTCAAAAAGAAAAATTGACTCAATTAAATGCAACTAAAGACAAGTTTTTCTCTATTATAGCTCACGATTTAAAAAACCCCTTTAACTCCATAAAAGGTTTTACAGAATTGTTAATTGATAATAGTCATGAATATGACGATGAAAAGCGCTTAAAGTTTTTAAACATTATAAAAGCATCAACAATAAAATCAACAAATTTGTTAAATAATTTATTGGTTTGGGCTCATTCACAATCTGGAGAAATAGCATTTGTGCCCACAAAACTAAATTTATTTAATCAGGTGGCAGATGTGATTTCATTACTCGAAATTCAGGCAGCCACAAAAGAAATTAAAATAATAAATAAAATTAATTATCCTACTGAAGTTAAAGCGGATGAAAATATGTTGGATACCATATTAAGAAATTTAATTTCAAATGCTCTTAAGTTTACCGAAGCAAAAGGGGAAATAAAAATATATAATGAAATAATTAAAGATTTTGTTTCTATTACAATAGAAGATAATGGGATTGGCATAAGCAAAATCGATGTCGAAAACATTTTTAACCTTGAAGTTAAAAATTCGAGATTAGGAACCGACAATGAGTCAGGTTCAGGTTTAGGATTGATTTTATGTAAAGATTTTGTTCAAAAACATGGAGGTGAAATTACTGTTTCATCCCAACCATCTATTGGTAGTAAATTTACTTTTACAATTCCTATGGCTTCGGAAACTATTTCAAATTCCGTTTTTTAATAAATCAACAAAAAACTTAAATTAAAAACACAAAACGTAACCCAATTATGCGTTTGTTCTTTAATTATGGCACGTCCATTTATTTTTATTTACTAATGGCAGTCCTTTCGAAAAAAATTAAAATAGCCCTAACTGACTAGTGAAATCATTACTCAGACTAGTAGCTACCAAATCACAGCTGTACGGAAATTTAAAATCTTCATAATTCTCCCCTTTTAGCCAATGCTGCTCATCTTCCTTTTTCAAAATAATTGGCATGCGTTGTTTAGTGTTGTGAATTTTGCTCATTAGTATATTTGCCTGTGTGGTAATTATGGAATATGTATTTATTTTTTCATTGGTAACGTCCGTCCATTCATTATAAATTCCAGCAAATGAGAACAATTCCATTGTTGGGAGTGTAATTAAATATTTTTGTTTTTTAAAGCCACTTTTAGTCATCCATTGCCATTCATAAAACCCATCAGCAATAATTAAACACCTGTTTTGAATAACATTCTTAAAAGATTTTTTTTCGGATAATGATTCTATTCGGGCATTTAACGTATAATCTCTAATTGAATAATCCTAAGCCCAGTTTGGTATCAATCCCCAATTAAATAACTGAACCGTTGTTGGCTGAGTATTAGTAATTATGGGTGTTTTAGGAAAATCAAATGCACTGCAAAACTCTAAAGGCTCAAAACCAGCTAGCTCGCTAACATCAGTGTTAAAATGTTGTTGAATTTCTTCTTTCTGCTTGAGTATTTTAGTTTGATAACACATGATTTTTAACTCAAATTAAATGTATTTAATTCAAGTATAGCTTCGTTCAATGGTTCAACTGTTTCCATATTATTTTTTAGATAATAATTTAAAATCCGTTTTACATCATTATTATCTTTTTGAGAGGTAATGTTATCAAAATAATCGTCAATAGAAGTTATTTTTTTACGTTTATTCATATAGCCAAAACCTTTATAAATTCCGTTTAAAATTAAAACAATCCCAATTTCTTTTGAAGTTCTTCCAGCTTCTTTAATTACAAAATTTTGTGTATTAAATTGAACTGATTCAATGGCATTTTGCACACGGATATTATACGCTTCAACAGCTTCTTCGTTTTTACAAATACCTTTGCATTGTTTTATTTGATAATGAAAACAATTGGTAACATTTGATTGTAGATGGCAATATTTTGGACACAATTCATATTCTTCACATAATTTTTCTAAAAAAATACGACTCTCCGTTTCGTTGTAAAATTTCATTAACGGATTTGCAATTAATTTAAGTCGGTTAAAAGCCAAATGAATAATTCCGTCTCTATCTTCGTAACTAAATAAACCAACACTTTCACTTGCACGCCGTTGCGATTGGTTATATTTTGGAAAGTGTTTTTTTATCTCCGCCGATTCCATTAAAAGTGCCAATAACTCGCTCCCAGTTTCAACAAAAGTAACGTTGCTGGTTTCTAAACACATGGTAATTTCCTTTTTTGCTTTATCGTAAAAATGACTAGTAACGCGTTGTTTTATGTTGTTTGCTTTTCCAACATAAATAATTTCGTTTTTCAAATTTTTGAAATAATAAATACCTGTTTTTTCCGAAAGCTCGTCCACTATTTTTTTAGCTATTAAAGGAGGTAATGTTGCTTGTTTTGAACGTGGATTTAAAAACGAATTAAATACTTTTTGATCTGTATCTAAACCTAATAATTGTTCAAATAATATGGTGGTTGCTTCTGCATCCCCTTTTGCCCTATGTCTATCTTTAATTACAATATTTTGGGTAGCGCAAAGTGAGCCTAAACTATACGATTTTAAATGAGGTATTAATTTGCGTGATAAGCGAATAGTGCAGAGCTTTTTTCGCTTAAAATCAAATCCTAAATCTTTAAATTCTTGGTGAATAATATTGTAATCAAAATTAACATTATGAGCCACAAAAATAGTGTCTTTGGTAATGTCGTACACCTTTTTAGCAATTTCATAAAATTTAGGAGCATTACCTACCATTGCATTGGTAATTCCCGTTAAATTAGTAATAAAAGGCGGGATATTACATTCTGGATTTACCAACGTTGTATATTCATCAACCACTTTTTTACCATCAAAAATAAAAATGGAAATTTCTGTTATTTTATTACTGTGCCCAGTAGTTTCTATATCTACAATTGAATACATTA
Source organism: Lutibacter sp. (assembly GCF_030692605.1). GTDB lineage: Bacteria > Bacteroidota > Bacteroidia > Flavobacteriales > Flavobacteriaceae > Lutibacter. Next base: position 18,769 of record NZ_JAUYUD010000041.1, read on the forward strand.
ATTAAGCGATTTTTCGAGTGCTTTTAATTCAACACCTAATTGGTTAAGCATTCCAGCAATGCTACTTATTTTTAGTTCGTGCTCATCATATTCTTGAGTATTTATGCTACACGTAAATTCCCACAACTCAAGTACTTCTTCAATAGATACGTAATACGGATTGTATTTTTTATTATCCGAAACTAGCAATAACATATTATGTTCTTCTATTTTTTTAAACACCCGTTTATAAACCAATCCATCATTTAATGTTAAAACAATATACGTTCTGCCATCTTTAATAGATGCTACGTCTTCAATAAAACGCGCAACAATGTACGAACCGCTTTTTACAGGCAACATAGAGTCTCCTTTAATAGGAAAAGCTCTATGTGTTCCTGTTGGTAAAAAAGGCAATTTAATTTTGCTTAAATGTTCTATATACTCTGGATTCGCATATCCTCTTAAATAACCAGCAGATGCTTCTATAGGAATAATTTCTATTAAGTCTTCATTAGCACCATCAACTGTAATGGGGAAAAGTACTCTTTTATTGCCAATTTCAATGAAGGTGTCATTAGTAGCCCTCGATAAATTATTCTTTATTAAAATATCTATTGGAATTTTAAAATACTCCGATAAATCTACCAAAAAATCAATAGGTGGAATGGCCCTGTTTTCTTCGTATGAGCTAATGCGTGAACGCGACACTTTTAAGTCTTCCGCAAATTGCTCTTGAGTTAACCTTTTTAAAGTTCTAATGTGTTTAATGTTGGTGGCTAAATAATTCATAATGCTAAAATAATGAGCAATAATTGCTCAAATAATAAGCTAATTTAGCAAAAAATAATTAGCTACATAATTTTTTTACTATAAATGTATTTAAACACACATACATACTACAGTTTACGCTACGGTACAATACCGCCAGAAGCCTTGTTACAACAGGCTTTAAGCTGTGGTGTTACAGCAATGGCACTGACGGATATTAACAGTACATCTGCACAGTTAGATATTGTTCGTTTTGCCAAAAAATACGGTATAAAACCTGTTTTGGGTGTAGATTTTAGAAATGGAGCACAACAACAGTTTGTAATGCTTGCTCAAAATAATAATGCATTACAACAACTCAATAAGTACTTGTCAAAAATGTTGCATTCAAACAAATTTATTGTTCCAGAACGGGCAAAATACATTCCAGAAACGTTTGTAATTTATCCATTTCAACCATCAATTTAATCTTAATGGATTTTAATATGTCAATTATGAACGGTATTGATGCAACTATCGAAATCAGAAAAACAAATACAACTATTCCGATTATTACTTTAACCGCTTACGCAATGGCAGAAGATAGAGACAGAGCAATATCAGCAGGCTGTAATGATTATATAGCTAAACCAATTACCAGAGACCAATTATTGGAAACTATTCATAAATACATTAACAAAATATAATTAACTTATTAAGAAAGATATTTATTATCTAGTTTCCATCTAATTTATTTTGATGGTTTTTGTTAAGTTATATTATTAAAGTTAAATTCTTCTCATAGCTATTTACTCTTTTTCCTAAATCCTAAATAAAGTACATTTTTAATAGCATTAAATAGCTAGATTCTAATAAGTTTAACATTGTTTTTCAATTCAATTAATTCGTATATTTAAAGAGGTTAAAAACACCATAATATTACTTTTATTAATACAAAATAAATATGAAAAAAAAAACCCTTATAAATAATAATCCTTTAAAACTTCGTCAATATGTTATTTTAAGTATTCTTATTTGGACAATTTTAATCCTTTTTCTTTTGAGATGGGATAAAAAAAGGATGGATGTAGAAGCTATAAATCGAGCATATATATACACAAAAGTTGGGTTTGACAAAGATATATTATACCGTCGTTGGGCTTCAGATCACGGTGGAGTCTATGTTCCTATACTAAAAAAACGCCACCAAATCCATATTTATCACATATTAAAAACCGTGATTTTTTTGTAGATTCAATTCAATATACACTAATAAATCCTGCTTATATGAGTAGACAAGTGTATGAATTAAAAGAAGAAATTGAAAATTTAAAAAAAAATATTAAATCCTAAAAATATTTATATTTAGCTATTTTGCAACAAGTAAAAAAAATGACAAAAATAAAGACATCCATATCAACAAAGAATTTATTGTCTTTTCCCTTTAATTTATTTAAAAAAAAGGGTTTAAGTGTTTATCAGTTTTCACTTATTCTCATAGTTTCAGCTTCCATTTTATCAATCCTTATAGTTTCTACTGCTTGGGTCATGTCAGAATCCAATGGTGTTCAAAAAGAAATTAGTTTATTAAAAGAAAAAAACCTTGAAAACAAAGAAGAAAAACTAAAAGAAGAAGTATTGCGTCTTATTTCCTATATAGAATATACTAAACATGACACTATTAGATATTCTCAAGAACAATTAAAAGATCGGGTTTTGCGGTACTTTGAAAGTATCCGTTTTGGAAATGACGGCTATGTTTTTGTAAATACATATAGTGGAAATGCATTGCTTTTTAACGGTAAAAAATTAGAAGAACCAATAAGAATGTCTGATTTAAAACAGCCTAGTGGTCTCAATTTATTTGAAACCGAAATGAATTTGGTTAAACTCCCCGGCGGAGGCTCTTTTCAATATGAATTTATGAAGATGGATGATCCTAAACCATATCCAAAGATATCCTATATTATGGGATTTGACCAATGGGAATGGATTTTAGGTGCAGGTGATTATTTAGATAATCTTGATAGTGAGATTGCGCTAATGGAAAAGGACTTAAAAAGCAATTTATATAGAGGTCTCTTAATAGGTATTGGCATTTTTATCCCATTACTTATTTTATTATTACTTTTTTCAACTTATGTAGCCAAACTTATTCAAAATCAATTCAACAACTTTGTTAATATAATTAAAAACTCACCTCTTGAAAATAAGGATCAACTTCCTTTTAATCAAATCTATATTCGTGATTTAAAAACAATCGGAATCGATATATTACAAGCTGAAACGTTGGTTAAGCAGTTTGGTAATATTATTGATCAACTAAACACTAAAATCTATATTTTCAGTAAAGTTAATTTAAAATTTATACATGCCAATAAAGGAGCAATTCAAAAAGGGGGTTATGCTATCAGTGAATTACAAGACAAGACTTTTCTAGATATTTTACCAACTATTAATAGAAACCAATTTTTGAGGCAAGCGGAGCCACTTTTACAAAATCAATCTGATAAAATACTTTTTGAATCAATTTTTCAAAGGAAAGATAAAACAACTGTTCCAGTTGAAGTGCAACTTACACTTTCATTTTTTGATAAAAAAGAAGTATATGTGGCCCTTATTTATGATATCACCGAGCGAAAACAAGCGAATAAACTCATCAAAAATCAGAAAGAACAATACGATTCGCTGGTACAGAATATTCCAGTGGGCGTTTATAAATTTAGGATGAAAACATCCGAAGAAATGTCTTTTGAATATATCAGTCCTAGAATGTGTGAAATGGCGGGTATTACAGAAAAAGATGCCTATCTCGATTATATGAATGTTTTTAAAACCGTTCATCCCGATGAATTTGAAAACTTTATCAATTTAATTTTAGCGACATTTCATAACCCAAAACTATTTGAATGGGAAGGAAGAGTAGTCATTAAAGACAAAATTAAATGGTTTAGTGTTCGATCAAATCCAAGCATAGTTGAGAATGGCGATATTCTTTGGGATGGCGTTGTTACCGATATTACGGAACACAAAAAAGCAGAACAATTGCTACAAGAAAGTGAACAACGTTTTGTGACTTTTATGAACAATACTTCTGCGTTGGCGTGGATAAAAGATGAAAACCTCAATTATGTTTTCTTAAACAAAGCGTATGAAAATATGCAAAACATCAAATTAGAAAACATCAAAGGAAAAGATGATTTTATCATATTTGGTCAAGAAATTGCCGAACGGCTTCAACAAAATGATCGTTTTGTATTAGAAACCAATCAATTATTAGAAACCGATGAAACTGTTGTTGACTATAAAGGCACTATTTTTCATGCTTTGGTCAATAAATTTCCGATACAAACTGAATCAGGTAAAAAATTTGTAGGAGGTATGGCAATTGACATGACCGAACACAAAAAAGCAGAACAATTGCTACAAGAAAGTGAAATCCATTTTAGACAATTGTTTGAAAACAACCCGCAACCCATGTGGATTTATGATTTAGAAACTTTACAATTTAAAGATGTAAATGAAACCGCTCTTAAAAAATACGGTTATGCTAAAGATGAATTTTTAACAATGACTTTGAAAGATATTCGTCCGCAAGAAGATATTGCATCACTCTTAAAAAATATTGAAAGTGTGACCGATGAATTTCAAGAATCAGGTGTTTGGAGGCATCAATTAAAAGATGGTAAACTTATTTTGGTAGAAATTTTTTCACATAATTTACTCTTTGAAGGTAAACCTGCGCGCTTGGTTTTGGTAAATGATGTAACCGAACGTAAACAAACAGAAGAAGAAATTCTCACCATCAACAAAGAATTGAAAACACTCAATGAAATTATCATGGCAAGTGTAAGTTCTATCAATTTAAAAGAAATGCTCGATACGGTACTGGATGAAGCGCTTCAAATTTGCGGATTAGAGGGCGGAACTATTTGTTTAATTGAGCCCGACAATACATTTAAACTGATTAGTCAGCGAGAATCATCCGAAGAAACCATTATCGATCTTACCGAAAACAAAATTAAAGTTGGAGATTGTTTGTGTGGTAGTTGCGTTCAGGATAATTGTCCGTTAATTTTAAACACAAAAGAAGAGGTGTTAAAATATGCTACTCGTGAAGTATTACGAGGTGAAGATATTCGTTTTCATGCTGCATTTCCATTAATATCAAAAGGAATTGGCTTAGGCGTTTTATGTGTATTTACCAGAACGGATATTAAACCAATACCTAGAAGTTTAAAAATATTAGAAACGCTATCTTCTCAAGTAGCGTTGTTTATTGAAAACATTTTATTAGTACAAGATTTAGAAAATAAGGTAAAAGAACGCACACTTGAATTAGAAAAAAGTGAGAAAGCCTTGTTAAATATGGTTGATGATTTAAATATTAAACAAAATCAATTAGCAACATCAAACAAAAAATTGGCTGAGATCAATAAGGAAATGGAAACATTCTCTTATTCTGTATCGCACGATTTAAAAGCACCATTGCGTGGTATTGACGGTTACAGTAATTTGTTGCAAGAGCTTTATGCTTCTGAGTTAAACGAAGAGGCTAAAATATTTGTAAATAATATCAGAAGTGGAACCCAACAAATGAATCAAATTATTGAAGATTTATTGGCATATTCTCGGCTTGACCATTCGTTGATAAAGAAATCATTTTTAAATATTAATCTTTTTATCAATAATTCCATCAACTTATATAAAAAAGAATTAGATGATTTTAAATTTGAAGTTCAAATTAACATACCAACCATTTTAATTGTTGCTGATTTGGATGGTTTATCAATTGCCTTTAGAAATATATTTGAAAATGCCATTAAATTTACTAAATTGGTTGAAAATCCGAAAATTATCATTGATTTTGAAGAAGATAAGAATTTTTGGCATATATTAGTAACAGATAACGGAATAGGATTTGATATGAAATATTACGATAAAGTATTTCAAATTTTTAAACGTTTACATAGGGTTGAAGAATATCCAGGTACCGGAATTGGTTTGGCAATGGTTGAAAAAGCAATGCAACGAATGGACGGACGTGTATGGGCAACTAGTGAACTTGGAAAAGGCGCTACGTTTTATTTAGAAATACCTAAAATATTGAATTATGAATCATAGTAATTTAAACAATCCGATTTTACTTATAGAAGACAATCCGGTAGATATTGATTTAACACTTCGAGCTTTTAAATTAAGAAAACTTACTAACCCTATCATAGTAGCACGAGATGGTGAAGAAGCTCTTAGTTTAATGAACACTTGTTTGGAACAAAATAATTTACCAATTGTTGTTTTACTAGATTTAAAACTACCTAAAATTCACGGACTCGAGGTTTTGAAAGAATTCAAATCACATCTTGACTTTAAAAAAATACCGGTTGTTATTTTAACTACCTCAGCTGATAATTTAGATATACAATCAGCTTATGAAATAGGCGCCAATTCTTATATAGTTAAACCAGTAAATTTTGAGAAATTTATTGAAGTAGTTGAAAAAATAGAATTGTATTGGACTGTTATTAACAATCCTGCGTTATAATAAATTAAAATTGTTTCCCCTTAAATTAGTCAACAGGAAACTATAACAAAAAGAATGCTATAAAAAACAATGATTGAAGAAATAATGAAAATTGAATAGTATAAAATTTTAAATATTACAAAATCAGATCCATGAAAATATTACTACTAGAAGACAATGCCGCCGATACCGATTTAATCAAAAGAAGTTTGATTAAAAAAATTGAAACTTGTACCATTAAAAGTGTTTCAACTCTAAAAGATGCAAGAAATTTATTAGATCAAGAACATGATTTTCAAGTAGCATTATTAGATGTTAACTTACCAGATGGATCTGGATTAGAGTTACTTTTAGAAATAATAAATAATAAATGGCCCATTATAACCATTGTTTTAACTGGTTCTGGCGATGAAGATTTGGCAGTAACTGCTTTAAAATATGGTGCAGATGATTTTGTAATAAAAAAATTAGAATATTTAACCAAATTAAATGACGCTATTTTATTTCATACTAGTTTTAACGCTAAAATTAAATTTCGAAATAACACAAAAATTAAAGTTTTGTATGTAGAGCATCATTTAGCTGATGTTGATTTAACAATTCGACATTTTAAAAAATATGCACCTCATTTTAAATTTGATCATATTGCTGATGTTAACGACTTTTTAACATTATTAAATAAGGATGAAACAGCAATTAAACCTTATCAATTATTATTAATTGATTATCGATTACCTAAAATTGATGGTTTAATTTTGACAAAAATAATTCGTCAAGAACTAAAATTAAACATTCCAATTATTATAATTACAGGTCAAGGAAATGAAGAAATTGCTGTACAGGCCTTAAAAATAGGTGCCAATGATTATATGGTAAAACGTGATAATTATATATACCGTTTACCGTCTTTGTTGCAAAATGCCTATCAGCATTGGTTGTTAAAACAACAACAAGAAGAATTGAAAAAAAGTCACCAAGAATATAAATTATTTTTTGACGATGATTTAACTGGCGATTTTATTGCAACAGTTGATGGATATTTAGAAAATTGCAATCCAGCTTATCTCAAAATTTTGGGATACAAATCAATTGAAGAAGCTCGTAATCATGATTTTTATTTAAAATATAAAACTCCTGAAGTTAGAAAAGAAATTATTCGACTAATCTTAGAAAAAGAAAGATTGGTAGAATATGAATACGATTTAATAAGAACAGACGGGAAAACGATTCATGTAATTTCTAATATCGTTGGTGTTTTTGATGATCAAAATAAGTTGCTATCAATTAAAGGATATATAATAGATAATACCGAACGCAAAATTGCTGTAGATGAACTTCGTAAACTATCAAGAGCAGTAGAACAAAGTCCGGCTTCTATTATGATTACAGATCTCAATGGCAATATTGAATATGTAAATCCTAAATATAGCACCATTAGTGGTTATAGCTTTAATGAGGTTAAAGGAAAAAACCCAAATATTTTAAAATCTGGCAATACCAAACCAGAAGTTTATGAAAACCTTTGGAATACAATATTGAATGGAAAAGAGTGGTCAGGAGAATTTTTAAACAAGAAAAAAGATGGAAGTACTTATTGGGAAAATATTGTTATTTCATCCATTAAAGATACAGAAGGGAATCTAACCCATTTCTTAGCGGTGAAAGAAGATATTACTCAAAGAAAGAAATTTGAATTAGACCTAATAGCTGCAAAAGAAAAAGCCGAAGAAAGTGATCGTTTAAAATCGGCATTTTTAACCAATATGAGTCATGAAATACGCACACCAATGAGTGGTATATTAGGTTTTTCAGAATTGTTAAAAACACCAGATCTTTCTCCAGAAAAACAACAGAAATATATCGAAATTATTGAAAAAAGTGGTAATAGAATGTTAACTACCATCAATGATATTATGGATATCTCTAAAATTGAAGCAGGATTAATGAAAGTATCATTATCAGATTTTAATATCAATGAGAAAATGGAGGAAATCTTTTCATTTTTTAAATTGGAAGCGGATAAAAAAGGATTAGAATTAATGCTTACCCATAAATTAGCTGTAAAAGATGAAATGATAAAATCAGATCGTGAAAAAGTTTATTCAATAATAACCAATCTCGTTAAAAATGCTATTAAATTTACGAATACTGGTAAAATAGAATTTGGCGTACAACTTAATGGAGATATGCTTCATTTTAATGTAAAAGATACTGGAATTGGTATTCCGATAAACAGACAAGCATTTGTTTTTGATAGATTTGTACAGGCAGATATTGAAGATAAAGATGTTCATGAAGGTTCAGGACTGGGTTTATCTATCTCAAAATCATATGTTGAAATGCTTCAAGGAGAAATTTCATTAAATTCAACCGAAGGGGTTGGATCTGAATTTAAAGTCTCTATTCCGCTAGAGATAAAAGAAAAAATTGATAGTAGAGAAATAAGAGAAGAAAAAAGAAATCCACATGTAATCAATAAAAATTTAAATATTTTAATTGTTGAGGACGATGAAATTTCTTTGCTATATTTAACCGAAGTTGTAAGTGACATTTGCACTAAAATTTATGTTGCTAAAAGCGGTATTGAGGCAATAGAAATATTCAAAAAAATAAAAGATATCGATGTTGTTTTAATGGACATTCGATTACAAGAAATGGATGGACTCGAAGCTACACGAAAAATTAGAGAATTTAATAAAAATGTAACCATTATTGCCCAAACTGCATATGCTCAGTCTAGTGATAAAGTAAAAGCCATAAGTGCTGGATGCAACGATTATATTTCCAAACCTATTAATCAAACAGAGTTATTAAATTTAATTGAAAAGAATTTTCAGTAAATTTTTAATCACTTATAATTTTTGAATATTCAGCTGAGTTAATTATTGATATGTTGGTGTTGAAACTAATTAATTTAAAAGTAACCTGATTGCAATAGTCTTCAAAATATTTTTCTTAACGTTGTATTTGTAAAAAACGGCATATTTATTTTTAAATGTTATTTTTACAATCTAATTTTTTTAGCTGTGCATTTAACAAATAAAGATTCTATAAACATTAATAAATACATAAGTAGTACTGGTATTTGTTCTCGAAGGGAAGCTGAAAAATTAATTACAGATGGTAAGGTTACTATTAATGAACAACCTACGCAATTAGGAAATCGAGTATTTGCAGGAGATGTAGTTAAAATAGATGGAAAACCTTTAATTGAAAAACCAAAAACGTTATACATTGCCTTTAACAAACCAGTGGGTATTGTTTCCACAACCGACCTAAAAGAACCAAAAAATATAATAAACTACATCAATCATCCAGAACGTCTTTTTCCAATAGGGCGTTTAGATAAACCTTCTGAAGGGCTCATTTTTTTAACCAATGATGGCGATATCGTTAACAAAATTTTACGTGCTGGAAATAACCACGAAAAAGAATACATAGTTGGAGTAAATAAATCTATTTCTTCCGAATTCATTAAAAAAATGGGTGATGGAATTCCAATTTTAGGAACCATAACCAAAAAATGTTTGGTTGAAAAAATAAATGAAACCACATTTAAAATTATATTAACCCAAGGTTTAAATAGGCAAATAAGACGAATGTGTGATTATTTAGAGTATGGAGTTACAAAACTCAAAAGAACAAGAATTATGAATGTTCATTTAGGAAGTTTAAAATCAGGCGAATGGCGTCTTTTAACTTCAGAAGAAATGGAAATTATAAATAATATGGTTTCCGATTCTTCAAAAACAGAAGAAGCTTCTGTTGATAATCGTAAAAATAATTTCAGGTCAAATACTTCTAAAAAATTTCAACCAAAAAGAAATTTCAGAAAATAAAACTTTCAAACTTTAAACTTTAAACTTTAAAACTTATTATAACTATCTTTGCCGCCTATGCAATTTGAACTATTAAAAACCGATGCTCAAAGCAAAGCTAGAGCAGGTAAAATTACTACCGACCACGGTGAAATTGAAACGCCAATTTTTATGCCTGTTGGCACCGTAGGAACCGTAAAAGGTGTCCACCAAACTGAGCTAAAAAACGAGATAAATCCTGATATTATTTTAGGAAATACGTACCATTTATATTTACGTCCAAAAACTGAAATTTTAGAGCAGGCTGGAGGTTTGCACAAATTTATGAATTGGGATCGAAATATTTTAACCGATAGTGGCGGTTACCAAGTTTATTCACTTTCCGAAAGAAGAAAAATTAAAGAAGAAGGTGTTAAATTTAAAAGTCATATTGATGGATCATTCCACACCTTTACTCCTGAAAATGTGATGGAAATTCAAAGAACTATTGGTGCAGATATTATAATGGCTTTTGACGAATGTACGCCCTACCCTTGTGACTATAATTATGCAAAACGATCCATGCATATGACACATAGATGGTTAAACCGTTGCATTACCCATTTAGAGAAAACTCCCTTAAAATATGATTATAATCAAGCATTTTTTCCAATTGTGCAAGGAAGTACTTATAAAGAATTAAGAATGCAATCTGCCGAATTTATTGCTTCAGTTGGAGCAGAAGGAAATGCTATTGGAGGGCTTTCTGTTGGTGAACCTGCAGAAGAAATGTATGAAATGACAGCTATTGTTACTGCTATTTTGCCTGAAGATAAACCTAGATATTTAATGGGTGTTGGAACACCGATTAATATTTTAGAAAATATTGCCTTAGGAATTGACATGTTCGATTGCGTGATGCCCACTAGAAATGCACGTAATGGAATGCTTTTTACAGCACACGGAACCATTAATATTAAAAATAAAAAATGGGAAAACGATTTTTCAGAAATTGATTCTATGGGAATTACATTTGTAGATACCGTATATTCCAAAGCATATTTAAGACATTTGTTTATTTCTAACGAATTATTAGGAAAACAAATAGCTTCAATCCATAATTTAGGTTTTTATTTATGGTTGACTCGTGAAGCAAGAAAACATATATTAGCAGGAGATTTTACGGAATGGAAAAACAGAATGGTAAAACAAATGGATCAACGCTTGTAAGTTTGAGTTGGAAAGTTAAAGATTAAAAGTTAAAAACCGAAGTTTAAAATTTGAAAATAAAAAATACAAGATACCAATTACTAGATACCTGATACTAAACACTTGATACTAAATACTTGATGCCAAATACTATATAGAAGTTGAAAATATTAGACAGATACATATTAAAAAAATACTTAACATCATTTGCATTGGTGCTATGCTTACTATTGCCAATTGCTATTGCTATTGATGTATCTGAAAAAATTGATAAATTTCTAAGATTTCCAGAACTTACTTTTGGTATTATTTTAAAAGATTATTATTTGAATTTTCTGATAATTTTCGGAAATACATTTATGCCATTGGCACTTTTTATTGCTGTTATTTTTTTTACCTCTAAACTAGCAAGTAATACAGAGGTTATTGCAATTCATTCAGCAAAAATTTCGTTTACACGGTTTTTAAAACCTTATTTTATCGGCGCTACTATTGTAACGGTTTTATCCTTATTTATGAATCATTTTGTTGTTCCTAATAGTAATAAAACTTATAATGAATTCAGTCAGAAATATTTAAAAAAACAAGAATTTAATGCACTTTACATTCAGAATATAAACCTCCAACTTGGTCCTAATGATTATATTTTTTTGAAAAATTATGCGGTTGAAAGTTCTGTTGGATATTACTTTTCCTATGAACGGTTTGAAGGAAACAAATTAAAGTTTAAAATGTTGGCAGATAATTTTAAATGGAATGAAGCAGATAGTTCAGTGACCTTAATGAATTATACAAAAAGGACTATATTAAATGATCGAGATATTATTTTTAACGGAGATAAATTAGATACCACATTTAATTTTACAGGTCAAGACTTGGTTACAATAGATTATATGGCAAAAGAATTAACTTCACCCGATTTAAATAAGTTTATAAATCAGGCTAAAAAAAGAGGAGTTAGCAATTTAAATACCCATTTAGTTGAATTTCACAAACGAACAAGTTTACCAATATCATCATATATTCTAACGTTTTTGGCAGTAGCATTAGCTTCCAAAAAGCGTAGAGGTGGTATGGGAATTAACTTAGCAATAGGAATTTCATTAATGTTTATTTATGTATTCTTTTTAAAAATTGCTGAAGTACTTGGAGCTGGTGCGAATACAAACTCTTTTGTTGCAGTTTGGTTACCAAACTTATTTTTTGGAAGTTTAGCCATTTATCTATACTTGAAAAATGCAAAAAACTAACCTTCAACATTACCTCCACCTCCATTTTTTAGTATTTATATGGGGGTTTACAGCAATTTTAGGTGCGCTAATAAGTATTGATGCTATTCCATTGGTTTGGTACAGAATGCTTTTTGCTGTTGTAATTGTATTCATCTACTTTTTACTGAGAAGAAAATCGTTAAAAGTAGCACCTAAAGATTTATTGAAATTCTTTTTTGGAGGAGTTGTAATTGCAGTTCATTGGATTGCCTTTTTCGCTGCCATTAAAGTGGCAAATATTTCTGTTGCGCTGGTTACAATGAGTACTGGTGCTCTTTTTACATCTATAATTGAACCCATTTTTTTTAAACGAAAACTTAATTTTACAGAAATATTTTTTGGACTCATAGTAATTTCTGGTTTATACCTTATTTTTAATTTTGAAGGTAATTTTGGTCTTGGAATTTTATATGCACTAGTAGCTTCTTTTTTATCAGCATTATTCTCAGTTTATAATGGGCTATTAGTTAGAAAACATGATGCGGAAGTAATTTCATTTTATCAACTCGGATTTGGTGTTCTCTTTATAACTATATTCATTTTATTCACCTCAGGTTTTTCGGTAGAAGATTTTAGTTTAACCACCTCCGATTTATTTTATTTATTAATACTTAGTAGTATTTGCACCGCCTACGCATTTATTGTTTCTGTAAAAATAATGAAGTACCTTACACCCTATACGGTAATGCTAACTATTAATTTAGAACCTGTTTATGGAATTATACTTGCCGTAATTATTTTTGGTGAAAAGGAACAAATGAGCCCTCAGTTTTATATTGGAGCTTTAATTATATTATCGACCGTAATAGTTAACGGACTATTAAAAAATAAAAAAAGCGTTTAATTATATTGAAAAAAATGATAAGTTGTTATATTTGTACAACATTCTAACTATAATAAAAATATGGAATATTTAGATTTTGAATTGCCAATTAAAGAATTAGAAGAGCAATATGACAAGTGCATATTAATTGGGAAAGAAAGTGATGTTGATATGACTGAAAGTTGTAAAAACATTGAAAAGAAATTAGAAAAAACTAAAAAAGAAATATATAAAAACTTAACTGCTTGGCAACGCGTGCAATTATCACGTCATCCAAATAGACCTTATACATTAGATTATATTACAGCACTTTGCGGAAATACATTTATGGAGCTTCACGGTGATCGTACAGTAAAAGATGACAAAGCAATGGTTGGTGGATTAGGTAAAATTGGAGATCAATCTTTTATGTTTATAGGGCAACAAAAAGGGTACAACACCAAAACTCGTCAATATAGAAATTTTGGAATGTCTAATCCAGAAGGATATAGAAAAGCACTACGCCTTATGAAAATGGCTGAAAAATTTGGAATTCCGGTGGTTACTTTACTAGATACTCCTGGTGCCTATCCTGGTTTAGAAGCTGAAGAAAGAGGACAAGGGGAAGCAATTGCACGTAATATTTTTGAAATGACTCGTCTTAAAACTCCAATTATAACAATTGTTATTGGTGAAGGAGCTTCAGGTGGTGCGCTTGGAATTGGAGTGGGAGATAGAGTTTATATGATGGAAAATACTTGGTACACTGTTATTTCACCTGAATCTTGTTCTTCTATTTTATGGAGAAGTTGGGAATATAAAGAAATTGCCGCCGAAGCTTTAAAACTAACTCCTCAAGACATGAAGAAACAAAAATTAATTGACGGAGTTATTAAAGAACCATTAGGCGGTGCCCATTTCGATAGAGAAAATGCATTTAAGGAAGTTGAAAAAACAATTTTAGAGGCTTATAAAGAATTAAAAGATTTAAAACCAAATGAATTAGTAAAGAAAAGAATGGAAAAATATTCAAAAATGGGTGAGTTTAAAGATTAAATTTAAATTAATTTATTAAAAAAATCAAAATAAGGGATCTGAAAATTTCCCTTATTTTTTTGTCTAAATTTGGTATCTTAACGGTAAATTAAAAACCAATGTTTATTCTCAGTTCAAATCAATTTTCCCTGGCTGATAAAGCAACTATTAAAACTAAAAAAATAAGTTCTTTAGATTTAATGGAACATGCAGCAACACTTTGCTTTCAATGGATTCATAAAAGATTGGAAGGGCAACCTATTAAAATACATTTGTTTTGTGGTGTTGGAAATAATGGTGGAGATGGTTTGGTTATTGCTCGATTGTTAAAAATACATGGGTATCAGGTTTTTTGCTATGTGGTGAATTTTAGCGACAAAAGAACCGATGAATTTTTAACAAATTACGCCAACTTAAAAGAAGTTGGAATTTGGCCTTCTGTTATAAATAATGAAGATCCGTTTCCCTTAATTGATAAAGATGATTTAATTATTGATGCCATATTTGGAAATGGATTGTCTCGTAAACCCGCTGGTTTTACAAAAAAGTTAATTCAATATCTCAACACAACCAATGCTTTTATTTTATCAATTGATATTCCTTCTGGACTTTTTGGAGATAAATCTGTTAACGATAAAAATTCGGTAATAAAATCAAATCATATTTTAACTTTTCAAGGGCCTAAATTGGCTTTTTTACTTGCTGAAAATAAAGAATATGTTCAAACTTGGGAAGTTTTAGATATTGGTTTAGATGCTGACTTTATAAACTCATTAAATCCAACCATTCATTTTATTCAAAAAGAAGATATTCTTTCTATGTATAAACCTAGAAATAAATGGGATCATAAAGGAACATTTGGTCATTCCTTAATAATTGGAGGAAGTTTCGGTAAAATTGGAGCAGTAGTTTTAGCTTCAAAAGCTGCTCTAAAAATTGGAAGTGGCTTAGTATCAGCATATATTCCAAAATGTGGATATGAAATTATGCAAATTTCACTGCCTGAGGCAATGGTTGAAGTTGATGATGATCAAGAAGTCCATTATTTTAACTTTAAAACCAAACCAAACGTAATTGGTATTGGTCCAGGTCTAGGCACTTCAGAAAAAACAAGCATTGGTTTTGCTAATTTTTTACTTGATAACAAAACACCTTTGGTTATAGATGCAGATGCTCTAAATATTATGGCACAACATAAAACCTTATTTGATTCATTACCTGAAAAATCGGTGATAACACCCCATCCAAAAGAGCTTGAACGCCTTATTGGGGCTTGGGAAAATGATTATGATAAATTAGAAAAAACGAAAGAATTATCCATTGCTAAAAATTGTATAATTGTAATTAAAGGTGCACATACAGTTATTATTGATGGCTCAAATTTCTATTTCAATTCATCAGGAAATCCTGCTTTAGCAACAGCCGGAAGTGGTGATGTTTTAACCGGATTAATCACTGGATGTATCGCACAAGGCTATTCGGCTCTAAACGCAGCAATTTTGGGTGTTTATTTACATGGTAAAACAGCCGATATAGGAGTAACACATTTAGGATATGAATCTTTTATTGCATCATCTATATTAGATTTTTTATCCGATGCTATCCTCGATTTGTTTAATACAGAAGATCCTCCAAAAACAAATACGGAAACAGAATCTATGAAATAAAATTGTTAGTATTTATACACAATTGCGTTAATATTCATTCCAGCACCAACAGAGGCCAAAATTACAATATCTCCTTTATTAATTTCTTGATTTTCTAATTGCCCTCTTTTTACCATATCAAATAAAGTAGGTACCGTTGCAACAGAACTATTGCCAAGTGTATGAATACACATTGGCATAACACCTTCTGGAGCAAGAGTTTTATGCAGTTTATAAAATCGTTTAATTATTGCTTCATCCATTTTTTCATTGGCTTGGTGAATAAAAATTTTTTTCACATCTCCAATAGCAACCCCACTAATATCCAACGCTTTTTTCATTGCTAATGGAACATTTGTTAAGGCGTATTCATATATTTTTCGACCGTGCATTTTTATGTATCTAACATCTTCTGGATCATTTTGATTATAAGATTTTCCAAAAAATAAATAATAACACTCGTCTTTTGTATCTGTTTGAGTAGCATGACTTAAAATGCCACAAGAATTATTATCACCTCCTTCTTCAACAATACAGGCTCCTGCTCCATCAGAATAAATCATAGAATCTCTGTCATGTGGATCTAGTACCCTTGAAAGTGTTTCGGTACCAATAACTAAACATTTTTTTGCAATTCCTGCTTTGATAAAAGCATTTGCCTGAATTACACCTTCAATCCAACCTGGACATCCAAATAAAATATCGTATGCCACACAATTCGGATTTTTAATTCCTAGTCTGTATTTAACTCTTGAAGCTAAACTTGGCAAAATATCACTTTGGATAGAAGAACTCTTAACATCCCCGAAATTATGAGCCAAAATAATATAATCGAGTTCTTCCTTGTCTATATTTGCATCTTCAATAGCCTTTTCAGCTGCAAAAAACCCTAAATCAGACGAAGTTAAGTCTGGAGAAGCATACCGTCGCTCTCCAATGCCTGTAATTGCTTTAAATTTTTCAATTACCATTTCATTTTCATAACCAAAAGAAGATCCATCTTCATTTAAAAAGTCATTTCCAATAAAATCTTCATTTGTTTTTACTATATTAGGAATATAACTCCCAGTACCTGTTATAATAACGTTTTTTGCCATTGTTAACTTATTTGGCGCTAATTTACTAATTATTTTTTATTCTGTTCGTTAACTTTAATTTGCATTACAGTCGCTATTGATAATGCTCTGGACTTTGCAGTATGAGCCATTTCACCAATAAAAAGCGAATCGATTGTAGTATTAAAATGAAGCAACCAATGTGTAAAATGGATTTCTTTAAACTCTTTTTTTTGATGAAGTAACAAATGTGGCTGCATTGCATTTTTTTGATACGTTCCTGAGTAAAATAAAATATTGTCCCAAAAATCGACCAAAACCTGTAAATGAATTTCTAATTTATCTTCATTTTTAAAATCTTCAAAAAAATGGTTAACAATTTCATCTTGAAGTAATTTAGTATAAAACTCTTTTACAAAAACATAAATATCACTTCTTCCTTCCAACTCTTTTTTCATAAAAATTTTATAAAAAAGATTTATCAAATGCAATTGGTAATAGATCTATTAAGGAATCTGTTTTTATCACTTTTCCAACCTCCCCCATAAAATAAACTTCCATGTTTTGCTGTTGTTTAAGTTCGTATTCCGATAAAGTTTGTCGACATGCTCCACAAGGTGCCACAGGTTCTTTTACAATTTGAGAAGACGAACTTGCCGTAATTGCTAGTGTAATTATTTTTACATTTGGAAATTCTGACGATGCTTTCCAAATCGCAACTCGTTCAGCACATATTCCTGAAGGATATGCAGCATTTTCTTGATTATTTCCTTTAACTACAACTCCATTTTCCAATAATAATGCGGCTCCAACTCTAAATTTAGAATAAGGAGCATAGGCATCTTTTTTTGCTTCAAATGCTTGAAGCATCAATTTTTTTGCTTTTTCTGGGAGTTCTTCAATACCCTCGAAAACAGTAATTTGAGTTTTTATTTCAACTTTCTTCATTAAAATTCAATTTATCATTTAATTACTCTAGAACATGTCTCCAAAATCAAATGATAATGAAAAACGCAATGTGTTTTCAAGTGGATTGTTAATGTCTGATGCATTAAATAAATAAGACATATCTATTCTTGTACTTTTAAACTTAAAACCCGTACCTAATGTAAAATATTTACGAGCCCCTTTTAAATCACTCTCATTAAAATATCCTGCACGAATGCCAAACGAATTGTCATACATATATTCAGCGCCAATACCCCAAGTAAATTCTTTTAGCTCTTCACTAAAACCATTGGGAGCATCATTAAAAGAACTAAAAATACCATTTACAAAACTGACATCCTCTTGTTTATATGGCGGTTGATCATCATTATTGATTGAAACACTTGGTGTAGGAACTAGTAATTTATTAAACTCAACATTTAAACTTACTTTATTATACCTATCTAAAATAAAATCGAATCCACTTCCTATTTTAAAATTGGAAGGAATATAATTTTCATTCCCATCATCAGAATAGGAAACTTTAGGGCCAATATTGGAAATATTAAAACCACCTCTCCAAACACCATTAAAATTACCATAATTAATTTCATCCGATTGGTAAAAACCAGAAATATCTACGGCAAAAGTATTTACCGCATTTATAGTTGAATTTGCTGATTCGATTCCTAAATCTGATCTAATATATCGCAACGTAACACCCATTGCGTAGGTTTCACTTAACTTTAATGAATAGGAACCATCAACTGAAAATTCGTTTAACTTTTCAGTCCCTTCAGGTAATCCGCTTAAATCAGTTAATTCAATTTCTCCTAAATTAAAATACTTTAAACTCATTGCCCAAGCGCTTCTATCGTCTATTTTATTTGCAAACGAAAAACCACCCAAAAAAACATCATTTGTTAACTCACGTAACCAAGGTGTATACATAATTCCCAACGAATATTGAGATTCCATAAATGCGAATTTACTCGCATTCCAATGCTGTGAATTTGCATCTGGTGCTGTGGCCACTCCAACATCTCCCATACCTCCAGCTCTAGCGTCTGGTGCAATTAATAAAAACGGTGTAGCTGTTGTAATAGGATTTGGGGCTTCTTGTGCTGAGATTTTGACTATTGCAAAAAGCACTATTAAAAATACTATTATATAATTTCTCATTAAAGGGTAATTTTACTTAACAAATATCTAAATTATTATTGAAGAACGACTATTTATTCTAATTTTCTTATACTACGTTTGAAATTGGCAATCACATTAAATCTTGTTAATCCATAAAAATATCTTTACCATCATATATCCCATCAATTAATAATATCAATTAAACTGTATGAAGGATTCTAAAACTAACAAAAGTTAGTACAAAAGAAAACGTTGTTAACATAAAATTATTGCAAGTATTTCAAACATTAAATATGCTATTGTGAACACTTGATTTTAAGATAATTATAAAATATTTAATTTTATAATTATAAATTACACCTAAAAAGATTTATTTTTAGTATGTAATTAATTCAATTTAAATAATTAATTACTTTAAATACATACCTTCCTAAATTAAAATATTACTTTTTTATTCATTGTTTATTTTTTGAAAACACACTGTATTATATAATAATATATCAAAACAATCGTTAATTAAATACACTGGTAATTTTTTATAAAATTAATTCTTGTAAAAAAATTATTTTAATGTAAATTGCGAACTATAAAACCCTAAGAAATTTCGAATGAATTTTAAGATTTTCAAAAACATTTCTAAGTTATTTTTGTCAGTACTACTGGTAGTAACTGTTATCGGTTGTCATAATAGAAACCCAAGAAATAATGTGTCTCTTACTGGTTGGAATGATAAAGACAAAGCAGCTGGCGGAATTGCTGGTGACTCAAAATATAAGGGGCAAGAGGCGCCTCCTGGCATGGTATTAATTGAGGGAGGAAGTTTTACAATGGGGCAAGTGCAGGACGATGTAATGTTTGATTGGAATACTACACCTGTAACCCAACAAGTCCGTTCCTTTTATATGGATGAAACTGAAGTAACCAACTCTGAATATTTGTTTTATTTAGATTATATTGAAAAAGTTTTTCCTAGAAATGATGTTAATTATGAACATATATATATGTCAGCAGTTCCAGACACCTTGGTTTGGCGCGATGTTTTAGGATTTAATGAATTGCTAACAGAAAATTACCTGAGGCATCCTGGATATGCAGATTACCCTGTTATTGGTGTGAGTTGGATTCAAGCTAACCAATACTGTAATTGGAGAACGGACAGAGTTAATGAAAGAATTTTAGTAGATAAAGGTATTTTAAAACCTCTGTTTAGATTAGATTCTTTAGAAGTTAAGGGACAAAACAATTTTAATACAGATGCTTATCTAACCAATCCATCAAAACTATTTGATGGAGATTCAACTATTTATAGAAAGGGGTTACCAAGTCTTGAACCAAGATCTAAAGGTGATGCAAGACCGTCAAGAGGATCATTTACTGGGAGACATGTAAAAGTATCTGATGGTATTTTATCAGCTCGATTTAGACTCCCAACTGAGGTTGAATGGGAATTTGCAGCAAAAGCTGTAGTTGAAGATCGAGAATATAATAATACACGAGGTCGTAAAAAATATGCTTGGAAAGGGAAATATACAAGAACAAAAACTGGTAAATACCAAGGAGATCAATTAGCGAACTTTAAACAAGGTCAAGGTGATTATAGTGGTGTTCCTGGTTGGAGTAATGATGGTGCAGATATTACGATTCAAGTTAAATCTTATGACCCCAACGCCTTCGGTTTATATGATATGTCTGGTAACGTAGCTGAATGGG
Source organism: Lutibacter sp. (assembly GCF_030692605.1). Classification (GTDB taxonomy): domain Bacteria; phylum Bacteroidota; class Bacteroidia; order Flavobacteriales; family Flavobacteriaceae; genus Lutibacter. Next base: position 39,617 of record NZ_JAUYUD010000041.1, read on the forward strand.
TTGCCGATGTATACAGACCAATTATAGATAGTGAAGCAAACGATTTTAGCTATTTTAGAGGTAATATTTTTACCAAAAAATTGATTGACCAAGATGGTCGAGTAGTTATTGCAGATGATTTTAGTGTAGAGTATGACACATTAGATAATGGAAACATAATTCCAAAGGCTTTGCCTGGAAGTGTTAAATATACTCCTGTTACAAAACGGGATGCATATATGAAAACAAATTATGAAAAAGCCTTTAATGTTGATTCACGTGATGGTGATTTAGCCTCTACAAAATTATATGCTAAAAATGAGGATGAATTAGAAACGAAACCTAGAATGTATAATTCTCCCATTAAACCAAAAGAAATAGGTGAAAGTGGGTTAATTATTCAACAATATGATACCGATAAAAGAACAACTTTAATTAGTGATAAATCGAGAGTATATAAAGGTGGATCTTGGAAAGATAGAGAATATTGGCTAGATCCTTCTCAAAGAAGATATTTACCTGAATATATGGCAACTAATTATATTGGATTCCGTTGTGCAACTGATAGAATAGGACCTATGACTTATAAAAGAAGAAAGCCAACCACAACTAAAGTTAGATATTAAAGTTATATTAAAGTATACTTAAACCTCACTTATATCCTATATTTGTGAGGTTTTTATTTTTAAGCTATGACCATACAAGAATTGTATAAATTGTACAGTATTAATTTTTTAGTTAATACCGATACTCGAAAAATTAGAAAAGGAAGCATTTATTTTGCCCTAAAAGGTAATAATTTTAATGGGAATAATTTCGCATTAGATGCTTTAAATAATGGTGCAGCATATGCAGTTATAGATGAAGAAATTGAGTCGCATTCCAATATCATAAAGGTAGATGATGTTCTTTCTACATTACAAAAATTAGCTAATTATCACAGAAAACATTTAAAAGCACCAATTATTTCGTTAACTGGTAGTAATGGAAAAACAACTACTAAAGAATTAATTTACGCGGTGCTAAGTACAACTTTTAACGCTACAGCCACTACTGGCAATTTAAACAATCATATTGGAGTTCCTTTAACCTTATTGGCTATGACTCCAAAAACTGAAATTGGAATTGTTGAAATGGGTGCAAACCATATAAAAGAAATTGAATTTTTAAGTTCTATTGCCGAACCTAATTTTGGCTACATTACCAATTTTGGCAAGGCTCATTTAGAAGGATTTGGAGGCGTTGAAGGTATAATTAAAGGAAAATCAGAATTATATGATTTTTTAAGAAATTCAAAAGGCACTGCATTTGTAAATGAAGACGACCCTCTTCAAGTTGAGAAATCTGAAGGAATAAAAACCATTCCTTTTAATTCTAGTGCGATTAAATTTATTGAAGCAGCACCATTTGTAAAAGTTGAATTTGATAAAGTGCAAATTAACAGTCAGCTTATTGGAAAATATAATTATTACAATATAGCAGCTGCAATTGCAATAGGCAACTATTTTAAAATAGAAACCTCTGCCATAAAAAATGCTATTGAAAATTATATTCCGAATAATAATCGCTCACAAATAATTCAAAAAGGAACGCTCAAAATAATTTTAGACGCATATAATGCCAACCCAAGTAGTATGGAAGCCGCTTTAGAAAATTTTAGTCAGTTGGAAGATTCAACTAAAATTATATTTTTAGGTGATATGTTTGAACTAGGAGAAACTAGTGAGGAAGAACATCAAAAAATTGCTGAATTAGCGACTTCTTTTAATTTTAAGCAGGTTTTTTTAATAGGAAAAGCATTTTCTACAACAAATGTAAAAAATGCTTTAATTTATGACAGTTTTGATTCCTTTAAAGATTCAAATAATTATATAAAATTAACTAATTCTACAATTTTAATTAAAGGATCACGCGGTATGGCTTTGGAACGAATTTTAGATCTTTTCTAATTTTAGTTGATTCCTATGATATGTTATTAAGCCATCTATTGGCCGCCTTATTATATCACCTAATTCAACCAAATAATAATGGGCTACGTCCTTAATTATATCCTGAGCAAAATAGGCTATTGACCCAACAAAATGTACTGGAACTTGACCTGACTCTTTGAAAGGAATGATTCTATTTTCAAAAAATTCTTTAATTCCCTTAGTCAATACTTTATTAAAATAAACATTTCTTTCATTTTTAAAAATGAATTCTGCGAATTGAGCCAAAAATGCATTTGGATTTTGTTCTTTATAAATATTTCTTTTAATGGTATCTGCTTCTAAATTAAACTGAGTTTCAAATTTAGCGGCAATGTCTTTTGGCATTTTATGATAGTAATAATCTCTTATTAATTTTTTTCCAAAATAATTTCCACTCGCTTCATCCATTAAAATATATCCTAACGAAGGTATTCTTACATCAACTTTTTCTCCATCAAAATAACAGCTATTAGAACCAGTTCCTAATATACAAACAATTCCAGGTTTTGTTGTTACTGCATAAACAGCTGCAAAAGTATCTTCTTTTACATCAACTTTTGCATTCACAAAAAATGATTCGAATACAGATTTTAAAAGCAATGTATTCTTTTCAGTTCCACAACCTGCACCATAGAAAAAAACATTTGTTACATTATCCTTGCAACTAGTTAAATCTTGATTTTCTTGAATTCTGCTTTTTAGTAATTCTGAACTCAAAATTTCTGGATTTAAACCTACGGTCCTAGTTTTAAATACTTGTTCACCAGTTTTATCTAGTAAAATCCAATCAGCTTTAGTGGAGCCACCATCTGCTATTAAAATCATTTCTTGTGATTTAATTTTATATTAATTACTTAACGTTTGCAATGTAAACTGCTAAATCTACCAATTTAGTAGAATATCCAAATTCATTGTCGTACCAAGCTACTAATTTAAAGAAATTATCATTTAAAGCAATACTTGCATCAGCATCAAAAACACTTGTTCTTGGTTCTGAAACAAAATCTTGTGAAACTACCGCCTCATCAGTATAACCTAGAACACCTTTTAATTCATTTTCCGAAGCATATTTTAAAGCTGCTTTAACTTCTTCAAAAGAAGCTGATTTTGCAGTTCTTACAGTCAAATCAACTACTGATACATCTGCAGTTGGTATTCTAAAAGACATCCCAGTTAATTTTCCATTCAACTCTGGAATAACTTTTCCAACAGCTTTTGCAGCACCTGTAGATGAAGGAATAATATTTGTCAAAGCGCTTCTTCCACCTCTCCAATCTTTTTTAGAAGGCCCATCAACTGTTAATTGAGTGGCTGTTGTTGCGTGTACAGTTGTCATTAATCCTTCAACAATTCCGAAATTATCATTAATAACCTTAGCTAATGGAGCTAAACAATTTGTAGTACAAGATGCATTTGATACAATAGTATTTGCAGCAGTAATTTCTTTGTGATTAACCCCCATTACAAACATTGGTGCATCAGCAGATGGTGCAGAAATTGCAACTTTTTTAGCTCCAGCAGTAATATGTTTTTGAGCACCTTCTAAACTTGTAAAAATTCCAGTACAGTCTAAAACTATTTCAGCGCCAACAGCATCCCATTTTAAATCTTCTGGGTTACGTTCTGCTGTAATTCTAATTTCATTTCCGTTAACTACTAAATTTCCGTTTTTAACTTCAACAGTTCCATCAAAACGACCATGAACTGAATCGTATTTTAATAAATACGCTAAGTGATCTACATCTAATAAATCATTAATTCCTACTACTTGTATTTCTGGTCTAGTAACAGCTACTCTAAAAGCAATTCTACCAATTCTACCAAATCCGTTAATTCCTATTTTAATTGTTGACATTTTGTTTATTGTTTAATTAATACTATTTATATAGAAGTGATTTCGGCTACTTTTAGTAGCTCTGGATCAATATCATTATTCATTTTTATTGCTTTGTTTAAGCCCACAGTTGAAACTTTATTATTGGTAATTCCAACCATTACACCAGTGGTTCTATCAAGCAAAGCTTCTACTGCAGCAACCCCTAACCTACTTGCTAAAACCCGATCATAACAACTCGGAGAACCACCTCGCTGCATATGTCCTAAAACAGAAACTCTAATATCATAATTTGGAAAATGTTCGGTAATATAGTCACCTAATTCGAATACATTTTTACCAATTTTATCTCCCTCAGAAACTACAACAATACTTGATGTTTTTCCCTTTTCTTTACTTTTATTCAAGGACTCTACCAATCTATCTAGTCCTAAATTCTTTTCTGGGATTAAAATTTCTTCAGCACCAGCTCCAATTCCAGAATTTAAAGCAATAAAACCAGCATCTCTACCCATAACTTCCACAAAAAATAAACGGTTATGCGAACTTGCCGTATCTCGAATTTTGTCAATAGCCTCAACAACAGTATTTAGTGCAGTGTCATACCCAATAGTATTATCAGTTCCATAAATATCATTATCAATTGTTCCAGGGATACCAACCAATGGAAAATTGAATTCTTCAATAAATTTCAAACCACCAGTAAAGGTACCATCTCCACCAATTAAAACCAAGGCACCAATCCCATTTTCAATTAAATGTTTGTGTGCTTTGAATCTTCCTTCTTCAGTTCTAAATTCAGCAGAACGTGCAGATTTTAAAATGGTTCCACCTTTGCTAATAATATTGCTTACATGACGTGCATTTAAAGTTTCAAAATCACCTTCAATTAAACCTTGATAACCTCTATAAACTCCAACACACTCCACTCTATAATAGGTACAAGCTCTAACAACGGCTCTAATGGCTGCATTCATACCTGGAGCATCTCCTCCAGAAGTTAATACAGCTATTTTTTTTATAGGTTCATTCATTTAATATAATTATTGTTCAAAAATACTCTTAAATGAGGTGTTTTCCAATTAAAACAAGCAATTTTAACTATATCGATTTCGTTTTTTTTATAAAAATTAAGAGATTTTGAAAATCTTCTAATTTTTAATTAATTAACTTATAATCAGTATCTTATTTCAATTAGTGAACTATAATTTTGTATTCCCAAGGTTTAAAGATATATTGTTTGCCCTTTTCTAGCATAAAATCTTTTTTCGTCATAAAATCAACTCCTTTTCCAACTTCTTCAAAAGTAAATTTTCTTTCATTTTTAGACAAGTTGGCCATAAACGTAATTTTTTGACCTTCTTTTTCTCTTGAAAAAGTTAAAATATTTTCGTTATCTGAAGAATTAATTTTTGTATAAGAAGCTGCATTTTTACCACCATGCAATGCTTTATTGTCAATTTTTAATACACTTAATTTCTCCATTAAAGGCCAAACTGTTCCTTTTGTTTTTACTATAGTGTCTTTTTCGAAAAAACGAAGCCTTTTATTCATATCATATTCCTGACCGCTATAAATTAGTGGCATTCCAGGTGTGCAATACGATAATGCTAACATTACTTCAGAAGCATCTCCCATTCTTTCTTTAACAGTTCCACTCCAAGAATTTTCATCGTGGTTAGTAATAAAATTCATTAATATATCATCCTTTTGATACATGGTCTCAATTTGAGTCATTCGCTCATCCCAATTTTTTACATTTTCTTTACCTTGAGCAATATGATTCATTTTGTGGTGCGTATCCCAACCATAGGCCATATCAAAACCAACCTCTAGCAATTCTGGTTCCCAAGCTTCTGCTAACATAAAAATTGGTTTAATGGACCTTAGTTCTTTAATTGTAGGTTCCCAAAAATCAATTGGTACCATTCCTGCCACATCGCATCTAAAACCATCAATATTTACTTCTTCAACCCAATATTTCATGTCTTTTAACATTTGAACACGCATTTCTTTGCTATCATAATTTAAATCGGCAACATCTGTCCAATCAGTTCCAACGGTGTGAGTAATTTCTCCATTATCATCTTTTGTATAATATTCTGGATGCTCTTTTAACCAAATGTGATCCCAACCAGTATGATTGGCAACCCAATCTAATATTACATACATTCCATTAGCATGAGCCACTTTTATTAAGTTTTTTACATCGTCTAAATTTCCAAATTCAGGGTTCACTTTGGTATAGTCTGAAATTGCATAATAACTACCTAAAGTACCTTTGCTTTTTGTTGTTGAAATAGGATAGATTGGCATTAACCATATTACTTTTACTCCAAGTTCTTTTAGTTGAGGAATGTCTTCAGTAAACTTATTGAAAGTTCCTTCAGGAGAATATTGACGAATATTTGCTTCATAAATGATTGCTGTTTCTAAAATTTCATTTGAAATTGGTGCAATTGAATCTAAATTTATTTGTGTGACCATTTCTTTTTTATTGTTACAAGAAGCCAGAATAGTTAAGGCAACTAAAAATATTGAATATTTCATTTTATATTATTTCTTTTGTTTTACACTTATTGCAAAGCCTCCACCTGGAGCTAATTTCATTTTTAATTTAGTTGATTTATTAACCTCAACTGAACGGATATTGTATGCTGTAGGATTGTTGTTCCAATGTGAATTAGGAGCATCTTCATAAATAATTGCTTCATACGATTGTTTATCATTCAAAAAACTAAAATCAACTGTAATTTCACGTTCATTTTCATCAGTAATTCCTCCTACAAACCAATTTTCGCTATTTTTCTCTTTTCTTGCAATTGTCACAAAATCACCAACTTCACCATTTAATACCACGGTCTTTTGCCAATCTACAGCAACATCACTTATAAATTGAAATGCTTTATTTCCTTCATAACTTTCAAGAATATCTGCAGCCATTTGAATTGGACTGTAAATAACAACGTACAAAGCTAATTGTTGAGCAAGTGTTGTATTTACTTGATTGTCTTTTTTATACTTATCAAATTTAATATCAAAAATTCCAGGTGTGTAATCTATAGGTCCAGAAAGCATTCTTGTAAAAGCAATAGTTGGTAAATGATTTGCAGGATTTCCACCATCAGAAGCCCAAGCGTTAAACTCTTGTCCTCGTAAACCTTCTCTAGAAATTGTATTAGGATAAGTTCTACGCAAACCGGTATCTTTAATTGGCTCATGTGCATTAATTGCCACTTGGTATTTTGCCGCTTTTTCTACTGTATTGTTATAATGATTAACCATATATTGCCCATGGTGATATTCACCTTTTGGCAAAATTTTACCAACATAACCTGTTTTTACAGAATGAATTCCTAAACTTTTCATTAATGCAAAAGCCGTATCTTGCTGTTTTGTATACGTTTCTGTTGCTGCAGAAGTTTCATGATGCATTATAATTTCTACCCCTTTTTCTTTTCCATAACGAACAACTTCTTTTAAATCGTAATCTGGATACGGAGTTACAAAATCAAAAACACCTTCTCTATCTTCAAAACCAATCCAATGTTCCCAACCAGTATTCCAACCTTCAACTAAAACAGCTCCAATATTATTTTTTGCTGAAAAATCTATATAAGCCTTTGCATTTTCTGTTGTTGCTCCATGCTTTCCGTGAGCTTTTGCTGCAGTTGTAAAAGAAGTCATATCTTGACTTCCTGCTCTATCCCAAGTAGATTTTCCTAAATGCATTTCCCACCAAATACCAGTATATTTTGTAGGTTTAAACCACGAAACATCACCAAGTTTGTTTGGTTCGTTTAAATTCAATATTAATTTTGAATCGATTAATTCTGTCGCTTTCTCCGCAATTTGAAGCGTTCTCCAAGGAGTTGTAAAAGGAACTGTTCTTTTAACTTTGTAGCCTGTTCTTTCAGAACCAACAAGCTCGCTTGTCATACCAAAAGTAACAGTATCAACTTTTAATGTCATATCAGAATAATCGATTAAAGCTGCTTCATGAAAACTTAAATGAACTCCATTTTCCATTCTCATTGTAACCGGAGTATTTACTGCATTTTCGGGAATATATGTTTGCGCTAAATTTGGATGATTTGCTTTTGAAAGCGCGTCAATTTCACTAAATAACGACTCGTTATACAAATGTTCGTAAATATCCCAATCTCCTGGCGCCCACCAAACCATATGGTCTGCCGTTAAATTGAACTGTGTATTTTCATCAGTAATAATTACATCTTTTAAATTTTCTTGTTCGGGAAATTCGTATCTAAATCCTAATCCATCATCAAAAACTCTAAAAACAATGTTTAATTTTCTTTTTAATTCTGATGTTTCTTGAAGCTCAATTTTAAGTTCGTTGTATTTGCTTTCAACATCTAATTGTTCGCCCCAAGGCATTTGCCAAACTTCTTCAAAATTTGAAGATGTTGCATTTATTATTTCAAAATTTTCACTTAATGAAGGTGCCTCTTTTAGATCGAAACCCATTGTTGATGTTTTTATAATATCACCATCTTTAAATGTAATATTATACGTAGGAATTCCTTTTTCGCTTAAACTAAAAGCTACTTTTATTTTTTCGTTAGGTGAAGTAACATTAGTCTCAAATTTTGATTTGGTTGAGCAACTGCCAAATACAATTGCGACCATTAACATTGTTAATTGAATATATTTCATGACTTTATTTTTTATGATTTTTATTTTCTAACAAAACAATACTGAATTCCGTGCTAATTTTTACCAAACCGTTTCTAACAGTTCCTTCTTTTCCTGAATACGCATCTAAAACTGTAGTTCCTTCAGCAAAAACATTACCTACTTTAATTTCCTTTGAGCCAACGGCCAAATCTAGCCCAACAACAACCTCATCTTTATAATTTTCATTTGAATATGTTCTTTGAAAAATATATGGTTGAGTGCTAATCAATTTATGCACTCCAGCGCCAACTGATGGATGATTGGCTCTAAATTTTCCTAATTTTTGCCAATGCTCCAAAATATCTTTAGTTTCCAAATTATTTTTGATGTCGTTCCAATTCATATTTGATCGTAAAGTTGCATCACCAACTGTACCTTCAATTATTAAAGTCCGTGCACTTTCATCCCCATAATAAACTTGAGAAGCTCCTGGCGTTAACAACAATTTAGTAGCAGATTCTTTAGATCTCTTACGTTCTTTATCAAATGGAGAACCGTCATCGTGTGAGCTTACATAATTTACAGTGCTTAAACCTTTTAATTCTCCATTTAAAATAGTTGAGTATTTAGAAAAAATAGCTTCATAATTATCATTTGCATTGTGTTTAAAATCGAAGTTTATTAAACTTTTAAATCCGTTTTCAAAATAGTTTACGTTTCTATCACCAAAATTAAAATTTTGTCCAGTGCTAATTCCATAATTATAAACTTCCCCAACCAAGTAAAAAGGATTATTATCCAAAACTTTTGTAGGATTATTGTTTTTCCATTGGGCGAACGCATAGTCACATTCTGTTTTAAAAACATTCCAAACACTTTCTTCGGTATGTTTTACTGTATCTGCCCTGTAACCATCTATTCCTAACTCAATAACATAATCGGTTAACCATTTTATAATATAATATTTTGGAGCTCTTGGATATCCGGTGCGCGCAAAAAAAGCATCTAATTCTTTTAATTCTTGCTCATAGCGTCCTTCTGCTTTCCATTTTTCAACTAAGTGCTTTGGTAATTCAACACTTTCTTCACTTTCAGTTTTAATGTCTGGTAAGTTTTTAACTAATGTACACGTAATTGTAGAATCGTAACTTTGATAATTACATTGCGGTTCTGTTCTCACCCAATTAGTTGGCCAAACTTGATCTTTTTCTGTAACCGGACCAGTATGATTAATTACACCATCTAAAATAATTCTAATTCCGTTTTTATGAGCTGTTTCAACTAAAACTTTTAAATCTTCTGTTGTTCCATAATTTGGATCTAATGTTGTCCAATCTTTGGTCCAATAACCATGAAAACCATATGATAAACCAGTTCCTTCATCAACGGCTCCATGAATTTGCTCAACAATTGGTGTAAACCAAATAGCATTTATTCCTAATTGGTTAAAATAGCCTTCTTCTATTTTTTTTGTAATTCCTTTAATGTCGCCACCTTCAAAACCTCGCAGTTTTCCAGTTTCTAAATTTCTATTGTAGTTTATGTCGTTCGAGGTATCTGCGTTATAAAAACGATCAGTTAGTAAAAAATATATATTGGCGTTTTCCCATAAAAATGGAGCTTCAAAAACCTTTGAACTTACAATACTGCTTTTATTTTTATGTGAACTACAAGCTGTTACAAATGTAAATAGTACTATTAAAAATATATTTTTCATTAATTCCTTAATTTAATTTTTATTGTTTTTTCTAAAGGTTTGTTAACTGTAATTAGAATTGCAACTGTTTTATTTTCGTTATTCCAAGTAAAATTAAACCCCTTCACTTTTTTTGGTTTTTTTGAAATATTATGAATGATTAAATTAATTTCTTTGGAAGAAAATTTATAATTAATCCCCATTTTTTGTTCAATTTCAATTTCTAAACAGTTATTCTTGAATTTACTTTCAAAATGTAAAATTTCATACATTCCTTTTTCAAATGCATTTGGAGTTTCTCCATCGTCATGGTATAATTTATCTTCACTTTCAACAACGCTTTCATCAAAATAAAAATGTAAATCGAAATTGTTTAAATTATACAGTGTTGTATTTTGAATGGATTTTATCATTGGAATAAAAGATCCTCCACGCACATAGGTTGGAATACTTTCTTCAACTAAATTAACCGTCATACTTTTTCCTCCTGCCACTTTTTCATCGGTGTAAAAATTAAACCAATTTGCATTTACTGGAAAAGTAACTTCTTGCTCTTTTATACCCGATTTCACCACTGGACTAACCAATATATTTGTTCCCCATAAATACGTTTTATCGGTGTTATAAATTTCATCATCCAATTCGTCTTCAAAAAATAATGGACGCATTAACGGTGTTCCGTTTTGACTATTTTCAAAAGCCAACGTATAATTATAAGGTAACATTTTATACCTTAACTCAATCGATTTTTTCGCAAGTGCTTTCGTTTTTTCTTCTCTAAAAATTGGTTCGCTTGGCACATCTTCTTGTGCGTGTGGTCTGTAAATTGGCTGAAAAACACCATATTGCAACCATCGTGTATATAATTCATCGTCCAAATTTGCACCTGCAAAACCACCTAAATCGGAATGCATATAACCCATTCCTTGCATTCCCATTTGCAACGCAATTTCAACTTGTGATTGCAGACCTCCCCAACTTCGACTAACATCTCCAGACCACGGAATTAAACCAAATTGCTGCGATCCAGAGTAACCTGCACGCATTAAAATAAAAGATCGTTGATTCGGAAAATGTTCTTTATAACCATCTGCAATTAATTTTGCCCAATAGTGTCCGTAAACATTATGAACCTCGTCTGCCGTTCCCGTTGCGTGTAATAAATCTGAAGGATGTACTTCTGGTTCTCCTAAATCTCCCCACCAACCTGCAACACCATAATCTGTAAATTTTTTATAAATATCCCAAAACCATTGTTTTCCTTCTGGTTTAAAAATGTCAATTATTCCTGTATTTCCAAAGTAAAAATCGTATGTATAAGGTTTCCCTTCTTTTGTTTTACCTAAAATATCCTTTTCTACTGCTTCATTCCATTTTGATGAAGTTGTTAATACAAAAGGTTCTGTAATTAAAACCGTTTTTACACCTTTCAATTTTAAATAATCAATCATTTTTTTTGGGTCTGGAAACGAATCTTTATCAAATTCAAAATTCCCCATAGTTCCTTTAATATCTTTTCCAAACCAATATAAATCCAGAATTATAGCATCAACAGGAATTTTTTCATCTATAAATTTATCAATTGTATTAATTACTTCTTTTTGAGAATGATACCCAAATCTGCTCGAAAAATTACCTAACGCCCAACGCGGAATTAAAGGTTGTCTTCCTGTTAAATAGGTATATTCAGAAACTAAATCGTTCCAATTATCGGCCGCAATTACTTGATAAACTTTTCTTCCACTTATAGTTTCATACGTTAATGTATTGTTCTTTTTACTATCTAAATCTAAAAATCCGATTGGCTCATTGTCGAAATGAATTGCATATTTTTTTGATGAAAAAACCAATGGCATTGTGTAATTCATTAATTCGGAATGCGTTTCGTAACCGTAATGAGCTTTATTGTACAATTCCAATTTGTACCCTCTTCTATTCATTCCTAAAGCGCGAGCTCCACCGCCATATAAAATTTCTTCAGAAGTTAAATTAAAATCTATTACTTCATTATCTTCATTTTTTATATATCCTTTTCTTTCAGAAATTAAAAACTTGTTTTTATATGAATAGAAAATTTGAAAAGGACTTTTAGTAATTTGAACAGAAATTCCGGAGGTAATTATTTGAATTGAATTCTCATTCTCCAAAATTTTAAACTTATCTTCAATAGGTTTTAAAACTACTGCGTGTGAGATTGGATTGAATATTTCTCCATTTGGAATAAATGAAGTTTCAATAATTTGATTAGAATAGGATTGAATACGATAAAAACCGTCGGTTGTTTTAATTGCTACATAACCGTCTTTTTCCACTAAACTTATAAACTCACGATCTTTATTTTGGGCATTTAAAGAAACCCCAATTTGTAGTAATAAAAAAAAATAGGTTTTGATAAAATTCATTTATTCGTTTTTTAGTAAAAATTGAACAGGAATTTTAAATCGTTGATTCCAAGAATTCTCAGAATGGTCGTGTCCTTCAAATTTCATATTTTGAGCATTTGTTAGGTCAAATCCTTTAGATTTAAGCACTTCATCTACTCGATGTTGATATGGTAAATAATACTCATCTAAGGTATTTGTACCATAATCAAAGTAAATTTTATGCGTTTTTGGCGAAGGTAATTTTTGAGTTAAATAGGTAAAGAAAGTTTCTGGAATTGGACTATTATCTTGTGGCATAAATCCAATCCAATGTGTAGATAAACATGCTGCTCCTCCAAATATTTGAGGATATTCGCACAACGCATACATTGAAATTAAGCCTCCCATACTTGAACCAGAAATAAATGTATTTTCGGCATTTGTAAAAACAGAAAAATTACTATCAATAAATGGTTTTACCTCTTCAACAATAAACTTTAAATAATTGTCTGATTGTAATCCTTTAAAATCGGTACCAAATTGTTTTTCCGTAGTTTTATAAATTGAATCTTTAAATTTTTGAGGTAATAAATCAAATGGTTTTTGCGGATAATAATCAGAGTGTCTAATATCTGAATGATTCCAAATTGCAACCACAATACAATTTCTAATTTTTGATGAATCTATTAAGCTTCCAATAATTTCATCAACTTTCCATTCTTGTTTATTCCAAGTTGTTTCGGCATCAAACAACATTTGACCGTCGTGCATATATAGTACAGCGTACTTTTTATTTTCGGAATAATTAACAGGCAACCAAACATCTACATTTCTAGCTCTCACATATTGAGAAGGAAAATTTATAATACTTTTAATAGTACCTGATTCTAAATTACCTTTATAATCTGTTACTACAATTCCTGTTTTTTCTACACTTTTTACATGCATTTTTTTACAAGAATACAACAATCCTAGAAGACTAAATAAAATACATAACCGTTTCATTGTCTTAGATTTTTGTAGTTAAAACAAGTACACCCTTTGCATTTAGATTTAATGAATTTCCCCAACTAAAAGTTTCTCCTGTATCAATATTTTTTACCAGTTTACCCTTTAAACCAACTTCTTCAAATCTGTTTAAATCAATACTAACTTCATCATTTTTGGTTAAAATAACAGTTACTATTTCATCGTCCAAAATTCTAAACAATACATATACCCCATTGTCCGGTGCAAAATGAATGGTTTTACCTTGATGGATAGCTTTGCTATATTTACGATAATTTAATAGCTTTTTTAAATACAATTGCATTTCCAATTGCTTGTCTGTTAATCCTTTTCCAGTAAATGCGTTTACCTTATCGTCTTTCCATCCACCTGGAAAATCGGTTCTTCTTAATCCATCATCACCAGGTTTGGCACTATTTTCAATCAATACTTCAGTTCCATAATACAATTGAGGAATTCTTGGCAATACAAGCAAATAACCCAATGCCATTTTGGTATTTACCACATTTTCTTTTAATTGGGTGAAAATTCGATCCATATCATGGTTGTCTGGAAAAATCATAATCGTACTTGGATTATGGTAATAAAAATCATTTGCCAATCCTTCATACATTTTTACAAACCCAGTCCCCCAAGTTTCCTTTTCATTTAACCCATCAACAATTAATTTTTGCATAGCAAAATCCATCGTAGAGGATAAATTAGAATCATAACCATCTTTATTTTTTGCTCCATCTTGCCAATAACCAATAAGTAATGGGTTAAGGCTCCATTCCTCACCAACTATGCTAAAATTTGGATATTCATTCATAATAGCGCCTGCCCATTTAGACATAAATTGTTTATCGGAATACGGATAGGTATCTTGCCGAATACCGCCCAAATCCAGTGTTTCTATCCACCAAATACTATTTTGAATCAGGTACGTTGCTAAAAATTGATTTTTTTGGTTCAAATCAGGCATTGTTGGTACAAACCAACCATCGTTCATTAAATTTTTATCTTTAATGGAAGCGTAATTATCTTGATTGGTAGTACGTCTATGATTTGTAGTTATTAATTTTCCCTTCAAAAATTGGTCTTGATAATTTATCCAATTATTATAAGGTAAATCTTTCATCCACCAATGTTCGCTCCCAATATGGTTTGCCACTTGATCCATAATTAATTTTAACCCGTTCTCTTTCGATTTTTGGCTCAATTGTATGTATTCATTTAATGTTCCAAAACGTGGGTCAACCTCATAAAAATCAGTCATTGCATACCCATGATATGATTGTGATTTCATATCATTTGTTAACACAGGAGTTGGCCAAATGGCTGTAAATCCCATTTCACTTATATAGTTTAGTTTATTGGTAATACCAACAATATCCCCACCATGTCTTGCATAATCATGGGTTCTATCAATTTTCTGTTCATTTAAACCTTTTACTGCATCGTTAGCTTCATTTCCATTTACAAATCGATCTGGCGTAATTAAATAAACCACATCTGAACTGTTAAAACCTTCCCTTTTCTCAGAATTTATGTCTCTTTTCTTTAATTCATAATTTACCGAAAAATTATTTCGTTTTCCTTTTTTTGAAAAGTCTATTTTAAAAATTCCAACTGCTGCTTTTGAAAAATCAACTGTTAAAAATAGATAGTTAGGGTTTTCGGCCTTAACAACATTTTTTAACAACACACTTTCATTTTTTATAGAAGGTGTAAATTCACTAATATTTTTTCCATAAACAAGAAGTTCAACCTGATTATGTTTCATACCAGCCCACCAATATGGGGGTTCAATTTTTTCAATTTGTTGCCCACGAATGGTTAACCCAACAAATAATAAAAAAAGAAAACTACTATTTTTCATCTTTGTACTGTTTTGTAACATAAATTCTCGTTTGTACGGAAATGACAATTATAAATTAAACTTCAACCAATTGATTTGACGGAACTGTAATTGGTTTATTATTTACAATTAATTTCAGTTCTTTTCCTGATTCATTTAAGAATTTACAATCTGTTTGACTTTTATAAACTTTAATAATGGTACCTCTAAAATTAATAGTAAAAGAATACGATTTCCATTCAGCTGGAATTTGAGGATTAAAGCTTAAAATACCATCTTCCCAAACGCGCATTCCACCAAAACCTTGTACAACAGCCATCCAAGTACCTGCCATACTTGTAATGTGGCAACCTTCGTGTACTTCGTGGTTGTAATCATCTAAATCTAAACGAGCTGTTCGTAAATATTGTTCATACGCTTTTGGCATTCTATCAATAGATGCAGCTAAAATTGAATGTACACAAGGTGATAATGACGATTCGTGAACAGTTAAAGGTTCGTAAAAGTCGAAATGTCGTTCTAATTCTTCTTTGCCAAATCTGTTTTCGAACAAGAACATTCCTTGCAAAACATCGGCTTGTTTTATGTAACATGAACGAAGAATTCTATCCCATGACCATTTTTGATTGATTGGCCGTTCAGATTTTAACAAATTGGCAACTGGAATTAATTCTTTATCTAAAAAGCTATCTTGTTGCAAATACACATTTTTTTCTTCACTAAACGGAAAATACATTCCATCAGCCACTTTTAACCATTCACTTATTTCTTGTACTGTTAAATTAGTTTTATCAAGTATACGCTTATAATCATTTTTATATTCACTTTTAACTTTATGAATACTTTCAACAGCATATTCAATACACCATTTTGCCAAATAATTAGTGTAAAAGTTATTGTTTACATTATTTTCATATTCATTTGGTCCGGTTACTCCAAGAATTACATATTTCCTTTTTAATTCAGAAAAATTAGCTCTTTGATGCCAAAACCGGGCAACCCCAATCATAACTTCTAATCCATATTTTGGAACGTATTCAAAATCTTGGGTGAAATTTACATAGTTGTAAATACCATAAATCATTGCACCATTTCTATGAATTTCTTCAAAGGTTATTTCCCATTCGTTATGACATTCTTCGCCGTTCATTGTAACCATCGGATACAATGCAGCTCCGTTTTTAAAACCTAATTTTGAAGCATTTTCAATGGCTTTTTCTAAATGATTGTAGCGATAAAGCAATAAATTTTTTGCAACACTTGCATCTTTAGTTGCCATATAAAATGGTATACAATACGCCTCAGTATCCCAATAGGTACTTCCTCCATATTTTTCACCCGTAAAGCCTTTTGGACCAATATTTAAGCGTGCATCTGTACCCAAATAGGTTTGATTTAATTGAAAAATATTAAATCTTATTCCTTGCTGCGCTTTTATATCGCCTTCAATAATTATATCGGCTGTTTTCCATATTTCTTTCCATGCATTTACTTGAGATTGTAATAAAGCTTCAAAACCAATTTCTTTAGCCATTTGCACATTTTTTATGCCAACAGCTAAAAGTTCTTCATTTTTATAGTTTAAAGAACTTACATAACTACCAAATTTATAAATTGTAGCCGTTTCTCCTTTATTTACTTTTAAATTGTATGAATAAGTGAGTTTTTTTTCTTCTACGAGGTTAGTTTGAGAAACTTCGACCTTTGTATTATTAATGGCAAAAGAAACTTGCATTGCAGTTGCAACGTAGAATTCCGTTTTTAAGGTTTTTGCTAAAATACTCCCATTATTTTGACCTTCGACAATTTTCAAGGTTTCCCAAAAATGTTCATCGTAATTTGAATCTTCATTTACAATTCCAGCATCTAAATAAGGTGAAAATATAATTTCTCCTGAAAAATTTAATGCTTTCACTGAATATTCTATTGCACCAACTTCATCATATTTTACACTTATAAAACGTTTAGTTGTTACTTGAATATTTTCACCTGCTGGAAGAATTGCATTGAAAGAACGACTTAACCACCCTTCTTTCATATTTAATTCTCTTCTAAAATTGGAAACTTTACAACTATTTAAATCAAGGCTTGTTTGATTGATTTGAATGTGAATTCCAATCCAATTTGGTGCATTTAACACTTTCGCAAAGTACTCTGGATAACCATTTTTCCACCATCCAACTCTTGTTTTATCTGGATAATAAATACCTCCAATATAACTTCCTTGAAAAGTTTTTCCAGAATAATCTTCTTCAAAATTGGCTCGTTGCCCCATAGATCCATTACCAATACTAAACAAACTTTCAGATGCTTTTACATTATCAACATCAAAGCCTTCTTCAATCACAGACCATTCATTTGCAATTATATAATTCTTATTCATTTTCTTATTTCATTACATTTTTTAAAAAATCCATTGTAAAGCCAGCAGTATCTTTTAACACATACGTAGCTTTACCTAATAATTCGGCATCACCAATACCAATACTTATCATTTTTGCAGCATTTGCAGCTTCAACACCAGCAATGGCATCTTCTACAACAACACAATTCTCTGGTTTCATATTTAATTTTTTTGCTCCAATTAAAAATACTTCAGGATCTGGTTTTGCTTTTGAAACATCATTTCCATCAACAATAGCAGTAAATCTATTTAAAAGACCCACTTTTTCTAAAATTAATGGTGCATTTTTACTTGCTGAACCTAAAGCATATTTTATATTATTGGCATCTAAATAATCTAACAAATTAGTAATACTTGGTAAAATTTCGTCAGCCGTCATTTTATTTACAAACTCCAAATATTCTAAATTTTTTGAAATTAGGAGTTTTAATTTTTCTTCTTCAGATAGGGTTACTTTTCCTATTTCTAATAAAATTTCTAACGATCTAACTCTACTAACTCCTTTTAATAATTCATTGTGTTCTTCAGTAAAAACAAAACCTAATGAATCTGCCAAATTTTTCCATGCTAAAAAATGATACTTCGCAGTATCTACTATTACACCATCTAAATCAAATATAAATGCTATTTCCTTTTTCATTTTTAATTATTTGCAATAAGTACAGTGTCATCAACATCTTTTACTTTTGTTACTAAGGCTGCTGCAATTAATAAAGAAACTCCACTAATTATTAATGCAAATATTGGGTTTCCACCATATAAATATTTAACCATTAAACCGCCAATTAATGCATTGATTATTTGTGGCAAAACAATAAAGAAGTTAAATATCCCCATATAAACACCCATTTTTTTAGCCGGTATTGAACCTGCTAAAATGGCATACGGCATGGCTAAAATACTTGCCCAGGCAATTCCAATTCCGAACATTGATAAGAATAACCAGTTTTCATTTGGCACAAAATAAATAGAAATAAGACCTAATCCTCCGCATATTAATCCAATTGCATAGGTCATTTTTCTACCTATTTTTTTAGCAATCGCTGGTAAAAAGAAAGCATACACTGCTGAAACAGCATTGTAAACACCGAAAAGTATTCCAACCCAATCACCAGCTACTTGGTAAGCATCACCGTGATCATCTAATGATAAACCGTACACATGATGAGCAATTGCTGGAGTTGAAAACACCCACATGCCGAATAATCCGAACCATGAGAAAAATTGAACTGAGCTCAATTGTTTCATTGTTAGCGGCATTTTCTTAAAATCAGTGAAAATATCAAGTAAACTAGATTCTTTCTCATCTTCTTGTTCTTCATCCTTACTAAACTGAGCAATTTCATCAGGAGAATATTCTTTGGTTGTAAATACCGTTATTAATATACTTCCAACCAAAACTAATGCCCCTATTATAAAAGACAGTAATAAATTTGTTGGCACTTCACCAGGTTGAGCTTCATTTAAAACTCCGAACCAGTTTGTTAAAACATAGGGTAGCCAAGAACCTATTACAGCACCAATTCCTATTAATACTGTTTGAATACTGAACCCAAGGGTTCTTTGATCTGAAGGTAAAACATCCGCAACTAACGCTCTAAATGGTTCCATTGCTACATTAAATGAAGCATCCATAATCATAAGCATCCCAGCTCCTACCCATAATGCGGGTAAAAAAGCCGTAAACATATCAGCATTTGGCATTAAAACTAAACCCATTGATGCTAACAATGCTCCACTCAAAAAATAGGGGCGTCTTCTTCCTAATCTAGTCCAAGTTCTATCACTATAATAACCAATAATGGGTTGAACAATTAAGCCTGTTAAGGGTGCTACAATCCAAAACCAAGATAATTCGTGAACATCGGCACCAAAAATTTGTAAAATTCTACTTGCGTTTGCATTTTGTAGTGCAAAGCCCATTTGAATTCCAAGAAATCCGAAACTTAAGTTCCAAATATCCCAGAAACCTAGTTTCCGTTTTTCCATAAAAAAGTATTAATATATTAATATCAAACAGGCTAATATAACCTATTTAATTTTTGTGAAGTGTGAAATATAGTAGATGTAAAATTGCTTTTACTCTACAAATATATAAATTAAAATTACTATTTTTTACTTTTTTGAACTGAAAAAAAAGTAATGACTTTATCGAAGTCAGTACTATAACCTTTGCGTAAGTCTCAAATTTTAACAACTTTTTTTATGAGTAAAATGAATAAATCAATTTATCAGTTTATTTGTGTTGAATTCCTAACTTTCAGGTCTGGAGAAATAACCACTTTTTGAAACTCTAAATTTCCTTCAGTTTCAATTCTATCAATGAGCAATTCTGCTGCTTGTTTCCCCATTAAAAATCCGTGTTGCTCTACAGATGATAACGATGGGGAAGTAAACTCAGAAATTAAACCACTTGTAAAACCTATTATTGCTAAATCTTTTGGTACGTTTAACCCTCTTTCTTTAGCTATTTTTAAAGCAGTAGCAGCGTAAATTTCATTAACAGCTAAAATAGCATCTGGTGGATTTGTTACAAAAAGAACTTTTTTAATTTGTTCATAGGTGTTTAATTTTTCATCAATTTTAAAAATTAAAGAATCATCAATTTCAATATTATTACTTTTTAATGCTTTTTTAAAACCTTCTTTTCTTAAAGAACCAACTGAAACATAATCTTTTGTGGTAATTAGGGCTATTCTTTTAGCTCCTAATTCTATTAAATGATTTGTTGCTTTAAACGCACCTCCTACATCATCTATAATTACCTTATCACACTCTAATTCTTCTATTATTCTGTCAAACAAAACTAATGGGAAATCATCTTTCAATAGTGCTTCAAAATGATGATAATTTTGTAATTCTTGTGTTTCTCTGGACAATGAAACAATTAAACCATCTACACTTCCGTTGGTTAGAACACCAATATTAGAAACTTCTTTTTGAAAAGATTCGTTGGAAATACAAACCATAACTGAATAC
The DNA here is from genome assembly GCF_030692605.1 of Lutibacter sp. Lineage (GTDB taxonomy): Bacteria > Bacteroidota > Bacteroidia > Flavobacteriales > Flavobacteriaceae > Lutibacter. Next base: position 60,328 of record NZ_JAUYUD010000041.1, read on the forward strand.
CCTTTTTCATTTGCATATTTTTCAATTCCCTCTATTACCGTAGAGAAAAAATGATGTACAATTTCTGGAATAATTACTCCAATTACTGAGGTTCTTTGATTACGAAGCTGTAACGCTAAACTATTTGGTTTATAATTGTAATAATCTGCAAAAGCCTTAATTTTAGACCTTGTTTCTTCACTTATTTCATGACTATCTTTTAACGCTTTTGAAACCGTGGATATAGACACACCAAATTCTTTTGCAATATTCTTTAAGGTAATTCTAGGTTTCATTTTATTTTTAATTTCTGCTTTACAAATATAACTTTTCTAATTAAAATTGACTCTTTTCCATTTAACAATTCCTTTTTTATGCGTTTAAAACAGTAAAAATGATCAAATAACTGTTTTGATCTTAAATAAACAAAAAAAAAAGCAAACCACTCCAACGTTTGAGTTGAAAAGTTACAAACACGAAAACGTTTGCGAAAAATCAAAAGTGATATTTATCATAAAAAAAAGGTCATTTTCCATATAAATTCACAACGTGAAACGTGAATAATAGTAGATTTTTTTAACAAACCTTAATTATTAATTAACTTAAAATAAATGAAAAATTTTAAATTTTTATTGATTAATGTCATGCTTCTTTTTCCGATGATAATGTTTGGTCAACAAACTATTACGGGAAAAGTTACAGAAGCATCTGGTGGCGAAGCGTTACCGGGCGTTGACATTATAATTAAAGGAACTACCAGAGGTGTTAGTACCAATTTTGACGGTAACTACATTTTAGAAAATGTTGCCAAAGGTGATGTTTTGGTTTTTTCCTTTCTAGGATTTAACAAACAGGAGATTATTGTTGGTACTAACAGAGTTATCAACGTTTCACTTGTAGAAGATGCGCAGGCATTAGATGAAATAATACTAATTGGTTATGGTTCTACTACTGTAAAAGATGCTACTGGATCTGTAGCAGCAATTACTTCAAAAGATTTTAATAAGGGAAATATTGTTACTCCTGCAAGTTTAATTACCGGTAGAGTTGCTGGTGTAAATATAACTAGTGATGGAGCACCTGGAGGTGGAAGCACAATTAGAATTAGAGGAGGATCTTCTTTGGGAGCATCTAATGACCCTTTAATTGTAATAGACGGATTACCAATCTCTAATTCAACAGCTGGTGGATCAGCTTCTATTTTAGCCTCTTTAAATCCAAATGATATTGAATCATTTTCTGTATTAAAAGATGCCTCTTCAACTGCTATTTATGGATCAAGAGCGTCAAACGGGGTAATTATAATTACTACTAAAAAAGGGAAGAAAGACTTTCAAGTTGATGTAAACTTTAAATCTGGTTACCAAACATTAGCCGATAAAATAGATGTCTTTAGTGCCGCTGATTATAGAAACCTAATTACAACAAGAGTTGCTGCTGGTCAAACTGGAATAAAAGTAGCTCAATTAGGAAATGCAACTACAGATTGGCAAAATGAAATTTATCAAGAAAAATTTACCTTCGATCAAAACATTTCTTTAAGTGGAGCGCTATTAGATAACTTACCTGCCCGTTTATCTATTGGTAACACTATACAACCTGGGTTAAGAAAAACTTCAAAATTTGAAAGAACATCTGCAACTTTAAACTTAAACCCTACTTTTTTTAAAGAAAGTTTAAAAGTTAATTTTAACGCTAATGTTAGTTCTGAATCAAATAGATTTGCCGATGGTGTTGAAGGAGCTGCACTTAATTTTGACCCTACTCAACCTGTATATGACACAACTTCTCCTTTTGGAGATTTTTTTGAATACCATACAAATGGAGAGCCAAATAATGCACCTAGAAATCCTGTTGCTAGTTTAATGCAACGCAACAATTCAAGTGTTGTAGATAGACTATTTGGTAATGTCGAATTCGATTATAAATTTAATTTTTTACCTGAATTAAGAGCAGTTTTAAACTTAGGTTATGATAAATCAAGTGGAACTGGCTCTAACATTTTATCTACAGAAAGTATTAATGGTTTTAGACCCGCAATTAATACACCTTTCTTAGGATCAAATTCAGGTTATACAAGTGAAAGAAAAAACACATTATTAGATGCTTATTTAGTTTATAATAAAGAATTAGCCGATATTAAAATTGAAGCTACTGCAGGTTATTCTTATCAAAAATTTGAAGGTGAAGATTTTAACACAGGAAATAAAATAGATCCAGATTCTGAATCGGATGTTAATACACATCCCGATGTTGTTTTAATTGGTTTCTTTGGAAGAACTAACCTTAGTTTCTTCGATAAATATCTTTTAACATTATCTTATAGAAGAGACGGAACATCAAGATTTAATAAAGACAATAGATGGGGTAATTTCCCAGCTGCTGCGTTGGCTTGGAAAATTAATGAAGAAGATTTTCTAAAAGATTCTAACATTATTTCAACATTGAAATTACGTTTAGGTTGGGGTATTACAGGCCAGCAAGACATTCCAGCATCTTATGCTTATTTAGGAAGACATTTAACAGGTGATGCAGTTTCTCAATACATTTTTGGTAGCACTCCTATTATAGTTGGAATTCCTCAATCGAGATTTGAAGCTATTAAATGGGAAGAAACAACAACTTACAATGCTGCATTTGATTTTGGTTTATTCAACGACAAAATTAAAGGTTCAGCAGAGGTTTATTTAAAAGAATCTAAAGACTTACTAGCAAATGTTGCTGTATCTGATGGTTCTAACTTTAGCAATGCAGGATGGCAAAATATTGGTCAATTTACTTCTAAAGGTATTGAGTTTTCTATTGGTGCTGATGTTGTATCAAATGACATCTTTAATTGGAATTTAAATTATAATGTAAATGTTAATCGTACTGAAATTGATGCTTTAGCGTTAGGCCAAGACATTGAAGTTGGTGGTATTGCAGGTGGAACAGGATCAAGAATTCAGTTACATAGAGAAGGTTTCTCACCATATTCTTATTATGTATACAAACAATTATATGATGAAGCAGGAGCACCAATTGAAGGAGCTTATGCAGACATAAATCAAGATGGTAAATTAAACTTAAGCGATAGATACATTTACAAAAAGCCAAGTGCAGACATTACGATGGGCTTACAATCTAGTATGAATTATAAAAACTTTGATTTATCGTTCAATTTAAGAGCTAGTATTGGAAATTATATGTACAATAATCTGAATTCAAATAGAGCTCAATACAATAATTTACAAGCTACAACGGCTTTAGGAAATTTACCAACAAGTGTTTTAGCCTCTAATTTTGTTGAAACAAGTAATGTTCTAATCTCAGATTATTTTATTGAGAATGCTTCATTCCTTAAAATGGACAACTTAACTTTTGGATATACCTTTAGTAAATTCAATAAAGATTTATCAAGTATTTATCTTTGGGGAGGAATCCAAAATGTATTTACCGTAACTAATTACAGTGGATTAGATCCGGAAATCTATGGAGGAATCGACAACACCATATATCCAAGAGCAAGAACATTCTTGATGGGTGCTAACATTAAATTTTAATAAATTATACGAAAATGAAAACAAATTATATACATAAATTTTATTTCTTTTTTGGAATTCTATTCATACTTAGTGCTTGTACTAATGATTTGGATGTAACACCAAAAGATGATGATGAATTTTTATCTGAAGAATTCTACGCTAGTTCTAATTCTTACAAACAAGCATTAGCAGGAATTTACGGAAATCTTTCACTAACAGGAACAAGTGGAGCAGGCTCCTCAAATTTGCAAGGTATCGATCCTGGTACTAGCCAATATGCTAGAACATTATGGTATTTACAAGATTTAGCTGCAGATGAGCCAATTTGGTCTTATGAAAATGATGAAGGTGGTGCGGTTAAAGAAATTCAAAGAAATACTTGGGGACCAAGCAATACGATCCTGCTAGGTTTTTTCAGTAGAGCAATGTTTACAGTGGCTTTAACAAACGACTTTTTAAGACAAACTACTCCTGAAGTAATAGAAGCAAGAGGTCATACTTTAAAAGTTGGGAATGACATAAAAGCATATAGAGCAGAAGCACGTTTATTAAGAGCCTTAGCCTATTACCATATGATGGATTTATTTGGAAAAGCTGCTTTTGTAACTGAAAACGACCCAATTGGCACTTTTCAAGGGCCACAATATGATAGAACTCAATTATTTCAATTTGTAGAGTCTGAATTATTAGCTATTGAAGGTGATTTAATTGCACCAAGACAAAATGAATACGCACGAGCTGATAAGGCAGTAGCTTGGACCATTTTAGCAAAAATTTATTTAAATGCTAAAGTATATACTGGTCAAGAAAAAAATACGGAGTGTATTACCTATACTAAAAAAGTTATAGGATCAGGTTTTTCATTAGCTTCCGATTATAGTTTAAACTTTTTAGCTGATAACGATTTTAATGAAGCTGGAAGAAACGAAATAATATTTCATTTAGTTTCTGATGGTGTTGTTACCCAAAATTATGGAGCAACTACCGTTATAATAAATGGCGAAGTAGGAAGTTTAGAAAGCAATTCTGCTGCACTTGGCGCACAAGGTTGGGGTGGAGCACTTCGTGTTAGAAAACAATTTGCAAATAAGTTCTTAAATGGAGATGTTCCTTTAACTGATAAAAGAAATACTTTATTAACAGCTGGTAGAACTATTGATATTGTTGATGTAGGTGATAGAGACTCAGGTTTTATTATTACAAAGTATAAAAATATTACATCAAAAGGAAAACCAGGACCAGATCCTACATTTGTAGACACCGATTTCCCTATGTTTAGATTGGCCGATATTTATTTAATGTATGCAGAAGCTGTAGTAAGAGGTGGAACTGGAGGATCAATGACCGATGCGGTTAATTATGTTAACTTATTAAGAAGTAGAGCAAGTTCATCTGCAATATCATCTGCAAACTTAACACTACCATTCTTAATTGATGAAAGATCAAGAGAATTATACTGGGAAGGACACAGAAGACAAGATTTAGTTAGATTCGGGTTATTTACTGGAGGAAATTACAATTGGGTATTTAAAGGAGGTAGCGCAAGTGGTATCGCATTACCTAGTCATTTTAATGTATATCCAATTCCAGCTAATAATATGGCTGCAAATCCTAATTTAACTCAAAATACAGGATATTAATAACTTTAAACTATTAAGATTATGAAAAATATATTTAAGGTACTTCTTCTTTTATTAGCTACAGTAACGTTGGTTTCTTGTGATAATGAAGATTCGGTACAATTAACATTATCTCCACAAGGAAGTGGAGAAATAACTACACCTTCTTCAGGTTCAAAATATATTTTGAACCCTGCAGAAAGTCAATTGAACCCAGTTCTTACAATAAACTGGAATCCATCTGAATATGGCACTCCAACAGAAATTAAGTATGTTGTTGAAGTAGCCAAAGCAGGAACGTCATTTGCGGCTCCGTTTAAAGCGGCCTCAACATCAAACAGATTTGTTACTTGGAATATTGGTGAATTAAATAATATTGCTGTAACTGCTGGCTTATCTCCTTTTACTGAAGGAGGTTTAGAAATTAGAATTTTATCTACAGTCGGAGCAACTAAAAGTTTATTACAAACTTCAGCTGCAGTAACAGTTTTTATAACCACTTTTACTACCGACTTACCAACAATAGCTGTACCTGGAAATCATCAAGGTTGGGATCCAGCTACTGCACCATTATTGGCGGCATCTGGGTTTGGAAAAACTGATTATGAAGGTTATGTTTGGCTAAATGGTGAATTCAAATTTTTAGCTCCAGATAAAGCAGGTAAATTCTTTTGGGGGAATAAAGATTGGGGAGATGACGGTACTAAAACAGGAAAACTAATTGATAAAGATGGTGAAAATAATGCCAATGCAACTGTAGCTGGTTATTATTTTGTAAAAGCTGACACTGAAAAATTGACTTATTCTATTCAAGCAGTAAGTTGGGGTATTATTGGTGCTGCTACTCCAACTGGATGGGATAGTGACACTGATTTAACCTATGACTCTGCAACAAAAACTCTCTTTGTTGATATTCGATTAGAAAATGGTAAGGGATGGAAATTTAGAGGAAATAACGAATGGGGAGCATTTGAATTTGGATCTTTAAATAAGGATGGATTTATTCAAGCAGGTGGAGATTTTATATTTGACAGGCCAACTGGAAATTATAGAGTTGTTTTAGATTTAAGAAATCCTAGGAAGTACACTTATACTATAACTGCCAAATAAACTTTTAAACTGAATTAATATGAAATATATATATAAATTAGTTTTGCTTTCTCTTGTTATTGTAGGATTTGTTTCCTGCGATGCCAATGAAAACTTTGAGATTTTAGATCCAATAGAAGGCATTACCATAAATAGTCCAATTGATGGTTCATCAATTGCATTGAACAGCACTAACAAAGCAAACCCTGGTTTAACAGTTAGCTGGACCTCTCCTACATTAGAAGGTACTGGAGTCAATTATAATGTTGTAGTAGCTTTAACTGGAACCGATTTTGCGAGCCCTGTTACTATTGGAACAACCAATAAAACTTCAATTTCACTAACCGTTGTTCAATTAAATACTTTAGCAATTGATCTTTTAAAAATTCCTGGTGATACAGAAGCCGGTATTGAGATTAGAGTGGTTTCTGGAGAAGTAATTTCAAATAAAGTTTCCGTTTTATTAACGCCTTTTAAAGTAGAATACGTTAAGTTCTTCCTAGTAGGTAGTTTAACAAATTGGAAACCTGAAGAATCATTACCAATGACTAGAATTGCTTTTAATGAATTTAAAATCACCGTTGACTTACCTGCTGGTGCAGAGTTTAAATTCTTACCTCAAAATACAGGTTGGGATGGAGATTTTGGTGAAGATAAAACCAAGCCTGGGAAATTGGTAGAAAAAGATGAAAAAAATATTTCTGGCTATGCTGCTGGTAAATATGAGATTTATGTAAATCTAAATACCTTTACATTTACTGTAACAAAAATAGTAGCTCCAAATAGTTTATACTTAGTAGGCTCTTTAACAGGTTGGGATCCAGGGACCTCAATACCTTTTAATAAAACGGGAGAAAATATTTTTTCAATTGTAATTAATTTACCTGCAGGAGGAGAATTTAAATTTTTACCTCAAAATACTAGTTGGGATGGAGACTGGGGTGCAAGTAAAACAACATCAGGTGGTATTGTTCAAACAGATGAAGATAATGTAAAAGGATTTGATGCTGGTAAATATATTGTGACTGTAGATTTTAATACACTTAAATTTAAATTAACTGCTGTTAATAATTTATTTGTTGTTGGTTCAATAAATGGATGGAATAATAGTGCTGCATTACCTATGGGTGAAGCAAGTTTAGGTATCTATTCAACAGTTTTAGACTTACCAAGTGGTGCTGAATTTAAATTTCTACCTACCAATGGAAGTTGGGATGGAGACTGGGGAGCAAGTAAAACTGCTACTGGTAGAATTGTTCAGGACGATGAAGATAACTTAAAGGGTTATGAAGCAGGAAAATATGTTGTTGCTGTTAACTTTAATACCTTGACTTTTACGGTTTCTAAAATTACGATACCTACTAATTTATATTTAGTTGGTGGTTTTAATGGCTGGAGCAACACTACGGGTAATCCTCAATTTACACAAGTTTCTGCTGGCGTATTTGAAATTACACAAACCTTAGGTGCAAACGATGAGTTTAAATTTGTACCAGTTGCTGGTTCTTGGGACAATGATTATGGGACAAGTAAAACTTCTAAAAATGTTTTAGAACAAAACAGTGAAGATAATTTAAAGGTTTCAAATGCTGGTACCTATAAAATAACTGTTAACTTTAACAAAGGAACTATTTCTTACGTTAAAATCTAATTTAAGGCTATATTAAAAATAGTTTTATAAAAATCTTTTGTAAAAGGCCAGAACAAAAGTTCTGGCTTTTTTATCTTTATCAAAACATTATAAAATGAAACATAAATTAATTTTACTATTTCTGTTTGTTTCTGGAATAGCATTTTCACAAGTTACTACTTCACCAAGCTTACCTACCGCAAATGATGCTGTAACCATATCATTTGATGCCACAGGTACTAGTCTTGCAGGTGTAACTGGAGATATTTATGCTCATACAGGGGTGACAATTGGTAGTTCTAAATGGCAAAATGTTATTGGAAATTGGGGTAATAATTCGAGCCAACCTAAATTAACAAGAGATGGTTCTAATCCAAATAAATATACGTTAACCATTACTCCAACTGTTTTTTCATTTTATGGAGTTCCTACTTCATCCAATATTACAGAAATTAGCTTTGTTTTCAGATCAGCCGATGCAACAAAACAAACTAATCCAGATATTTTTATACCTATTTATTCAGCCGGTTTAAATATTGCTATTTCTAATCCGCTAAATTTTAGTTTCTTTAATTTAAATGAGACCATCAACATTACTGCCGAATCTTCTATAAACGCCACTATTACTATTTTTATAAATAACGTTTCTATTGGCTCCATTTCAAGTAATAAAATCTTAATACAACCTTATACGTTTCTAAATTCAGGAACATATACTATAAAAGCAACTGCAACTACTGCTACTGAAACTAAAGAAACTCAAATCTCTGTGTACGTTAAAACACCAACGGTATCACAACCGATTCCTACAGGACTTAAAAAAGGGGTAACTAAAAATCTAGACAATTCAGTAAGTTTCGTTTTAGAAGCACCAAATAAAACAACAGTATTTTTAATCGGGGATTTTAGTAATTGGCAAATTCAACAAAACTTTCAACTTAAAAAAGACACCAATAATACATCTCTCTTTTGGATAACCATTCCTAATTTAAATATAGATACTGAGTATGCTTATCAATATTTGGTAGATTATACAATTAAAATTGCTGATCCATATTCTGAAAAAATATTAGACCCACAAAATGACCAATGGATAAAACCTGGAAATTATCCTAATTTAAAGGCGTATCCTACAGGTTTAACAACAGGTTATGTTTCAACCTTTAAAATAAATGAAACACCATACAATTGGACCATAACAGATTTTATAAGACCTGCCCAAGACAATTTAATAATTTACGAATTACACATAAGAGATTTTGTAGAATCTGATTCTTATACCGAAGCAATTACCAAATTAGATTACCTAAAAAAATTAGGAGTAAACGCCATAGAATTAATGCCAATTAATGAATTTGAAGGAGCTGATAGTTGGGGTTACAACCCCGCATTATATATGGCAGCCGATAAAGCTTATGGCACAAAAAACGATTTAAAAAAGTTTGTAGATGAATGCCATAAACGTGGAATGGCGGTACTTGCCGATGTGGTTTTTAATCATTCTTATGGTCAATCACCATTACTTCAAATGTATTGGGATAGTGTTGCCAATAAACCTGCAATAAATAATCCTTGGTACAACCGAGATCATAATTTAGTTGACAATACTAGTGCACATTGGGGATACGATTTTGACCACGAATCTACATACACCAAAACATTTTTTAAAGATGTGTTAAGCTATTGGATTAATGAATACAAAATAGACGGATTTAGGTTCGATTTTACCAAAGGAATGTCTAACACAATATATACAGGAGCCAATAACTGGGCAAGTGCTTACGATGCATCCCGAATTGCAATCTTAAAGGGTTATGCAGATCACGTTTGGAGTCATAAACCAACAAACAAACCATATGTTATTTTTGAGCATTTATCTGAAAACACTGAAGAAAAAGAATTGGCAAATTACGGTATAATGTTATGGGGAAATATGAATCACAACTATAATCAAAATACTATGGGTTATAATACTGAGACTGATATTTCTTGGATTTCATACTTGCAAAGAGGCTGGAACGCCCCTCATATTGTTGGTTATATGGAAAGTCATGATGAGGAACGTGTGATGTTCAAAAATTTACAGTTTGGCAACAATAATGGTAATTACAATGTTAAAAATTTAAATACTGCATTAGCACGACAAGAATTGGCTGGAATGTTTTTCCTTACAATTCCTGGACCAAAAATGATATGGCAATTTGGGGAATTAGGATACGATATTAGTATTGATGAAAATGGACGAGTAGGAAGAAAACCAATTAAATGGGATTATTTTACCAACCCAAACAGAAAACAAATTTACAATACATGGGCTACATTAAATGCATTTAAAAAACAAATTCCTGAAGTGTTTAACACTTCTAATTTTACCTTAAATGTTGGCTCATTAACTAAGTCAATTATTTTAAGAGATGCTCGTGCAGATGTTGTTTTATTGGGAAATTTTGATGTGGTAACCAAACAAATAACAACACAATTTTCGAAAACAGGTGTTTGGTTTGAATATTTTACTGGGGAACAACTTGAATTAACTAACACATCTCAAACTATTACGCTAAATCCAGGGGAATATAAAATGTACTCTACTGTACGATTTTTAGATCCAAGAGGTGGAACTTCTTCAGATGATAGTGATAATGATGGAGTTAACGATAGTACCGATTTATGCCCAAATACTTTTCCTGGGACTTCTGTAAATTCAACTGGTTGTCCTTTATTTTCGCTGCCACACAATAATTATTCAATAAAAGTTACCAGTGAAACTTGTCCAAACAAAAACAACGGAAAATTAGAGATTACAGCGGTAACAACTCAAAACTATGTTGCAACAATAAGCGGTATAAATACAAGTTTTACCAATAGTACTACAATTTCAAATGTAGCGCCTGGAACATATACACTTTGTATTACGGTTACAGGGCAAAGTTATGAGCAATGCTATCAAGTAGTAATAGCAGCGGGAACAACCATTTCTGGAAAATCTAGTATATCTGCAAACAAAATGGAAATTGAAATTGCACAAGGAACCGCGCCTTTTGATGTGTTTGTAAATGGTGAAATGATGTTTAAATCATTAGCACCTCAGTTTTCAGTAGATGTTAAACACGGAGATGAAGTACAGGTTAAAACCAGTATTGACTGTGAAGGTGTTTTTTTAGAAAAAGTTGATTTGTATCAGAGAATAATTGCATATCCTAATCCAACCAATGGTAATTT
>NZ_JAUYUD010000059.1 GCF_030692605.1 Lutibacter sp.
CATGAAAAACTTAAAGAAAATTTAGAAAACCATATGCAAATGTTAGTTCAAAATCCAGATAGAGTTCAAAAATATTTCAATCATAAAGATATTCAATATGCAGCTTGATAATTATAGATATAATGCCGTCGGGTTAATAATGAACATCAAATATAATTATTGTATAACCAAATTTTTACTTAAATATTTAAAATAATAGGCATAAAAAAAACCTATCTTTTTAGATAGGTTTTTCTTGAAATAAGATAAATATTATTTATTAAATAACTTTAACATTTATTGCGTTTAATCCTTTTCTTCCATCTTGCAAATCAAATTCAACTTCATCACCTTCTCTAATTTCATCAATTAATCCAGAAATATGAACAAAATGCTCTTTTCCTGAACCTTCTTCTTTAATAAATCCAAATCCTTTTGCTTCATTAAAAAATTTTACTGTACCTGTACTCATTTTTAAAAATTTAAAATATTATATGAGGGCAAATATAATATATTTTTTTGATTTAATACAATAATTTTAATATTTATTATACTGTTATTGTGCAACTTACAAATAGTTATGTGCTAATCTACATTTTTTGCAATTGGATATTTTCCCTTTTGCCCCCAAGTTGCCCAAGAACCATCAAATAATGAAGTAGAATTAGCGTTTGTAATTGCACTCGCTAAAAGAATAATACAAGCAGTAATACCTGATCCACAAGTGAAAATTAATTTATTATTTCCCTTTTTATGGGTATCGAAAATTATATTTAGTTCTTCTTTTGATTTCATTTTACCAAGGTTCAATACTTCTTCAAAAGGGATATTAATTGATTTTGGGATATGACCACTTTCCATATTTTCTCTAGGCTCTGGTAAATTTCCACTGAATCGACCTACTGAACGCGCATCAATAACTAAAGATTCTTCTAACGAAATGTTTTGCAATATTTCTTCAGCCGAAACAACTGAGCTGTTTATATAAGTAGCTTTAAAATTTCCAGGTAAAAAATTTTGATAAATTTTTGGTTCAGTAGGATAATTTTCATTTTTCCAAGCGGAGAAACCACCATCAAGAACACCAATATTTGAATGCCCCATAGATTTAAACATCCACCATGCTCTAGGACTTGTATAAATACCTAAATTATCGTAAACCACAATCAAACTATTGTTGTTAATTCCTAATTTTTGACATTCTCTTTCAAAAACTTCCGATGAAGGAAACATATTAGCTATTTCACTTTTAGAATCAACAAATACTTTTTCCATGTCAAAAATACGAGCCCCTTTAATTTGAATATCAGTATATTCTGGTATCAAATTCGATTTATTTTCAGACGGACTAGCATCCAAAATTATTAAATTAGGATTATTAAGTTGCTGAAACAGCCAATTTACAGAAACCAAAGAATCTATATTCATACCTTAATTCTTTTATGAAATTCTATAAATTTCCATAATATTTTTCAGAATTTTATCAAAATCAATTTTTAAATCAATCAGCTTTCCTGTTTGAATATCCCAAACCCATCCATGAACAGTTAATTGCCTTTCGCGAATTGCTTTTTGGACATCTGATGTTTTAATAACGTTTACACATTGTTCCTGCACATTAAGCTCAATTAATCGATTGTATTTATCATCTTCACATTCTATTAAATCCAACTCTTTTCTGTGTAAACGGTACACGTCTCTAATATTTCTTAACCAAGGATTTAAAATACCCAAATCTGCCGATTGCATTGCTGCCTTAACACCACCACAATAATAATGACCACAAACAACCACATGATTTACTTTTAAATGACTTACAGCAAAATTGATAACAGACATTACGTTTAAATCTGTATTTGGAACCATGTTTGCGATATTTCTATGCACAAAAACCTCACCTGGCTCCACTCCCATCAATTCTTCAGATGACACTCTACTGTCTGAACATCCTATATAGAGAATTTGAGGATTTTGCCCTTTTGAAAGATTTTTAAAATATTCGGAATCTCCAGCAAGTCGTTCACCAATCCACTTTTTATTATTTTCGAAAATATTTGTTATATTCATTTGTTACTATTTAGATTTTTGCAAATTAACAAATTTTAAATTTGTTAATTAATTTTTAGATTTAAGAAAAATATTTTCTATAACCTTATTTTCCATGTATTACCATTTTAATTATTTTCCTTTACATTTTCACCATCCCCAAAATAATCCCAAAAACCCACTTTTACATCATTTTCATACATTCCTGTGTAAATTAATTTTCCCTCAAGATTGTAATAATTTGCTTTGCCATGAAGTTTACCATTTACATAATTTAAATCGTCTAATAAAACCCCATTATCGGCATGTCTTTTGGAAGGTCCGTTTAAAACCCCATTTATATAATTAAGAATTTCTAACGGTTTGCCTGTTGAATAAAAAGACTTATAGCTCCCATTTAAAATACCTTTATTATAGTGTTCTTCAATCATAACCGTTTTTCCATCTGGGTGATAAAAAGTCCATTTTCCGTTACGTTCTTTTCCTAAAAGTTCACCATCACTCTCTTTTATTCCCTCTTCCGTAAAATAACTTATTGTTGCTTTTGATGATTTTTCATCATAATTAATAATAATAGTAGGATGTTGTGAAGTTACAATGCTATAATATTTGAATTCTCCAACTTCTTTGCCATTTTTAAATTGGCCTTGATACCTAATATTTTTATTGGAATAATATTTTTTCCAAATACCAGTTCTTTCTCCTTTTGAGTTCAATTTATTAAACTCTTCTTGACTCCATACATTAGCAGGAATTAAAAAAACTAGAATCATAGCTACTATGTAAAAGCAATTTAATTTCATATACTAATCAACTTTTATGGTAGCAACCCAATCTTTCAAAATTTGATATTGAAAAGGTGTTAATTTGGCAGTTTCATGTACTAAAGTATAACTTTTAAGTGGCATTTCTTGCTCTTCTAAAACCTCTTCCAAATCATTTATTATATGCTTCTTTTGATTAGCATTATAATTCATCCATTCAGAAAAATTCAAATGTTTTTTACCATCATTTACGTGTTGAGCTAAATACCATGAAGCGGGCGCAATTTCACTATACCAAGGATAAATTGTGGCATTAGAATGGCAATCGTTACATGAATTCTTTAAAATCAGTTTAACTTCATCTGGCACAACAAAGGCATTAGAAATATGGTTATCATTAATTCCTGTTGTATTCTTTTCGGGTCTAATAAATTGAATAGCAAAAAGTAAAATTAGCAAGACAATAATTGTTTTTTTCATGACTTTAAGTTTAGACTTTAAATATACTATCTTTTTCAATTTAAACGTTATCGGTGTGATAAACGTATTTAAGAAGATAAACTTTTATTTGATTTTTCTAAAACTTTCATTCCTCATTTAAATTATCATTAATTTAATTTTTAGTTTGGCTTTTTAAATTCTTTTTATATATTGCCTTAAATTAACAAATAAAAAACATTTTTTATGAAACAATCACAAAGAATTTTAAAACCATTTATTTGGTCATTATTATTAATGACTGGCCTTTTTTTTAGTTGTTCAGGCGACGAAACAGAAATTACTCCTTTACAAATTATTGAAGCTTCAAACCCAATTGAAGGTCAATTTACAGTAGTATTCAAAAGTGATTTTCAAGGTAAATCAGAAAGAAAAGTTATGGATTATGATTCTGAAATGATTCAACTAAGAAAGGAAATTCCTTCGCTATTTTCTCAACTAAAACTAGCTGACGAAAATTTAAAACAAACGTATGGTTTTGCTTTAAAAGGATTTACTGCTGTTTTAAATGAAAGTCAATTAGAACTTTTAAGAAAAGACCCAAGAGTTAAATCTATTGAAAAAGATTATATTATTTCTTTAGGTAAACCATCAGGTACTCCAGGAGGAGGCGGTGGAACTGATCCTGCACAAGAGACTCCTTGGGGAATTACCAGAATTGGTGGTGCTACTAATGGAATTGGTAAAACTGCTTGGATTATAGATTCTGGAATTGATTCAGGCCATTCTGATTTAAAGGTTGATATAGATAGAAGTAGATCTTATGTTACACAAGGAAAATATAGTATAGAAGATGGAAATGGACATGGAACTCATGTAGCTGGTACTGTTGCAGCAATAGACAATGCTATTGGGGTTGTAGGAGTTGCTGCTGGAGCAACTATAGTTGCTTTACGTGTATTAGATAATAGAGGAAGTGGTCAATTTTCATGGACAATTGCTGCACTTGACTATGTTTATGCAAGTGGTACTTCTGGTGATGCTGTAAATATGAGTTTAGGACCACAATCAAGATATGTAGATTCTGCTGTAGATGCCGCTGCATTTGCAGTTGCAGGAAGAGGAATTAAAATTGCAATTGCCGCAGGAAATTCAAGCGATGATTCATTATTTTATTCTCCTGCCAGAGCTGGTTTAAATAACGCCAACATATATACTGTAGCTTCAATGACTTCAAGCGATTCTTGGTCGAGTTTTTCTAATTATGGCACTCCTGTAGATGTTATTGCCCCAGGTTCTTCTGTAAAATCTACTTATAAAGATGGCGGTTATGCTACCTTAAGTGGTACTTCTATGGCATCGCCTCATGTTTGTGGGTTATTATTATTAGGAAATGTTTCAACTAATGGTTCTGTGACAAGAACAGGTAATTCAGATTCATATCCTATAGCACATAACTAATTTTATAAAATAAAATTATCAAAACGCCTAACCAACATTAGGCGTTTTTTTTATGTCATAATTTTATTTTAATTTTATAGTTCAATAATATTTTATGAACATTTCAAATTTTTGGTTTTACACCATAGTTACAATAGCAATCTTACATTTAATTGTTGGTTTTGTTTATTTGATGTGTAAATTATCTCCAAAGAAAAAGAATCATAAAAAAAATGAATAAAGATTTTTTAATTTCACAACTTAACAATATTGAAAATGCTAAAAGAGTAAACCGAATGCGAGTTGCTAATTTGGTATTGGAAAATCCTGAATTATTTCCTTTTCTGCTCCAAATTATTTTTGAATTTAAAACTAAAACAGCTATTAAAGCTGCTTGGATATTAGAATTGGTTTGTGCTGAAAAACTAGATTGGTTGGCACCTCATCTAAAATATTTCATAGATGATATTTATAAAGCTACCCATGATAGTTGTGTTCGTCCTATTTCAAAAATATGTAATTTTATAGCTGTTGCTTACACCTCAAAAAAAGATAGTCTTATTAAAGATTCTCTTACAAAAAACCAAGTTGATTTAATTATTGAAACTGGTTTTGATTGGATGATTAGCAACCATAAAGTTGCAACCAAAGCATATACCATGAACGCATTATTTTTACTGGGTAAAAATCTTGAATGGGTTCATCAAGAATTACAATTAATAATTCAAAAAAACATTGTAGACGAAAGTCCTGCTTACAAAGCTCGCGGAAGAATTACCTTAGATCTTATTAACAAAAAATAAACAGTTTTTTTGGGTTTATTTCATTAATTTTGCATTTTTCAATTTAAAACAACAATATGCCTTTAACTTATTTGAATGCCATTTCTCCAATTGACGGTCGATACAGAAATAAAGTAGAAAATTTAGCTCCTTTTTTTTCTGAAGAAGGACTTATAATGTATAGAGTTAAAGTAGAAATTGAATATTTTATTGCATTATGCGAAATTCCGTTACCCCAATTAAGCTCTTTTGACACATCACTTTTTAGTAAATTAAGAACTATATATCTTAATTTCTCAACAGAAGATGCACAAAAAATAAAGGATATTGAAAATATTACTAACCACGATGTAAAGGCTGTTGAGTATTTTATAAAAGAAAAATTCGATGATTTAAATCTAGGTATTTATAAAGAGTTTATTCACTTTGGGTTAACTTCACAAGATATAAATAATACTGCTGTTCCACTTTCAATAAATGATGCTTTTGATGAGGTATATTACCCACAATTGGCACTTTTATTACAAAAACTTAGACAATTATCAACCGATTGGGCAGCTATTCCAATGTTGGCACGAACACATGGGCAACCAGCATCTCCAACACGTTTAGGTAAGGAAATTTATGTTTTTATTGAACGAATTGAACAACAAATAAAACAAGTTCAAAACATTCCTTACGCCGCAAAATTTGGTGGCGCAACGGGAAATTTTAATGCGCATAAAGTGGCTTATCCAAATATTGACTGGAAAGCATTTGGAACCAATTTTGTCGAAAAAGTATTGGGCTTACATCATTCTTTTCCTACAACCCAAATTGAACATTACGATCATTTAGCTGGTATTTTTGATGGGCTAAAACGAATAAACACCATTTTAATCGACTTAAATAGAGATATTTGGACATATGTTTCTATGGATTATTTTAAACAAAAAATAAAAGAAGGCGAAGTTGGGTCATCAGCAATGCCACATAAAGTAAATCCGATAGATTTTGAAAATTCTGAAGGAAATTTGGGAATGGCAAATGCTATTTTTGAACATTTAGCAGCAAAGCTTCCCATTTCAAGATTACAACGCGATTTAACAGATTCCACTGTTTTAAGAAATGTTGGAGTACCCTTTGCACATACAATTATTGCTTTTAATTCAACCTTAAAAGGGTTAAATAAATTGGTTTTAAATGAGGTAAAATTTGCCGAAGATTTAGAAAATAACTGGGCAGTAGTTGCTGAGGCAATTCAGACAATATTGAGGAGAGAAGGTTATCCTAATCCATATGAAGCATTAAAAGGATTGACACGCACTAATGAAAAAATAACCCAACAATCTATGGCAAAATTCATTGAGGAATTAGATATCTCTACTGCATTAAAACTAGAATTGAAATCAATTTCACCTTCAAATTATACAGGAATTTAAAAATGAACAAATTAGCAATCATATTTATTTCAGCTATTCTTTCTACTTCATGTAAAGAGACCCAACCAAATCCAGATCGTTTTAAATCGGGAACTTTTGAAATTCCAGAAGGTGAAGGATATTCAAAAACCATTATAATAAGGCAAGATTCTATTCAGATAGAAAAATATGAAAACGATATAGACACGCTTTCTATTTCTTGGAAAAATAACTTTAACTATACCTTAAAAATGCTTCATCCAAAATCAGTTATTGATGAAGAACCTATTCATGTTAAAATTACGAGCATCACAGAAAATTCTTATAAATTTGAGGCAGTAATTGGGCATTCAAATTATATTCAAAAAGGAACATTACATAAAATTTCAAACTAAACATTAATGGAAATATTTTTACACGCAGACACATGGGTTGCGCTTTTAACCCTTACTTTTTTAGAAATTATTTTAGGAATAGATAATATTATTTTTATTTCTATTACCGCCGGAAAACTGCCACCAAATCAAGTTAAAAAAGCTACAAGAATAGGATTACTATTAGCATTAGTTTTTAGAATTTTACTATTACTTGGGGTTTCATACCTTATATCATTGAAAAATCCATTTTTAACCATTGATATAGGTTGGTTTAAAGTTGGAATAACTGGGCAAAGTATCATATTAATTTTAGGAGGAATTTTTCTATTATACAAAAGCACCGTTGAAATTAGACACAAAGTAGAAGGAGTCGAAAATGAAAAAGCATCAACTGCAAAAGCAATCTATGCTACTTTTGGAATGGTAATTTTTCAAATTGTAATGATTGATCTAGTATTTTCATTCGATTCAGTGTTAACTGCAGTTGGTATGACTAATGGAATTCCTGGTGCATTAACAATTATGATTATCGCTGTTGTTATTTCAATAATTATTATGATGGTTTTTGCAACTCCAGTTTCAGATTTTGTAAACAAACATCCTACAATACAAATGTTAGCGTTGTCGTTTTTAATATTGATAGGATTTATGTTAATTACCGAAGGTGCTCACCTATCACACGCAGAAATATTTAGAAAACAAGTAGGTGCCATTCCAAAAGGATACTTGTATTTTGCAATAGCATTTTCTTTAGGTGTTGAAGCACTAAATATGAGAATTAGAAAAAAATAAAAAAAAATAAATTTGTTACTATAAAATCCCGAATAATCGGGATTTTTAGTTATAACTTTGTAACTATAAAAATAATTATTTTTTATAAATTATGAACGAGCGTAAAACAACAAATATTTTATTATTGGTAATTGTAGTTCCATTCATTTTTTATTTATTAAAAATATTAAGTTTTATTCTAATTCCATTAGTAGCTTCATTATTTATTGCCTTGTTATTTTTACCATTAATGAGGTGGCTTACCAAACGGAAAATACCCAATTTTTTAAGCATCATTGTTGTTGTCCTCATTTTTATTGGTGCGCTTCTAATTGGTGGAGAAATAATTAAACTTGCAAGTAGAGAAATTATTCAAACTCAAGATGCATTTTTAATTAAAGCACAAACTAAATTAACAGATTTGGTGTATGTGATAGAAGATTTTTTAGGTATGCAGTTTATGAATGATGGCAATCTTTTAAACCTAATTATCAAGGAAGATAATTTTGGAAAAAGTTTTGGTACAACATTAAGTTTAATTGGCAATACTATTACAATGTTGTTGATGACAGCCTTTTTTGTAGTTTTATGGTTAGCAGAATCAATAAATTTTTACAATGTTTTAAGTGGAACCATTTTTAAGCAAAAATATGCATCTGTTAAAACATTTATGAAAATCGAAAAAGATTTAATAACATTTGTAAAGGTTAAATTTTTGGTTAGTTTTTTCACCGGAGTGGGCTTTAGTTTAGCTTGTTACTTTTTTGATGTTAGTTTCCCTATTTTCTGGGGATTATTTGCGTTCTTAATTAACTTTGTTCAAATGATTGGGTCTATAGTTTCAGTTATCTTATTGTCATTATTTGCTTTTGTAGAACTGGATCCTACTAGTACTTTGCTGTTTTTTGTTATTTCAATTACCTTGGTGCAAGTTTTATTTGGTAGTATTTTAGAGCCTATTTTTATGGGTAAATCCTTTTCTATTAATGTTATTGCAATTTTAGTATCCTTAATGCTTTGGGGATATATTTGGGGCATAGCAGGATTAATTATGTCCATTCCAATTACTGTTTTTTTAAAAATAATTTTCGAACAATTTCCACAAACAAAGTTTTTTTCCTCACTACTTGCAGGGAACACTGGTGAAATTCATTTCACAAAACTAAAAAAGTAAAATATTCTTTCTTAAACGCTTTTTAATATTAATTTTTTGTCATAAATTTAAGGAACTTCTTGAATAAATTAAGTTCTATAAAAAATAGTGCTTATTTATCTGTTTTTTTTGAATTTAATGTAATATACGTTACACAAGTGTGTGTTATTTATTACTGTTTAAAAGCGAAACCTCAATTACATTTGTCGGCAACTAAAAAGCAAAACTATGCAAAACAAGAACTTATATGTTTTTACATTTTTTCTTTTCAACACATTAATTAGTCTTGCCCAACAAGAAAAATTAATTTCTTTTGAAGAAGTATTAAATAAGGTAAAAGAAAAAAATCATGCTATTAAAATCTCAGAGCAAGATTTTAAATCAGCAAAGGCAGATTTTAATCAAACAAATTCCATTTTACTGCCTTCAATTTCAATTTCTCATACGGGAATTTCAACTACAAATCCGTTAATGGCATTTGGCTCAAAATTAAATCAGGAAATTTTAACAGCATCCGATTTTAATCCTGCATTGTTAAATGATCCTGATGAAATTCAAAATTTTGCAACTAAAATTGAAATTCAACAGCCACTATTTAATGGTGACGGAATTTTTATGAGAAAAGCTGCAAAAGCTAAAATGAATGCATTTGAGCTTCAAACAGAAAGAACAAAAGAATATATGCAATTAGAAGTTTCAAAGGCATATATGCAACTACAAGTAGCTTATAAAGCGGTTGAAGTGTTAGAAAAAGCTAAGGAAGCTGCCATTGAAAATAAAAAAATTGCTGAAAATAGTTTTAAACAAGGTTATATGCAAAGAGCCGATATTTTAGCAGTTGAACTCCATGTTACCGAGGTAGAAAACCAATTGTTAACTGTAAAAAGTAATGTAAAAAACGCTTCAGATTATATCCAATTTTTAATGGGAGACACTTCTGAAAATATTCTTAAGCCTTCAACAGAATTAACTGCAAATGTAGATTTAACTGTTTATACCATAGAATTATCAGAAAACAGAGCAGATATTGAAGCAATGGAAAAAAGTGCCGAGGCATATGCAAACATGCATAAAGCTAATAAAATGAGTTATTTACCCAGATTAAATGCATTTGGTTCTTATGAATTACACGACGAGAAACTATTTGGCACCAATGCGAAAGGCTATTTAATAGGTGCTCAATTGTCATTAACTATTTTTGAAGGATTTAAACGTATTGGTAAAACTCAAAAAAGTAGGGCCGAATTAGATAAGGCAGAAATTAGTTTAGAACAATATAAAAACCAAAGTCAGTTAGATTTTAACAAAGCAAAACGTCAATTAAAAGATGCTGAGAACTCATTAAATTTAACAAACTTGGCAGTTGAGCAATCACAAGAAGCTTTGCGAATTAGAACTAACCGATTTAAACAGGGATTGGAAAAAACGTCAGATTTATTAATCTCAGAAACACAATATTTACAAAAACAGCTAGAATATCTACAGACTGTTTTCAATTACAATTTTACCAAAGCATACGTAGCGTTTTTAACAAGATAATTCGCACTAAAATTTAACAATATAAAAAGATTTTAAACTTCTAAAAAATGAAAAACATACTAAAAATATTAACTATTTCAACTTTAGTTTTAGCTACAAGTTGCGGAAAAGATAAAACAGCAGCTGTAGCTAATTCTCCAGCAGTCTCAGTACAAGTTAGCATGCCAACAAGTAAAAAAGGTTCTTCTGTAACTGCTAGCGGTAAAATTGAAGCGGTACAAAATGCAAATTTAAGTACACGTATGATGGGATTTGTAAATAACATTTATGTAAATGTTGGTGATAAAGTAACTAAAGGACAACTTTTAATAAGTATAAATAGTGCCGATATATCTGCACAAAAAGCACAAGTTACTGCTTCTATTACTGAGGCAAACGCTGCTTTTAAAAATGCTGAAAAGGATTACAATCGTTTTAAATCATTATTTAACGATAAAAGTGCATCTCAAAAAGAAATGGACGATATAACCGCCAATTACGAAATGGCAAAAGCACGTGTAGAGGCTGCTACACAAATGAGAAATCAAGTTAATGCCCAATTATCATACTCAAATATTACTGCTCCATTTAATGGTATTATAACTGGTAAATTTATAAACAAAGGCGATATGGCAAATCCTGGAATGCCTTTAATAAGTGTTGAAACTCCAGGAAATTTTCAAGTAATTGCAATGGTTCCAGAATCTGACATTACAAATATTAAAACAGGAATTAAAGTAAAAGTGCTTGTGAAATCTACTAATAAAACTATTGAAGGAATTGTAACTGAAGTAAGTTCTTCGGCAAAAAATACTGGTGGTCAATTTTTAGTAAAAGTTGTTTTAGAAAAAACAGATTTAAAATTATTATCAGGAATGTTTACCTCTGTTCAATTTCCTTTTGAAAAAACGGGAGAAAAAGATACTACATCTTCAACAGTTCTTGTTCCAAAAAGTGCCTTGGTTACTCAAGGTCAACTAACCGGAGTTTATACTATAGGAAGTGAAAATACAGCTATTTTAAGATGGATTAGAGTTGGTAAAACGTATAACGATCAAGTAGAAGTTCTTTCTGGTTTAAATGCCGATGAACAATACATTATATCAGCCGAAGGAAAACTTTTTAACGGTGTAAAAGTTAGTATTCAGTAATCAGTTTTCAGTCATAGTTTACAGTAGCAGTAAAAATAAAGAAATAATTAATTTCCTTTTATTCCCCCTTCGGGGGTTAGGAGGCTAAACATTAAAAAATGCAAGAAGGTATATCAGGTAAAATAGCCAATGTTTTTATCAATTCCAAATTAACCATTTTACTAATGGTTGCTTTAATGGCAATTGGTATATATAGTTCTTTTTTGATTCCAAGAGAGGAAGAACCACAAATTATTGTTCCAATGGCCGATGTTTTAGTTGGTTATCCAGGAGCCAGTCCATCCGAAGTTGAAAGTCGTGTTGTAAAACCATTAGAAAAAATTATTTCTAATATAAAAGGTGTTCAACATGTACATAGTATAGCTATGAACGGACAATCTATGATGATTGTACAGTTTTATGTTGGTGAAAACACAGAGGATTCTTATGTAAAATTATATGACGAATTAATGCGTCACCAAGGAATGTTTCCTCCTGGAGTAACTCAGCCTTTAGTAAAAACACGTTCTATAGACGATGTTCCAATGTTAGGATTAACCTTGTGGAGCAAAACCTACAACGATTTTGAAATTCGTCAATTAGCAGAAGAAATAACTTCAGAAATTGAAAAAGTTAAAGATGTTTCTATAACCACAGTAATAGGCGGAAGAAATAGAGAATTAAAAGTAATTTTAGATAAAGATAAATTAGCTGAAAACGGTATTGATGCTCTGGGTGTAATGCAAATGATCCAAGCTAATAATGGAAGTTCACAATCTGGGAGTTTTGTTAAAGGCGACGAAGAATTTTTAATTACAACTGGTAAATTTTTAACTTCGGCAGAAGATATTGAGAACTTAGTTGTGGGTGTTAATAATAACATGCCTGTTTATTTAAAACAAATTGCAACTATACAAGATGGACCTGGAACATCAAAAAATTATGTTTCATTTGGGTACGCAAAAGGAAATACCAATTTTAAAGCAAACCCAAGCGAGTATTCGGCAGTAACCATCTCTATTGCAAAAGTTAAGGGAGCCGATGCAATGAAAATTTCTGATAAAATATTAGAAAGAGTTGATCAATTAAAGAAAACAACCATTCCAAACGACGTAAAAGTTGATATTACCAGAAATTATGGTGAAACTGCATCACATAAAGTTGGGGAATTATTATTGCATCTAGGTGTAGCAATTATTGCTGTAACTGTTTTAGTTATGTTAGCTATGGGATGGCGTGGAGGCTTAGTCGTATTTTTCTCCGTACCACTAACATTTGCTTTAACATTATTTAGCTATTATTTACTGGGTTATACGTTAAACCGAATTACATTATTTGCGTTGGTGTTTGTAGTTGGTATTGTGGTAGACGACAGTATTATTATTGCCGAAAACATGCACAGGCATTTTAAAATGAAACGTTTACCATTTAAACAAGCTGCTATTTATGCCATTAATGAAGTTGGTAACCCAACCATTTTAGCAACATTTACGGTAATAGCTGCAATTTTACCTATGGCTTTTGTTTCTGGTATGATGGGACCTTATATGAGTCCAATGCCAATTGGAGCTTCAATAGCCATGATACTTTCATTATTTGTTGCGTTAACAGTAACTCCTTATTTAGGTTATCATTTATTACAAGAAAAAGACGAACAAAAACATAAAGAAGAGGAAGGTTTAGAAACTGGTTGGGTTTATAAAATCTACAAAAAAATTGAACAACCATTTTTAGATAGTTCTAAAAAAAGATGGGTAATGTTAGGTATTACTGCAGTTCTTTTAGTAGGTTCGGTTTTAATGTTTTTTACAAAAGCAGTAGCTGTTAAAATGCTTCCATTTGATAATAAAAATGAATTTCAAGTAGTAATAGATATGCCTGAAGGAACTACATTAGAAAGAACAGCAGCAGTTACAAAAGAAATTGCTCAGTACTTAGCTACTGTGCCGGAAGTAGTAAATTATCAAAACTATATTGGAACCTCTGCTCCTATTACTTTTAATGGTTTGGTTCGTCATTACGATTTACGTGGTGGAAGTAATATGGCAGATATTCAGGTTAATTTATTACCAAAAGCAGAACGAGATTTGCAAAGTCATGATATTGCTAAAAAAGTTCGACCTGAAATTCAGAAAATAGCTAAAAAATACAATGCTAATGTGAAATTAGTTGAAGTTCCGCCAGGCCCTCCTGTTTTATCAACACTTGTAGCTGAAATTTACGGACCAAATTATAAAGAGCAAATCAAAGTTGCCTATCAAGTAAAAGAGATTTTAGAAAATACCGACGATGTTGTAGATACAGATTGGATGGTTGAAGGTGTACAAACAGAATATAAATTGGAAGTTGATCGAGAAAAAGCGATGCTAAATGGTATTGCACCACAACAAATAGTTGGTAACTTAACCTATTTGTTAACTGAACATCCTGTATCTTATTTATATGACGAAAACTCTTTTGACGCGGTAAATATTGTTATGGGATTAAATGATGCCGATAAAACAAGTTTGCAAGATATTCAGAATATTAAAATAAAAGGAAGCAATGGAAACGTTGTCCCAATAAGTGATTTGGTCACCGTAAAACAAGATACGTTGCAAAAAACCATATTTAGAAAAGATCAAAAACGTGTGGTTTATGTCACTGCAGATATGGCTGGCGGACTTGAAAGTCCTGTGTATGCTATTTTGGGAATGAAGGAAAAATTGCAAAAAATAAAACTTCCAAAAGGATATGCCATTCAAGAATTATATATGGAACAACCAACAAATGAAAGTGATTTTTCCGTTAAATGGGATGGAGAATGGCAAATAACATTAGAAGTTTTTCGCGATTTAGGTGCTGCATTTTTAATAGTTATTATCATTATCTATATGCTAATTGTTGGGTGGTTCCAAAACTTTAAAACACCACTGGTTATGATGGCTGCAATTCCGCTTTCATTAATTGGAATTGTTTTAGGACATTGGTTATTAGGCGCTTTCTTTACCGCAACATCATTTATTGGAATGATCGCTTTAGCTGGTGTTATGGTGCGTAATTCGGTATTGCTAATAGATTTTATTGAAATTAGGTTAAATGATGGAATCCCGTTAAAACAAGCAATTATTGATGCAGGAGCTGTAAGAACAACTCCTATTTTACTAACTACTGGAGCCGTGGTAATAGGAGCCTCTATTATTTTATTCGATCCAATTTTTCAAGGTTTAGCCATTTCATTGGTAGCTGGAGCAATCGTTTCAACAATCTTAACCCTTATTGTTGTACCCCTACTTTATTATATGACAGAAAAAAATAAATGGAAAAAATAATTAATGTTTCAGGTTTTTTATTAAACCTGAAACTTCTAACCTTTAAAACAAATAATGTATGAAATTACTAATGATAACCGCAATTGAAGCATTTGAAAAAGATATCAAATTCTTATTAAAAAAATCAGCAATAACACATTTTTCCTATACAGATGTTAAAGGATATAGAGATTTAACCCAAGAATCTGTTAGCGACAATTGGTTTGCAAGCGAAATGAATGATAGTCAATCTTTAATATTCTACGCTTTTGTACCAAAAGAAAATTCAGATCAATTATTTAATGCTGTTGCAGAATTTAATAACAAACAAAAAACTTTGTCAAAAGTTCATGTTATTGTTTTAAATATAGAAAAATCAAATTAAAAAAAAACAGATTATGATACAACGAATAATTAATGGTGTAGCTGGAACCTTTATTTTAATTTCATTAATTCTTTCCATTAAAGTAAATGTTAATTGGCTTTGGTTTACTGCATTTGTTGGTGCCAATTTACTGCAATCATCATTTACAAAATGGTGTTTAATGGCCGATATATTGAGAAAATTAGGTGTAAAAGATTAATTTCTTTTTGTAATATTGCAGCTTAAAGAATGTTAAAAATTAAGCTACATATTGGTCAGTTAATTTCAATTGCACTACTTGCAGTTGTATTATTGCCATTTGCGGTACAGTTTACACATATACTTGAAAAACACGAACATTCAGTTTGTAATGCACAAAATATAGTACATATTGACCAGCATGAAATTGACTGTTCGGTGTTTCATTATAAAATTAACACAAATAACATTCTATTTGCTTCTGTCGTTTTCCAAGTTGGAATTGATACAAATGAAGTAAAAATTTATTCAAACAAAGACCAAATATCTTCGGTAAAACTTTGTTTTAAATCCTCCAGAGCACCTCCAGTTTTATTATCTTAATCGGTTATAATTAACTTTTTTACATCAATAAAACATTATTAAATGAAAAAATATTTAACAATCCTATTTGTAGGATTATCTATTTGCGTAACTGCCCAAAATAAATTATCTGGAACAATTACAAATTCTCAAAATCAACTATTACAAGGTGTTGAAGTATATATCGAAGAACTTCAAAAAGGCACCACTACGAACGAAATGGGTAAATTTGAACTCATAAATTTACCCAAGCAAGTTAAGTTGAGTTTCTCGTTTATGGGCTTTGAGACTCAAATAATACATTTTAATTTTATAGAAAAATATTCAGATTTATCAATAATTTTAAAAGAGTCTATTTTTAACATGGATGAAGTAATTATTTCAACTCCTTTCAATAAATTACAATCTGAAAATGTAATGAAAGTTGATCGAGTTTCTATACAACAACTTCAAAACAACGGTGCCACAACCTTAATTGAAGGAATTAGCTCTATACCTGGTGTATCCCAGGTTTCTACTGGTTCTGGAATTGGAAAACCTGTTATTAGAGGTTTGAGAGGGAATAGAGTTTTGGTTTATACCCAAGGAATTAGACTCGAAAATCAACAATATGGAGATGAACATGGCTTAGGAGTTGATGATAATAGCGTTGAAAGTATTGAAGTTATAAAAGGGCCTGCATCCCTTTTATATGGGTCAGATGCTTTAGGAGGGATTTTATATTTTAATCCCTTAAGATTTGCAGATGATAATTCATTTAATTTAAATATTAATCAAGGTTATCAATCAAATACTTTAGGACACGAAACTGCAGTGGGAATAAAACAATCGTATAACAAATGGAAATTTTTAGTAAATGGTGCTCATAATTCGCATAGCGATTATCAGATTCCCTCTAAAGATAGAATAACAAATACGCGTTTCACAGAAACTATTTTTAATGCTGGTGCTGGCTATTCATCCAATTTTATAGCGAGTACACTTCGTTTTAATTATAATACTACTAAAGTTGGAATTCCAGAAGAAGTAGAAATCCAAAGTTCGAGTAAAACACCGCTATTTCCTTATCAAGATTTAAACAATAAACTGGCTAGTTTAAACACGCTTATATTTTTGCCAAATTCTAAAATTGCAACAATCTTTGGTTATACAGTAAACGATAGAAAAGAATTTGAAGAGCATCAAGATGAAGATGAGAATGAGCACCTTGAAGAATTTATTGAGCCTGCTATGCAATTAAAACTTAACACCTTTAGTTATGACATAAAGTGGTATGCTCCTAAATTTAAAAAAATCGAAACTATTGTTGGTATTCAAGGGTTAAATCAAAAAAACACTAATTATGGTGAAGAAATTTTAATTCCAAATGCTACAACCAACGATTTTGGAGTTTTTACCACCGGAACACTTTCTTGGAATAACAATAGTTTTTTGGCTGGACTAAGATTAGATTCAAGAGCTATAAAATCTGAGGCTCATGTAATAATTCACAACGATGAAGAAGAAGTTTTTGAAGCAATTGATAAATCATATACAAATTTTACAAGCTCTTTAGGTTTAAAAACATTACTTTTTAAATCAATTACAACCCGATTAAATCTTGCTTCTGGTTTTAGAGCTCCTAATTTAGCCGAGTTAACTTCAAACGGAATTCATCACGGCACCAATCGTTATGAAATTGGAAATAACACTCTTAAAAGTGAACAAAACGTACAATATGATGTAGCTTTAGAGTATAATTCTGATCACTTAGAGTTATTTGCAAACGGTTTTTACAATCAAATAGATAACTATATTTTTATTTCACCAACTGGAGAACTAGAAGATGGTGCTAATGTTTATGAATTTATACAAGATAATGCAAAATTATATGGTGGCGAATTTGGATTACATTTACACCCTCATCCATTTGACTGGTTACATCTTTATAGTAGTTTTGAATTTGTTATTGGAAAGCAAAATAATGGAAATTACCTACCATTAATACCTGCGCATAAACTTACTAACATGTTAAAATCTGAATTTAATTATAAAAATTGGTTGAAGAATGGTTTTGCTTCTCTCACTTTAGAAAGTCATTTAGATCAAACCAAAATTAGTGAGTTTGAGACCTCAACTAATAATTACAATATTGTTTCTATTGGCACCGGTGGAACTATAAAATTAAGAGATGTTAAGTTCGACATTTCACTTAATATAAATAACTTATTAAACAAAGAATACGTCTCTCATTTATCCAGATTAAAAATGGAAGGAATTCAAAATATGGGACGAAATTTTATGGCTAGTTTAAAATTGAATATATAGCTTTCTAGAATTCAATTAGATATAATTAAAAAGGTGCTTGAATTTAAAAATTTCAAGCACCTTAAACTTAATTAATTCAAAATATTAAGTAATCTCATTTATTCAATTAAAAAGAGAACATCTCCTTTAGAAATAGCATCTCCTGATTCATATTTAATACCAGAAAGAACACCATCTTTATTCGCTTCAAAATTATTCATCATTTTCATTGCCTCAAGAACCACAATAATTTCACCAGCCTTTACGGTATCACCATTTTGTTTTTTGAACTCTACAATCATTCCTGGTATTGGTGCTAACACAGCACCTTCAACATTGTTTTCTTTGGCTTCTTTTTTCTTTTTCTTTTTAGAACGCCCCATTCCATTCACTACTGGAATAGCCACATTAAACTTCTCACCATCTACTATAACTTCCATTTCGTGCATTGGTCCATCATATGTTGTTCCTCCTGCTTTTAATTCACCAGATAATGCCTTTGCAACTAATTCTTGTTCTTTATAAACATCATCCATAGTTTTAGGCTTAACATCGGCTGGAATTTCTTCCAAACCATATTTCCATTTTAAAAATCTTTTCCCAGTTACAGGATACAGGGCTACAATTAATTCATCATCAATATCCTTAGCTAAATCACTAAATTTTTCTTTAACAGCTGCCATTTCTGGTTCTAAAATACTACCTGGTCTAGCTTCTATATGTTGTTCACCTCTCGGGTAATCTTTTAATGCTTTTTTTCTTAATTCTTCATTTATTGGCAATGTAGTTTTCCCATATAAACCGTAGCAAAGATCTTTTACTTCTTCAGTAATTCTAGAATATTCACCTTCATAAGTATCAAACAAAACATTATTAACTGTCTGTACACCAACTATTTGACTCGTAGGTGTTACCAATGGAATTTGCCCTAAATCTTTTCTAACTTTAGGCAACATTCTAAATACTTCATCCAATTTATCTAACGAATCCATCGCTTTTAATTGATTAACCAAGTTAGACAACATTCCACCTGGTGTTTGATGCATAATAACATCTGTATCAATTATAGAATATTTTGGATTATTAGCTAAGTGTAAATATTTAGGAATTGATTCTTCCATTTGAGCACTAATTTTAGTCAATTTTTTTATATCTAAACCTGTATCTCTATTTGTTCCTAATAATGAAATAACCAATGGTTCAATAGCTGGATGTGATGTTCTGTATGCATAAGGAGACATACACGTATCAATAATATCAACACCCGCTTCTATAGCTTTAAAAAGTGCTAAATCTCCCATACCTGATGTAAAATGAGTATGAAGATTTAACGGTATGTTTGTTATTTTCTTAAGTTCTACTATTAAATTATAAATATCATAAGGAGCAATTAAACCAGCCATATCCTTTATACAAATAGAATCTACCCCAAAATCAATTAGCTCTTTAGCTTTATTAATGTAATAGTTAATATTATATATGTCTCCACCCATTCTAGGCTCCGTTAATGTATAACAAATAGTACCTTGAAAATGCATTTTATTTCTTTTAACCACTTTGGCAGCGGTTTCAAAATTTCTGTAATCGTTTAAGGCATCAAAGCATCTAAAAATATCAATTCCATTATCACAAGATCTTTGAACAAAATTTTCCACAACATCATCAGCATAGTTTCTATAACCTACTATATTCTGACCTCTCAACAACATGAAAAAAGGTGTTTTGGGCATATATTTTTTTAAAGTTCTTAATCGTTCCCATGGATCTTCACCTAAATAGCGATGCATGGTGTCAAATGTTGCACCTCCCCAAGTTTCTAACGCGTGAAACCCAATTTCATCCATTTGCTCGGCAAGTGGAATCATGTCTTCTGTTCTACCTCTTGTTGCAAATAAAGATTGGTGTCCATCTCGAAAACTTAAATCTTGAATTTTAATTGGATTTTCAGCTTTTATTCTGTTAGGACTATAATCTATTGGAGTCATTTTTAGTACCCCGTGTTTATCAAATTCCATTGCCATATTCAGTCTGTTTTATTTATATTTTTGTATAAAATATTAAAGATTTTTAATTCCTGGTGATTTCCCTCTTCTAAGCATCATTTCGGTATCATTCATAGTTCTACTTATTCCCATTTTACTCCAATTATCTTGTAATAATTCCGATGAATTCATTTCCGTTTGAAAATAATAGCTTACTGCTATTGCTCCTGCCCTTTTTCTTTTTTCTGATAAAGTCATTTTAACCATTTTTTATAAAGGAATATTTCCATGTTTTTTAGGAGGAAGAATTTCTGTTTTTGATGATAAAGCCTCCAAAGCCACAACCAGTCTTTCTCTAGTTTCGCTAGGCAATATTACCTCATCTATATATCCCCTTTCGGCTGCTAAATATGGTATGCTAAATGCAGTTTCATATTCATCAATTTTTTCTTGAGTTTTGGCTACTTTATCTTGAGATTCGCTTATTTCTTTTTTATAACTAGATATCACTTCCACAGCACCTTTTGCGCCCATTACTGCAATTTCTGCAGTTGGCCAAGCAAATACCATATCAGCTCCCAAATGTTTTGAACTCATTGCTAAATAAGCTCCTCCATAATCCTTTCTAACAACTACGGTCAATTTTGGAACAGTAGCTTCTGAATAACTCCACAATAATTTTGCACCGTGTCTAATTATTCCACCCCATTCCTGATTTAAACCTGGTAAATAACCTGGAACATCAACAAACGTAATTAATGGAATATTAAAAGCATCGCATGTTCTTATAAATCTACCTATTTTATCTGAAGCATCTATATCTAAACAGCCTGCTAAATACATAGGCTGGTTGGCAATTATACCAACAGATCTATTATTTAACCTCCCAAAACCAACAATACAGTTTTCGGCAAAATATTCATGAACTTCAAAAAACTCACCTCCATCTAAAACTTCTTCAATAACAAGTTTCATATCATAAGGAACTTTAGAATCATCAGGAATTAAAGAATCTAATAACTCACAAGATCTTTTCATGTCATCTCCCATATGTATCACTGGAACAGATTCCATGTTATTATTTGGCAGATAATCTAATAATTCTCTAATTTGTTCAATACATTCCGTATCATTTTCACAAGCAAAATGTGCATTTCCACTTTTTGAATTATGAACCATAGCACCTCCTAAATCTTCAAAAGTTGTTTCTTCACCGGTAACAGTTTTAATAACGTACGGACTCGTAATAAACATGTGACTTGTTTTTTTAACCATAAAAACAAAGTCGGTCATAGCAGGTGAATACACCGCTCCACCAGCACAAGGTCCCATAATAGCCGAAATTTGAGGAACCACACCAGAAGCTCGAGAATTTCTAAAGAAAATATCACCATACCCTTTTAATGCATCAACACCTTCTTCAACTCTTGCTCCTCCAGAATCATTTAATCCAATGATAGGCGCGCCCACTTTTATTGCCAAATCCATAATTTTACAAATTTTGGCCGCGTTCATTTCACCCAAAGAACCACCAATAGAAGTGAAATCTTGAGAATAAGCAAATACTGTTCTTCCATTAACTAATCCATAACCAACAATTACTCCATCTGACTCAATTTCAACATGTTCCATTCCAAAATTGGTAGATCTATGTTTTACAAAAGCATCTATTTCATAAAAACTACCTTCATCAAACAATAAGTTTAAACGCTCGCGAGCAGATAGTTTCCCTTTTTCGTTCTGTTTCGCAATTCTTGCTTCTCCACCCATTTGTAAAACTTTTTCACGACGTGCTTTTAAATAGGCTATTTTTTCAACAACTTTCATATGTAAATTTTATATTTTTTCATTCAAAATTTAAGTGTTCTTTTCCTGTATCAAATGTAACAATAGCATTTATAAATTAAGCTGATTTCTGTCATTTTATTTTAATTTTTAAAAATTCATCAAATCAATAAAATGATGAAATATTGATTATTTATTAATAAATAGGTTTATTTTTAAATTAAATTAGTGAAATAGTTAATATAACCGTTTTATATTATGAATTTAATAAAAGCATTTTTCACTCATTTTGTTTGAAAAATTAAAAAATGAGTATTACCAAATATTGAAAATTTGAAATTATTTTACTTAAAAAAATGAGCTTTACAACGTTTTCGAAGTACTTAAAAAAGAACTTTTTCATGCTTTAAAAAATTTCTCCAAAAAAAGAGAAAAACGACTTGTTTTGCACAAAAAAAACATAAAATTCTAATAAAATGACCAACACAAAGTAAAAACTTGTTTCCAAATTAATTTAAATGTTTAAAATGAAGTTACATAAAATATTGCTTTTTCCATTTCATTAAAATTATTAGTTAAATACACACATTTTCGAAATTGCTATTGCCGAACACTTTAATACGTTCAAAAGTTTCATTTTCAATTAAATATGATTTTTTATAAATAATTATTTGAAAATTATCATTTCTAATGAATTATTTATAAAAATTATTTGTGTTGAATTACAGCCATTTAAAATGGTAAATTTAGGTGTCATTTCACTTAAATTTAAAACATATGCAACGTACTGATCTTTTAAATCGACTTTGGGAGTTTCAAAATAAATTTGGCTTTATTTCAGATATCGCTGTTGCAGAAATTGCTCAAGAATTAAAGGTATCAAAAATTGAAATTGAAGGTGTTATTTCATTCTACCACTTCTTTCACAGGCAACCAACTGGAAAATATATTATCTATTTAAACAATAGTATTGTCTCAGAATTTAAAGGGTTTCAAGAAGTTAAAGCTGCTTTTGAATTTGAAACAGGCTGCACCTTTGGAAAATATGGTCAAAGTCAATTATTTTCTCTTTTTGAAACTTCATGTATTGGATTAAGCGACCAAGAATGTACAGCACTTATTAACTTTTATCCAGTTACCCATCTCTCCACAGATAAAGTTAGAACAATTGTAAATCAATTAAAAATAGGTATAAGCCCAAATATTATTGCAAATAATGTGGCAAGTTTAGTGCAGCATATCCCTCCACAAAACAAATCTGTTTTTTTCAAAAACTATAGTATTGGAAATTCCCTTAAAAATCTTAAAAATAAATCCCCACAATTTATTTTAGATGAGCTTAAAAAGGTGGAATTGGCTGGTAAAGGCGGTGCATTTTTCCCTACAGCCCAAAAATGGGAAATTAGCAAAAATGCCACTAATGCAGAAAAAGTAGTTATTTGTAATGCTGATGAAGGTGAGCCTGGGACTTTTAAAGATAAAACTATTATAGAAAATTTACCTGGTTTAATTATTGAAGGAATGATACTTGCTGCCTATGTTACTGGTGCCACAACAGGTTTTATTTATTTGCGAGCTGAGTACAAATATTTACAATCTAAATTAGAAAATGCAATTATTGATTTTTACCAACATAACCTTTTAGGTGTCAATTGTTGTGAAATTAAACATTTTAATTTCGATCTTCAACTTCAAATTGGGGCTGGAGCCTATGTTTGTGGTGCTGAAACGGCTTTAATTGAATCTTTAGAAGGTTATAGAGGAGAACCCAGACTTAGAGTTCAATATCCTACAGAAAATGGTTATTTAGGAAGTTCAACAATTGTTAATAATGTTGAAACATTTGCAAAAGCCTCGCGGATTATTGAATTCGGATCCGATTATATTTTAAGCATAGGGACAGAAAAAAGTAAGGGAACTAAAATTATTTGTATTTCGGGCGACGTAGCAAAACCTGGGATTTATGAAATTGAATGGGGAACCACTTTAAGAGAATTATTACGTTTAAGTCAGGCTACTGCTCCGTATTTTATACAAAGTAGCGGCCCTTCTGGAGATTGTTTAAACGAATCTGATTTTGACAGAAAAATATGTAAAGAAGATTTACTTTGTGGAGGATCTTTAATGATTTTTAATAGAACAAGAAGTATTTTACAAATATTAGAGAATTATATCAAGTTCTTTTTAGATGAATCTTGCGGTTCTTGTACGTCCTGTAGAGTTGGAAATCAAATTTTACTCGCAAAAATTGAAAAATTGAAAAAAGGTATTTGTACAACACAGGATTTAAATGAAATTATTGAATGGGGAACTATCATGAAAAAAACAAGTCGATGTGGTTTAGGCCAATTCTCATCCAATACTTTTATTCAATCTATCTCCAAATTTGAAAATTATTTTAATGTTATTGTAACAAGCTGTACTGATAATTGTAATGTGGAATTTGATATGGAAAATGCTGTGTTCGATTATGATCAGCTGATTAAAAAGACATAAATCCAGTAAAACAAAAATTATAAATTTTTAAAATAATTGCAAATTTTAAAATCAAAGTATATGCAAAATATATCATTTTATATAGATGGAAGGCTTTGCACCGCCGATAAAGGACTAAACTTAATAGAAGCAGCAAAGAGAAATGGAATTTTTATACCAACACTTTGTCACTTTAAACATCTAAATCCGCTTGGAAGTTGCAGAGTTTGTTCTGTAAATTTAAACGGCAATGGAATTGCAGGCTGCACGGTTTTTGTAGAAGAAGGAATGAATATTGAAGTTAATACTCCTGAATTATTAGATAACCGAAAAGCAATTTTGGAAATGATGTTTGTTGAAGGTAATCATTTCTGCCCATCATGCGAAAAAAGTGGTGACTGTCAAATGCAAAATTTAGGTTATGAAACAGGTATCAGATACACTCGATTTCCGCATTTATTCGTAGATAGGCTTGTAGATGCCCGACCAGAAAGAATTGTAGTTAATCAAAACAGGTGCATTAAATGCAAACGATGCATTGAAGAGATTGTAACTAATGACGGTTACAAAGTTTTTAATTTTACCAATAAAGGGAAAAAAACCACTGTTTCTATAGATTACGAGCAAGAAGCAAAATTAACAGCAGCTCAAGCTGAATATGCTATGCAAATCTGTCCAACAGGGTCCATATTGGTTAAAGGTAAAACGTTTAGCAAACCTTTTGGGAATCGCATTTTTGACCAAGGTGCTGAAGGAAAAACTGTTCCGTTTAATAAAGTGAATATGAACATTACCAAAGGCCGAAAAATGCGTATAGCAACTACTTCACTTGCCGGTTGTTTTGGTTGTCACATGTCTTTATTAGATATAGATTTAGGCATTTTAGATATTATAGAAGTTGTTGAATTTCATAAATCACCATTAACAGATATTAAAAAATTCACCGAAAGGTGTGATATTGGTTTGGTTGAAGGAGGCTGTTGCAATACTGATAATATTGAAGTTTTACGCGAATTTCGAAAAAATTGTGATGTTTTAGTTTCTGTTGGAGAATGTGCCATTTGGGGAGGAGTTCCGGCTATTAGAAATACCATTCCATTAGAAGAATGTTTAAGAGAAGCCTATTTAGATTCTTTAACAAGTGAAGGTAATGCAACTGTTATTCCCAACCATGAAGACATTCCTAAAATATTAAATAAAGTATACTCCAATCACGAAGTAGTAAAAATTGATTATCATATTCCCGGCTGCCCACCAAACGCAAATCACATATGGAGTGTCGTAAAAAATATCTTATTTGAAGAAGAATATTCTATTAATTACCCCGAATTCAAATATGATTAATGCCTAAATAATTAAAAACATGAACCCAAGAAAAATAGTAATAGAACCTGTAACTCGTGTTGAAGGACATGGAAAAGTAACTATTAAATTAGATGATAAAGGGAAAGTAACTGATGCCTTTTTACATATTGTAGAATTTAGAGGATTTGAAAAATTTATTCAAGGTCATCCCTATTGGGAAGCACCTGTATTGGTACAAAGGTTATGCGGTATTTGTCCTGTAAGTCATCACTTAGCTGCGGCAAAAGCTATTGACCAATTAGTAGGTATCGATCCTGAAAATTTATCACCCACTGCAACCAAATTGCGAAAATTATTACATTTTGGTCAAGTTTTTCAATCCCACGCACTGCATTTTTTCTATTTAGCTTCACCAGACTTATTATTTGGTATAAATGCTCCTGCAGAAAAAAGAAATATTGTTGCCGTTGCCACGGAAAATCGAGAATTAGCAAAAAAAGGAATTTTAATGCGAAAATTTGGTCAAGAGATTATTAAAGCATTAGCCGGCAAAAAAATACATGGAATTTTAGCTGTTCCTGGAGGGGTTCATAAATCTTTGACCAAAGAAGAATGTGACTATTTTTTAGATGGCAAACATATTCCTAACGTAGATACTATGATTGAATGGACCAAAGAGGTTATCGATTTTATGAAAACCTATCATTTAGATAATTCCCAATGGATTGATAATTTCGCAGCGTATCCATCAAATCATTTAAGTTTAGTAAATAAAGAAGATGGCTCATTAGAATTATATGACGGCAGATTACGTTCTGTTGATTTTCAAGGAAACGAATTATTAAATATTGAAGATATTGAGTATCGATATCATTTCAAGGAAGCAGTTGAATCTTGGTCGTACCTTAAATTTCCATATATGATTAAATACGGGCGAGAAAATGGATGGAACAGAGTTGGACCATTGGCTCGTATGAACACAAGTACCAAAATTAACACACCATTTGCTGAAATAGAACGTCAGATATTTAAATCTTACACTCAAAATAAACCAAATAATATGACAATGCACACGCATTGGGCAAGGTTAATTGAAATGTTATATTGCGCTGAAATTATGAAAGAATTATTGGTTGATTCAGATATTATTGGTACAGATTTAGTTCGAAAAGGAATTCCACGTAACAAAGGAATTGGTATTATTGAAGCTCCTAGAGGTACTCTTATCCACGAATATCATACAGATGATAAGGGTCTAATTACTAAGTGTAATTTAATTGTTTCAACAACGCATAATAATGAAGCTATGAACCGCGGGGTTCGTGCAGTAGCGCAAAGTGTTTTAAGTGAAAAACCAGAAATTACTGAACCTATGCTTAACCAAGTTGAAATGGCTATTAGGGCTTATGATCCATGTTTAAGTTGCGCAACACACGCACTTGGTCAAATGCCACTTATTGTAAAACTAGAAGATGCAAATGGAACTATAATTGATGAAAAAACTAGATAATACCCTTATAATTGGAATTGGAAATAACACGCGCCAAGACGATGGTCTTGGATGGTGCTTTATAGATGAATTGGAAAAAATTTGCTTTAATAACGATCATTTATTACAAAAATATCAATTAATGGTTGAAGATGCGGATTTAATAGTTACCTATGAAAATGTAATTTTTGTTGATGCTTCAAAAAATGAAATTAAAAATGGATTTAGCATTGAACAAATTTTTCCAGCAAAAGAATTTGCATTTTCTACACATTCAATTCCTCCAGATCAAGTTTTAAATCTATGTAAAATAGTCTATAACAAAACCCCCAAAGCTTATCTTATTGCCATTGAAGGATATGAATGGGATATAAAAATTGGGTTATCTAAAAGAGCCTTTATAAATTTAATTAATGCAAAAAACCATTTTTTAAATTTTATAAAAGGTATT
The DNA here is from genome assembly GCF_030692605.1 of Lutibacter sp. GTDB lineage: Bacteria > Bacteroidota > Bacteroidia > Flavobacteriales > Flavobacteriaceae > Lutibacter. The sequence goes on from NZ_JAUYUD010000059.1 coordinate 27,787, forward strand.
TATTAATTTAGAATAATTAATTTGATAAATATGAATAGTGAGTTTACCCCAAAGTTGTTTTCATTAATAAAAAAGGGAATTTCTAAAGAAACAATTTCTAAAGATATTCTTTCAGGTATAATTGTTGGTATTGTCGCGCTACCTTTATCCATTGCTTTTGCAATTGCTTCAGGTGTTTCCCCTGAAAAAGGGTTGATTACAGCTATTGTGGCTGGAATTATAATTTCAACTTTTGGTGGTAGTCGAGTTCAAATTGGAGGGCCTACAGGAGCATTTATTGTAATTGTTTATGGTATTGTTCAAGAATATGGAGTTAATGGCCTTACAATTGCTACACTAATGGCTGGTTTTATAATTATTAACCCGACGGCATTATATCTATAATTATCAAGCTGCATATTGAATATCTTTATGATTGAAATATTTTTGAACTCTATCTGGATTTTGAACTAACATTTGCATATGGTTTTCTAAATTTTCTTTAAGTTTTTCAT
>NZ_JAUYUD010000061.1 GCF_030692605.1 Lutibacter sp.
TTTTTTAATTGGATAAATGAAAAAACTCAAATCCAAAATGCAAGTAAAGTCAGGTCGTTTAAAGGTTTAATTGTACATATATTTGGAAAACTTGCTGCTTGTTTTTTAAAGCCAATTGTTAACCCTTAATTCGCATTACTAATACACATATTTAAAATGAGTGAAATAACTAACACTAGGAGTTTAAGAGGAAGTATAGTTCTGTTACGAGTATTAATTGGATGGCACTTTTTATATGAAGGAATTATTAAACTCTATAATCCAGACTGGACAGCGTTGGGTTATCTTTCATCAGCTCAAGGACCTTTTAAGCAAGTTTTTTATGCCATGACAAATCAATCCTTTATTGGTTGGATAGATGGACTAAATATGGCTGCTCTTATAATTGTAGGATTAACTTTCAGTTTAGGGTTTTCTGAGAAAAAGGGAGCTTTTATAGCTATTGGCTTATTGGCAATGTATTATTTGGCACATCCTCCTTTTCCGTGGTTAATTCAGATAAATACTGAAGGGAATTATTGGTTTGTCAATAAAAATTTAATAGAATTAGCTGCATGTTTAATAATTTATCAATACCCAACAGGAAAATATTTTGGGTTAGATCGATTTTTTAAAATGAATAAAAAAGAAAATAAATAAGAAAGGTATGAAATGGACTAGACGTGATGTTTTAAAAGGATTAGGTGGTTTACCAATAGTTGGTGGAATTTGGTGGGCAGGAGCGGCGAATAGTCTTCTAAGCAGTCAGGAGCGTTCAGAAATTTTAGCGCAATTAAATATTGAGCCTTCCCTTCCTTCACCCATTCAATCGATTGATGGACCTCCAATTAGGGTAGGCATTATTGGGTTTGGAATTCGAGGAGAACAACTCTGCAGATCCTTGGGTTTTGCAACAAAAGAATGGCTTTCTGATATGGAAAAAGAGGCTATCGAAAATTCTAAACATACCGCTTTAAAAGATTTCCTTTCAACTGATAAGTTAAATGTAAGATTGGTTGGAGTTTGTGATGTTTTCGATAAAAGAGCAGAAAAAGCTATTAATTCATTTAATACTGAAGAGAATAAAATAAAACGATATAAAACGCATCTAGAAATGATTGAGAGTGGTGATGTAGATGCAGTTATTATTGCGACACCGGATCACTGGCACGCTCCAATGTCTATAGATGCTTTAAACAGTAATATTCATGTATATGTTGAAAAACCAATGACACATAGCATTGAAGAGACGTATAGGCTTAAAGAAGCTGCACAAAATTCAAGTGCTCGTTTTATGGTTGGTCATCAACACAGGCAAACATTGAGTTTTAAAACTGCTCAAGATATTATTGAAAAAGGAACACTTGGTCATATATCAATGATTCAAACAAATACTAATAGAAATGATGATAATGGAGCTTGGAATTATACCATTGAGGAAGAAGCGAATGAACAAACAATTGATTGGAATCAGTTTTTAGGAAACGCTCCTAATGTTCCATTTAATCAAGAACATTTTTTTAGATGGAGAAAATGGTGGGCATACGGATCTGGTTTATCTGGAGATTTGTTAACGCATGATTATGATCGTTTAAATTGCGTTATGAATATGGGAATTCCTGGTTCTGTAATTGCTTCTGGAGGTATTTACACACATAATGATGGAAGAAACGTGCCAGATGTTATGCAGGTAAATATGGAGTTTCCAGATTATAATATTGGCAGCAGTCAGGAAAAGGGAAAGGAAAAAGGAATGACCTTTATTTATAGTGCAACTCTTGGAAATGGTTTTAACAGACCAACTATTTTAATGGGTCACGATGCAACTATGGAATTAGGAAATAGGTTAACTATTTGGCCTGATGGTAGTTCTACAAAATATGCAAATCTATTAGAAGCTAATAAGATGAATCCGTCTATACCTATTTATCAATATGATCCAGGAGCTAATATTCCAGATTCTATTTCTTCTGCAACATCACAATATTTTGCAGATAAAGGATTAATGTGGACATATATTGACGGCATGAAAGTTGATTCTACTTATCTGCATTTAAGAGAATGGTTGAGCAGTATTAAAAATGGAGGTGAATTAAGTTGTGGAATTAAAGAAGGTTTCGAAGAAGCGATTGCTGCACATATGGCTGGTTTATCATATAAGTTAGGAAGAAAGATTGAATGGAACTCAATAGATGAGGTAATTATACCTATTGAAGGTGTTAATTTTGATCAAGTCTTGCTTTCAAATGTTTAAAGTAACATTATTAATTCAGAATCATAAAAAAAAACGCATTCCAAGTACAAGGAGTGCGTTTTTTTATGTTGAGTAAAGATGTAATTATTGAAAATAATTACAATTAAATCATATCTTTTTTATTCAGGATCTTCTTCAGTTGCTATTAAAACTTCGGCTTCGAATTCGCCATTTATAACCTCTTCTTTTCCTAACCAGTATTCTGAAGTTATTGCTTTGTAAGAACTATCGTTTTGAGGGGTTAATTTCCATAAAATTCCTTCAGCCTCTTCAAAAGGAGTTTCACTTTTCAATTGATCATTAAAAAGTCTTTTTATTAAACAGCTTTCTGAAAGTCCTTTCGATATTGCCTTTAAAACTATTTCTTTGGTAATTTCTACAGATTCATTTTTACTTTTTGGTGAAATGTCAAAATCAATAATACACGCTTTTGCATTTGGAAAAGTACCATTGTAGGCTTTATATAAAAGTTGGTTTATGTTAAATAAATCATGATGAAGTTCAATAACTGGATATTCTTCTGAAACTTTATCAAGAAGCATTTCATGTGAAAGTGAATCTATTTGACCTTCATTTAAGTATTCACCCAATTTATATTTTAATAAATAAGCAGCTGCTTCATGTGGTTCAAAATCTGTAATAGCCATGAATAGGTAATCTATAAGTTCAGTTTCTTTTAAATTTTGAGCATCAGAAAATTCAAATATTTCTAGAAGTTGTATGTAATCATTTTTAGACCATGCACCTTCAATTTCATCAATTATTGTTATATTTTTAATTTTTACGGAATAAATCATAATGTAAATTTGATTATAACTTTTATGTAGTATTAGAAACACTTATTTAAAAAAGTCACATACCTCTACTTTAATAGTAATGAGTTAAATATAGCTTTTCTAAAACGATTTTTCTTGAATTTTCAAGAGTTTATTTTGTGGATAAAATTGTTAATAACTCCTTATTACCTGAATATTAACCACTTACATTTTTTTATAACTTCGTACCCTAGTAGGAGTTGAATTTTTAGTAAGAAATAAGTTTTACCCTAGAAAAAGGATCGCCAATTTGAGGTGGTCCTTTTTTCTTTTTAAAGGTAATTAACTTTACCTGTTTTAATGTGGTTAATTTATGAATTTTTTTAATTATTTTATTGAATAGGGGAGCCTACATTTTAACGTTGATGCAACAATTCTAATAAGTATTATTTTTCTTTAAACCAGAATTTTAAAATGACTATAAAAGAAAAAACTCACAGTTATGTGAGTTTTTCTTTCTTTTTGCAATTTCCCTTTAATCAAATAACATATAAAATTATTACACTTCAAAAATAGTATTAGATATTTTATATAGTTAGGGGATAAAGCCTGTAATAGAGTGGGGATAATTCCCCTTTTTAATTAAAACTTTCAATTTTTTATGATTTAAAAACGAAACATTCTAAAAACCAACCCTTGTTACCACACATAAAATCTGAAATAAACTTTGAAAAGTAATATTTTGTACGTAATATTGTACATAATTAAAAATAATTGAATTATGATTACAACAACAATATCAGATTTCAGAAAAGATATAAAGGATTATTTCAATAGAGTTACTGAAAACTTTGAGACACTAATTATCAATCGAGGTAAAAACTCGGGAGTTGTAGTGATTTCTTTAGAAGAATACAATTCTCTTATTACAACTCAACATGAAATGTCTTCAGACAAAAACAAAGCAAGGTTAGATTCTGCAATTGGAAAATTTAAAAAAGGGAACTCCTTTAGTAAAAATCTTGTTGAATAATGAAATATGTATTTGTAGATGAATCTTGGGAGGATTATTTATATTGGCAAAAAATTGATATAAAAATGCTAAAAAGAATAAATCTACTTCTAAAAGATATTTCCAGACAACCATATGATGGAATAGGGAAACCTGAACCATTAAAACATAATTACAGAGGATTTTGGTCGAGAAGAATTGATGACGAGCATAGATTAATTTATCAAGTTGTAGATGATGAAATTAGAATAATAAAATGTAGATTTCATTATGATTAAAACATGTGATAACATCTTATAAAATTTACGCCCACATTTAAACGAAATAACGATTCTACAAAAATTCCGTTATATGTGTATAATCAATTAACTTCTCATGAAAAAATTTAACCTAACCAGCCTTCTCGGTCTAAACTTCTATATTGAATTGCTTCCGAAATATGTGTTGACGTAATATTTTCAACACCTTCTAAATCTGCAATAGTTCTCGACACTTTTAAAATACGATCATAAGCACGAGCCGATAAATTTAATCGTTCCATAGCAGTTTTTAATAGATTTTTACTCTCATCATTTAGCTTGCAATATTTTCTAATTAGTTTCACACTCATTTGAGCATTGTAATGTGTATTTTCTACTTCAGAAAAACGTTCTGTTTGAAGTTCTCGTGCCTTTGTAACACGTTCTCTTATAATTATACTAGGTTCTGCCAATTGTTCCTCAGAAAGTTTATGAAAAGGAACAGGATTTACTTCAATATGAATATCAATACGATCTAATAGAGGACCTGAAATTTTACTTAAATAACGTTGCATTTCAGCTGGAGAAGACGTTACAGGAGCGTCGGGATCGTTAAAATACCCACTTGGACTTGGATTCATACTAGCCACTAACATAAAACTGCAAGGATAAGTAACAGTAAATTTTGCCCTTGATATAGTAACTTCTCTATCTTCTAAAGGTTGTCTCATAACCTCTAAAACAGATCGTTTAAATTCGGGTAATTCGTCTAAAAATAAAACACCGTTATGAGACATAGATATTTCTCCAGGTTGCGGGTATTGACCACCACCAACTAAGGCAACATCAGATATTGTGTGATGAGGTGATCGAAATGGTCTTTGATTCATTAACCCATTATCCTTTATTTTGCCAACTACCGAATGAATTTTAGTAGTTTCTAATGCTTCTTTTAAGGTCATAGGAGGCAAAATAGAAGGAAGACGTTTGCTTAACATTGTTTTTCCACTTCCTGGCGGACCAATTAAAATTATATTATGGCCACCAGCCGCCGCAATTTCCATAGACCGTTTAACCGATTCTTGTCCCTTTACATCTGCAAAATCAAATTCGGGATGGTCAATGTTTTTGTAAAATTCTGCGCGAGTATCAATAATGGTTCTTTCTAAGGTTATTTTCTCATCAAAAAAATCGATTATTTCTGTAATATTTTCGATGCCGTACACTTCAAGGTCACTCACAATAGCGGCTTCTTTAGAATTTTGTTTGGGTAAAATAAACCCTTTAAATCCTTCTTCTTTGGCCTTAATGGCTATAGGTAACGCACCCTTAATTGGTTGTAAACTTCCATCTAAAGAAAGTTCTCCCATAATTATATAGTCACCAACTTTATCTGATTTTAACTGGTTTGAAGCAGCTAAAATTCCAACGGCTAAAGTAAGGTCGTATGCAGAACCTTCCTTTCTTAAATCGGCTGGAGCCATGTTAATGGTAATTTTTTTACCGGGAAGTTTGTATCCCACATTATTTAAAGCGGCAGAAATACGATAACTACTTTCCTTAATGGCATTGTCTGGCAAGCCAACCAAATGGTACCCAATTCCTTTATCAATATTTACCTCAACAGTAATAGTAGTAGCTTCAACACCGAAAACGGCGCTGCCAAAAATTTTAACAAGCATAGCAATTTTTATTAGTTGTATGTTATTTAAAACTCAATAAACATCTTTTTAGTTGTTTCACGTTCAATCAGTTCTGTTTTAATAATGTCGGTTGTAAAATCATCAATTTCAATTTTTTCTTCAATTTTATCAATTAATCTTTTCGCCGAATGTTCTCCAATTTTAACTCCAAATTGGTTAACGGTTGTTAAAGGAGGAACACTATATTTTGATAATATTCCACTTGTAAATCCAATAATAGAAACATCCTCAGGAATTTTTAAACCTCTTGAATGAATTACTTGAAGTGTTATTGCACCGGCAGCTTCATCAATTGTAAAAACTCCATCTACTTTTTTGGAGTCAAACATCTTATGTAGCTTTTCTGTTAAATTATCTTCGCTTTCTTCTCTGATTATTAAATTTTCATCTGGATTTCTTCCATATTTTGTTAGTGCTTTCAAATAACCTTTTGCCCGAAACCTCCCTACATTTAAACTTTCAATGGTGGAAACAAAAGCAATATTTTTACAGCCAGTTTTCATTAAAAAACGGGTGGCTTTATAGGCTGTTTTAACATTGTCAATCACAACTTTATCACACTCAATATTTTTATCAACTCTATCAAATAACACTAGTGGGGTTCCTTCTTCTAATAGATTTTTAAAATGGTCAAATTTTTGAAGTTTTAATGTTTCTTCAGATAAGCATGCAATAAACCCATCAATGGTCCCATTAGAGAGCATATCTATTGTATGCATTTCTTTTTCATAAGATTCATTAGTGATACATGTAATAATATTATAACCTTTTTCAGCAGCTACAGATTCAATACCATTTAAGACTCTTGCAAAGAATCGGTTTAAAACTGTTGGCATAATTACACCAATTGTTTTTGTTTTTTTATTTTGCAGACTTAATGCTAAGGAATTAGGCTTGTATTTATGCAATTTTGCATATTCCTGTATTTTAACTTTTGTTTCATCACTAATTTCATAACTATCGTTTAACGCTTTTGAAACTGTTGATATTGAGACGCTTAAGGCTTTCGCAATTTGTTTGATGGTTATTCTCTTATTCATTTTCAGGTACTAATATTAATTTTGTAGAAACTTTTATTATTTCGTCTTTATTCATTTTCATTTTTCGGAATTCTCCTTTATTATACATTTCAGCTTGATTTTTAAAATGCTTACTAAAAGGATTTCCAGATTGTCCTGTTGGTAATATACTAATACTATTTTCTATGTCTGAAAAATCGATTATTCTTCTAGTAGAAGGTCCATCACTTACTTTATATAAACCAGAATTATTATATTCAAAACCACGATTGTCAATTACTTCCCTACTACCTTTTATAGGAAACGGACCAACATTAAAATATTTTTTCAAATAAGAAATTTTACCTAATGGATGTTGGTGCTCTAAGGTATGAACTTTTCCCCAATTCCAATCAGAAATATTTTTACCTAGTTGTTTTTCTAATGTTGTAACTGCTTCAATAAGTGAGGCGGATAGGATTTCTTTCTTTGTTTCTTTTTTATTTTTTGAAGCAACATTATCCCACCAAATAGATTCTTCTTTTTGAAGTTGATCTGCAATTACTCTTTTCATTAAATGAGTGGTCATTAGTTGATTAAATAACGTTTCACCCAATTCATCTTCAAAAGTATTTTTCAAATATAAATAAATCCATTTGTTATAAATTGTTGGAGCAACATTATCTATGGTATTAGAACCGTCCCAAAGTTGTAAAACATCAATGGCATTTTGTTGATTTTTGTTGAATGAATTATAATCCATTTTATCGGTAAATTCTTTAATATTTGAAGCTGCAACGGGTGAGGTAACATCGTTAATCATAATTGCCATAGTTTCTTTATTCCAATTATTTTTAGGTTCTAATAATTGCACAATTCTTTTTGCCCTATCTTCTGGTAAATAATAACCTGGATACAAAATATTTGCAATAGTATCAGGTTGATTGTTAGCTGAATAAACGTAATTCCATGTTGGATTTTCGGCCATTGGATTTTTGGAAAAATCAAAATATTCAACAGGGTCATCTTCACCAGAAGAGCCATTTAAAATAAACTTTCTGTTTACGTGTGGTTTGTTTTTGTACAATTTACCAGCTGCCCACCAAGCCACATTTCCAAGTGCGTCTCCATACATAATATTTAGACCTGGAGCGTGGATCATTGAAGCGCCTTTTTTAACATCTTTCATTTCTTTAGCTCTTGATATTGTGTAAACTGCTTCCAAAATTTCAACGTTAAATTGGGTATAAATCCACGACATTGCAATTGGATTTGTAGTTGTAAGTTCTTTTAAAGCACTATTCATGATGGGGCCATGACGAGATATTTTAACAATTACTTTAATATCTTCAGCATCTTTAACCTTTATTGTTTTTAGGCTTTTTTTATAAGTTTCATAACCAGTCGGAGTCTTATATTTGGTACTATCAGTTGGATGATTTTCTTCTTGGTAAAAATCAACATCATCATTCTCAAACATAGTTAATCCATATGCGTATTTTCTATTATGACCTAATAAAGGAAATGGAATTCCTGCCATATGATAACCGTACATTTCGTAATCTGGAGTTTTAATATGAGCTTCAAACCAAACAGAAGGTTGAGAGAATCCAATATGTGGATCGTTGGCAAAAAGAACGTTACCACTTTGCGTTTTTTTAGGTGAAACAACCCAACTATTACTGCCTATAAAAGGCGGAATTGGAGATGATTCCATAATTTGATGCATACTTGCAACCATGGTGGAAAAATGTGATTTTTCGCTTTCATTTGTTTTTATAAGCGTTGTTTTTGGATTTACATCAATGTTTAATTCTTTTAAATAAGAATCACCTAATTTTTCTTTAATAGCACTTAATAATGGGTCTGTTTTATGAGCCATTGCAAAACTGAAAGACATATATCCTAAAATATTATAGACATCTTTTAATTGATAATTTTCTTTTTTGATGCCAATTAGTGTAAATTCAATAGGTGTAGGGCCATTATTTATAAACTGATTTACACCACTTAAATAAGCAGTTGCCAATTGATAAACTTCACCATTTTTATCTAATTTTTCAATAGATTTAATTGATGCTTCTTCAATACCTAAACTAATAAAAAACTGATCGTTTTTTACCATATCAACGCCAAAAATTTCAGATAAACGTCCTGGTGCAATTCTCCTCATTAACTCCATTTGCCAAAGGCGGTCTTGTGCATGCACGTAACCCAACGCAACCATAGCATCTTTTTGGTTTTCTGCGTATATATGGGGAATGCCAAAATCGTCAAAATATACAGTGGTTTCATTCTCTATATTTGACAATTTGATATGTCCAGAATAATTAGGTTTTAAGCTGTTGAAATAAATCCAGCCACCAACAAAAATTAGAATGGCAATAATTGCAATAATAACAGATATTTTTTTGATAATTCGCATTGAAATAAATGGATTTTTTAGTTACTTCAAATATAATATTTTAAATGTTATAAATTTATAATGTAAGAAATATTTGTCTAAATGTAAAAAATACTTTACATTTGATCAACTATTAAATAATTTAACAATGAAATCAAGATATTTATTTGCGCATAAGTATAAACCATTAGGGTGGTTTTTATTTTTAATCGGAATTGCACTAGGTATTATTTATACTGCTGGTGGAGAAGAATTAATGAAAATTGAAATGAAGGTATTTCCATTATATAAAGTCTAATATGTAATTACAAATTATTTTTTATTATCTTTGTGTTATGAGTAGAGTAGCACTAAAGATAGAAAACTATAGTTCTGAAGAACTGAAGGCGTTATTGCGCAAAGACGAGAAATTTCAACAAGGGG
>NZ_JAUYUD010000064.1 GCF_030692605.1 Lutibacter sp.
AGAAATACTGTGGCGAAGAATAAAATATCAATGGCTAGATTTCGATGCTTATAAATGCTTTAAAAACCTCAAAGAACAATTAAATTTAGTGCTGAATAATTTTGGCATTAAATACGACATTAAATTTTAACCATTACTTATCATCTAATGATGAAATTTCTTTATCCGGACTTTTTTTAATTTCATTTTAAAATTACGATATTTGCAGGCTACTTATTTATTAATAGGTTTCATTAACAAATTAAAAATTTAATTAAATGAATAAAAATACAGTATTAGCTTGGGCAACAGGAATTATGATAGTGGTTGGTGTGTCGCTTATAGCATTAGGGGCATTTAGATATAATGATATTGCAGGTTGGGGATTTGCATCTGTAGGTATTGGTTTTTTTGCAATTGCTTGGGTGTTTAATGCTTTAAAAGGAAGGGTTTAGTCATCAATTGACAATTGATAATTAACAATTGATAATTGAAAGTTTAAAGGTGAAAGTCTAAAGTCTCAAGTTCAAACTTAAACTTAAACCAATAAATAAACTAAAAACTTACAGCTTAAAGCTTACAACTTAAGACTCAAAACTCAAAACTCAAAACTCAAAACTCAAAACTCAAAACTCAAAACTAACAACCAACAACTAAAAACTATAACAATGGCAGACGATAAAAAAGTAATATTTTCAATGTCAGGGGTAAGCAAAACTTACCAAGGCGCCAATAAACCTGTGATAAAAAATATTTATTTGAGTTTTTTTTATGGAGCTAAAATTGGAATATTAGGACTAAACGGATCAGGAAAATCAACTCTTTTAAAAATTATAGCAGGTCTTGAAAAAAGTTACCAAGGTGATGTCGTTTTTTTACTAGGATACACGGTAGGATTTTTATCTCAAGAACCACAATTGGACGAAACTAAAACTGTTTTAGATATTGTAAAGGAAGGTGTTGCAGAAACGGTTGCTATTTTAGATGAATACAACAAAATAAACGACATGTTCGGTTTGGAAGAAGTCTATTCTGATGCTGACAAAATGGATAAATTAATGGCGCAACAAGCTGTACTTCAAGATAAAATTGATGCAGCCAACGCATGGGAATTAGATACAAAATTAGAAATTGCAATGGATGCGCTTCGTACACCAGATGGCGATACACCAATTAAACACCTTTCTGGAGGTGAACGCAGAAGGGTTGCCTTATGCCGCTTATTATTACAAGAGCCAGATGTACTATTATTAGACGAGCCTACAAACCATTTAGATGCTGAATCTGTACATTGGTTAGAGCAGTATTTACTGCAATATAAGGGCACTGTAATTGCTGTTACGCACGACCGTTATTTTCTTGATAATGTGGCCGGCTGGATTTTAGAGCTGGATAGGGGTGAAGGAATTCCATGGAAAGGAAATTATTCCACATGGCTAGAACAAAAAGCAAAAAAATTAGCGCAGGAATCAAAGCAGGCATCCAAACACCAAAAAACATTGGAACGTGAGTTGGAATGGGTGCGGATGGCGCCAAAAGGCCGCCATGCAAAATCAAAAGCGCGTTTGTCGAATTACGACAAGTTAATGAGCCAAGATCAAAATCAATTGGACGAGAAATTGGAAATCTATATTCCTAATGGCCCTCGTTTAGGAACAAATGTGATTGAAGCCAAACAGGTTTCTAAAGCTTTTGGCGACAAATTATTATATGACGACCTTAATTTTAATCTTCCCCAAGCTGGAATTGTTGGTGTAATTGGCCCTAATGGCGCAGGTAAAACAACTATTTTTAAAATGATTATGGGCGAGATTCAGCCTGATAAAGGAGAGTTTATTGTGGGCGAAACCGCTAAAATTGCCTATGTTGACCAAAGCCATTCAAACATTGATTCTGAAAAAACAATTTGGCAAAATTTTGCCGATGAACAGGAACTTGTTTTAATGGGTGGCAGACAGGTAAATTCCAGGGCTTATTTGAGCAGGTTTAATTTCTCCGGAAGTGACCAGAATAAAAAAGTGAGCACTCTTTCGGGCGGTGAAAGAAACAGGTTGCATTTGGCAATGACTTTGCGTGAAGAGGGAAACGTGCTGTTATTGGATGAGCCAACGAACGATTTGGACATCAATACGTTGCGTGCGCTGGAAGAAGGTTTGGAAAATTTTGCCGGTTGCGCGGTAATCATTAGTCACGACCGCTGGTTTTTAGACAGGGTTTGTACGCATATTTTGGCTTTTGAAGGAAATTCAGAAGTTTATTTCTTTGAAGGTTCTTTTACCGATTATGAAGAAAATAAGAAAAAACGATTGGGTGGCGATTTAACTCCAAAACGAATTAAGTTTAAAAAACTGATAAGATAACATACAAAACAGGATCATATCAATTAAAAAACAGTGAGAAAATTTTTGATTTCCCTAGGTTTTTTATGGGTAAAGTAGATCGTCAGAAGCTATTGGTTCAGCCACTCTATTTTTAATGATTAACTTACATAAGCATCAGCTATTAAGAGCGCTTCAGAAATAATTGCCAAACCTTCATCAATTTCTTTTTCATTGATGCACATTGGAGGAGCAATAAAAATATAACCCCAGCGAACGAATGTGTATAAGCCTAATTCTCTTAATTTGGATCCTACTTTGCTCATAACAGTCATTTCAGAAGCATTAGCATTGAAAGGTGCCATTAATTGGTAAGGGTCATGACTTTTCACAACATCTAAACATCCAAGTAAGCCTTTGTTTCTAAAATCACCCATTGATGGATGTTTTTCTCGCATTTCATTAATTCTTTTTTCAAGATAGGCACCCATTTTATTGGTGTTTTCTATTAAATGATCACTTTCATAAATATTAATAACGGCTAAAGAAGCAGCTAAAGCTACAGGATGAGAATTATAAGTCAACCCCAACCATAAAGGCGAGTCGTCAAATTTAGCGGCAAGTTTATCTGAAACCATTAAACAACCTAAGGGAAGGTAAGAAGATGTTAATCCTTTTGCCATGCAAATCATGTCAGGAATAATATCGCTGTGTTCAAATCCAAACCATTTTCCGGTCCGTCCGAAACCACTCATGACTTCATCGGCAACAAAAAGAATTTCATATTTTTCGCACAATGCCTTGATGCCTTTTAAATATCCATTTGGATAATGCAAGCAACCTGAAGAACCGCTTTCTCCTTCAAAAATAAAGGCAGCAATAGTGTGCCCGCCTTCATAACGAATTATTCTTTCCACTGAGTCAAGACTCCATTTTAATCGGGTTTCCTCGTCTTGGTCGCTCAAACCATAAAAATCATAAGTGTCGTCAAGATGGAAAATATTGGGCACTTGTTGCGAATCGCTAAACAGCTTTCTTGGATCGCCACCAGCCGACATACTTGCGTAGGAGGCTCCATGAAATCCACGATATCTTCCAAAAATCTTGTGTTTCCCGGAATATAAGCGCGCGAGTTTTATGGCATTATCTACGGATGAGGCACCACATAAGGTGAAAAAAGCTTTGTTTAAATCGCCCGGGCATATTTCAGCCAGTTTTTTGGATAATTTAGCTCGGATTTCTGTGGTGCAAGTTGGCGTCACATAACTTACTTTTTGCATTTGTTCCACGACTGCATCGGTTATTCTTTGGTCGCCGTGGCCGATATTTACCGACATTAATCCGCTAGAGAAATCAATAATCCTTTTACCGCCAACTTCATATAAATAAACGCCTTCGGCTCTTTCAATTGGAATAGGGTTTACGTTTTTTTGGGCAACCCAAGTAAATAAACTGTATTGTTTACTGTCACTTATTATTTGTTCTTTGCTTAACATGGAAGTAATTATTTTAACGATTTTTATATATATAAATGATGTTTAATAGAACTAACTCATCCAATTGTTTCCGGCTTCAGGATTCCATTTTGTTGTGGTTTTCTTTTCTTTGGTAAAAAACACAATGGAACTTTTTCCTGTAATATCACCGGAACCGAATCTTGATTCATTCCATCCTCCAAAACCGAAAGGTTCTCTAGGCACAGGAACTCCTATATTAACGCCACACATACCAGCCGAAGCATTTTCAGTCACATAATTGGCTAATCCGCCACTTTGAGTGAATACAGAACAGGCATTTCCGTAGGGATTTGCATTTTCGATGGCTAGCGCTTCATCAATGGTATTGACCCGAATGATTGTCAGAACTGGACCAAAAATTTCTTCTTTTGCCACACGCATATCTGCAGTGGCATTATCTATAATGGTAGGGCCTACATAAAAACCGTTTTCTTTTCCCGGAACAACTGTGTTTCTTCCGTCTAAAATGATTTTGGCGCCTTGTTGTTCGGCTTCGGTAATGTAGCCTTCAATTCTTTTTTTGGCTGCTTTCGATATAACGGCACCCAAAGATGTTCCACATTGAATTTTTTGAGCATCACCTATTAATTTGTTAAGAATGGTATCGCAATTTCCAACGGCGATTAGGGTTGCTGCAGCCATGCAACGCTGACCTGCACAACCGCTCATAGAGGCAACAATATTAGAAGATGCCATATCCGGATGTGCATCCGGAAGTAAAATAATATGATTTTTAGCTCCGCCAAGAGCCAAAACTTGTTTCAAATTATGACTGGCTCTTTGGTAAACGATTTTGGCCACTTTAGTTGAACCGACAAAGGTGATTGCTTTAATACCTGGATGGTCGCAAAGATTTTCAACTGTGGATTGCGTTCCGTTTATGACATTAAAAAGTCCGTCAGGAAGACCTGCTTCTTTTAATAATTTTGCTATATATTGGCTGCTGATGGGCACGGCTTCAGATGGCTTCAAAATAAATGCATTGCCTAATGCAATGGCATTTACAATGGTCCAGTGAGGAACCATACTTGGAAAATTAAAAGGAACAATTGAGGCCACAATTCCTATAGGGTTTCTGGTAGAGGAACAATAAACCCCTCGGCTTACTTCCATATTTTCGCCATTTACAAACTGGGGAAGCGCACAGGCAAACTCTGTAAGTTCGATTGCTTTATCAATTTCGGCTTTGGCTTCGCTATGAATTTTGCCATTTTCTCGGTAAATAATTTCGGTAAGTTCATCTTTATTTTCTTCTAATAACTGCTTGTATTTATATAAAACTTGAACACGTTCTTTTAAAGTGACTTTTTGCCATTCCCTTTGTGCTGTTTGTGCAAAATATATGATTTCTTCAAGATCTTCATAAGTAGATTCTGTAAAAGTAGTTAACTCTTTGCCATCAAGAGGTGAAATAACGTGATGAATTTTGTTGGAACTTCCTGGTCTAAACTCCCCATTTACAAAGTTTTTTACTTCATTAAATATCATACTTTAAGTTTTTTTAAGTTTTTCAAATATACAATATATAATAAAAATTCAATAATATTTTTTGAATATGTAAAAAATATTGTTAGATTTACAAAATAGCGTTCATATATTAACATAATTACAATAATAATATTTGTAATAATTAATGTTTTGCATGGATTTTAATACCAGTCTAATCAAATTATTTAATTAACTAAAACCAAACTTAATGAAATCAATTTCGAACATTGTTGGAGCTGCTTTATTGTTTATGGCAGCGCTTTGTTATTTTTTTAATTGGCATGCTTTAGTACCCGCATTTACGGTATTAGGATTGGCAATTATCACCAAAAAAGCGTTAGAACCCTTAATTATTGGTAGTGCTTTAGGTTTTTTGCTTCTGGCTGCAAAAGGAGGGTCTGAAGAATATTTTCCTGAAGGGATAGGAATGATTTTTCCATTAAATATGTATGATGGTTTATTTTCAACTATCTCAAGAGATGCTCATGATCAAGGATTGATTTGGGTTATTTTAGTGTGTATTTTGTATGGGGCTTTTGTTCAGATGTTAGTGGCGTCAGGCGGAATTAAAGCGGTGGGAAAACATTCCGAAAAATATGTAAAAACTAAAAAGCAATCGTTAATTATGACGTATTTTCTTAGTTTTTTCTTCTTTTTAGATGATTATTTAAGCGCATTATCCGTTGGAAACACGATGAGGCCAATTACCGATAAATTTGGTGTTTCAAGAGAAAAATTAGCTTTGGTACTGACTTTTGTATGCGTACCGCTAACAGTAATAATTCCAATTTCTACCTGGACTATTTTCTATGGAGCGCAATTGGTATCAATTGATGGAGGTCTTTTGGATGGTGCCGGAAACGCAATAACAAATCCTATTGAAGCATTTTTATATACCATTCCTTATAATTTTTCAGCTTGGATTTCTATTATTTTAGGCGCTTTAGTTGTTTTTCAGTTTATCCCAGATTTTAAAACTATTAAAGATGCTGAAGCCAATGTGAAATTGGTTGAAGTTAAAATTGAAAAAGTTAAGAATAACCCAAGTAAAATGGGAAAATTATCTTACTTTTTGTTGCCTTTATTAGTTTTGATTTTTTGTACCATTTTTCCGTATCCTTTTGATACCGAATATTGGGGTAAATTATCATTTTCTACCGAGGTTATTTTTGGAAGTATTGATGCGTTAAGAGGTGTTGCAACTGCGGTTGTGTTTACCTATTTATATTTTCTGTTATTTCAAGCAATTAAATTCAATAAAATCTCAGCCAATTTTGTTAAAGGTTTAGAAACAATCACTTTTGTATTGGCAGTTTTAGGTTTTACATATTTATTGAAAGATGTTCAAAATGCCTTAGGATTTAACGAACTTGTAGTCGAAAAATTACAAGGAATCAGTTGGCTGAACGGATCAACGTTACCATTCATCGTTTTTGCCTTAGTCTCTTGGATTTGTTGGGCAACAGGTTCTAACTGGGGAATATATGCCATTTTAGTGCCAACTGTAGCCTTATTATCAAACTCTTTGGGTGCAGATTTCTGGCTTTCGCAAGGTGCATTGGCATCGGGAACTGTTTGGGGCGCTGCGGCTTGTTTCTTTTCGGATAATAGAGTCCTTACAGCTCAGTCATGTAAAACTGATATGATGAAACATGGTATTTCTCAAATGCCTTATCAAGTACTGATATTTGTGGTATCGTCATTGGTATATCTTTTATTTGGATTTATGTTATAATAATTAGCAGTTTTAATGATTTATAATTTTTTTTTAGACAATCAATTCCTAATAAGAACTGCATCTTCTGGAGATGCAGTTCAAATGGAATTTGTTCAAGCCCAATGCTATTCTACATTGCATGAATCAGAGATACTTGATAGAAATCATTTTTTGAATCATATTAAAGTATTTCCGGAGGGCCAAATTGTCATTGAAAAAGAGGGAAAAATTATCGCGTCTGCAAGCACTTTTAGATGTAATTTTCCAGAACATGACAGTACGTTTTTGGAAGAAACTGACAATTTATGGATTACCAATGTTCAAATTCCAGATGGAGATTGGATGTATGGAATAGATATGGGCGTATTGCCAGAATATAGAGGACTGGGGCTTTCAACAGAAATGTATAAAGCCCGCACTGAAGTGTGCAGAAAGCTTGGATTAAAAGGTCAAATAATTGCCGGGATGACCATTGGTTACGGTAAATTAAAAGATAAAATGACCATTGAGGAATATTGTGAGGCTTTGATAAATAATAAACTTACAGACCCAACCATTACGCCACAAAGAAAGGCAGGGTTTCGATGGATTAGACCTTTGTATGATTATATTAACGATCCAGAAGCAGGATTTGCAAGTATATTAATGTACCTGCCGGTTGATGAAAACTACAGCATATAGGTAATTTTAAGAACAAATCAGAAAAATAATTTAAAATAAAAATTGATATAAATTAATTAGAAAATGGAAAATCAAATAAAAAAAGTATCAGAAATTCCTGGACCAATAAGCAGAGAAATGTTAGCAAGAAGAGCTGTCGCTTTGCCTGCCGGTTTAGGAAAATCTACCGAAGTAGTTGTCGAAAAAGCTGAAGGTGCTTTGGTATGGGATGTAGATGGCAATCAATTAATAGATTTTGCCGGCGGAATTGGAATGGTAAATTTGGGGCATAGACCAAAAAGTGTTGTCGATGCCATCAAAGATCAAATGGATAAATATTTGCATACAGGGGCATTGGTAACTACTTTTGAACCTTATCTAGAATTTGCGGAATTGCTTAATAAAATTATGCCGGGTGATTTTCCTAAAAAGACATTATTGGCCAGTTCGGGGTCTGAGGCTGTTGAGAATGCTGTTCAAATCGCAAGATATTTTACAAAAAGACCTGCTGTAATATGTTTTGAAGGGGCATATCACGGCAGAACCCTGCTCACTTTAAGTTTAACCAGTAAATATGCGTTGTTTAAAAGAGGATTTGGCAGTTATGCTCAAGATATCTATCGTTTTCATTCTCCAAATGTATATCGAAAACCTGATAGCATGACTGAAGATGAATACATAGATTTTTGTATCGAGCGTTTCGACCAAAATTTAATTTCACATGTAGATCCTTCGTCAGTTGCCGCAATCATAATTGAACCAGTTCAAGGAGAGGGAGGTTTTATTCCTGTGCCAAAACGTTTCTTGGAGAAAATCAGAAAAGTTTGTGATGAACACGGTATCGTTTTTATTGCAGATGAAGTTCAGGCTGGAGCAGGAAGAACAGGAAAATTTCTTTCAATAGAGCATAGTGGAGTAATTCCTGATATCGTAACTATGGCAAAATCAATTGGTTCTGGATTGCCAATTAGTGCCGTGACCGGAAGAGCAGAAATTATGGATGCACCACATTTGGGCGGAGTGGGAGGAACCTATAGTGGAAGTCCCATAGCTGTGGTTGCTGCACTTGAAACCGTTAAACAAATAAACACTCCTGAGTTTTTGGGTAGAGCAACTCATGTTGGTAATATTATTGCCAATCGTTTAACAACTATGAAAAACAAATTTTCATGCATTGGAGATGTTCGCGGATTGGGAGCAATGCTGGTAGTTGAATTTGTAAAAGACAGAAAAACCAAAGAACCTGATATGGATTTTGCGATGGCAGTTATCAAAAAATCAGTGGCAAATGGTTTAATATTGATACGAGCAGGTTTATACACCAATTGTATTCGGTTTTTACCACCTATCGTAATTACAGATGAACAACTAAACGAAGGAATGGACGTGATTGAAAACGCAATTCAAGAAGTATTAAAAGAAAGAGCATAACACTAAATGAATTTCAAATTCGTATATAATGCCCAAATAATTACCATGGATGAAGCCATTCCTAAGGCAGATTCAATGGTAATTAATCAATTTGGAAAAATTGAAGCCATTGGAACAGAAATCACATTACGAAATCAATTTGGATCATTTTCTGAAGAAGTGAATTTTAAAGGGAAAACCATCGTTCCTGGTTTGAATGATTCGCATATGCATGTTTGGAAAATAGGGCATCTTCGAACGTACATGTTAGATGTCCGCGGCGTAAAATCTATTGCCGAATTTCAACAGATGCTCTTTGATTTTGCCGAAAAAAATCCCACTTCAAAATGGATTTTAGCTCGAGGTGTCAATGAAATGGTATTGAAAGAAAAGCGATTGCCTACCAAGGAAGATTTAGATGCAATTATTGCTGACAGACCGGTTTTTGTTATCAGAACGTGTGCGCATATTGGAATTGCAAATTCAAAAGCCATCGAAATTTCGAATGTAAATGAAGCCACCGAAGTTCCTTTTGGCGGAGAAATTCGTAAAAATCAAGACGGAAGTTTACAAGGTATTTTTACCGAAAGAGCTTTAGGGCTGATTATGAATAATATTCCTCAATTTACATTTGAAGAATACAAAAATATGATTCTTGAAGCCCACAATTATTTGTTGAGCTTAGGAATTACTAGTGCTACTGATCCTGCCGCGAATGAAGAATTGCTTGCTGCTTACATAAAATTAGACGAAGAAGGTTTGTTGAAAGTTCGGATGAATGTTTTTCCGCTCAGAATTCCTGATGGAAGTGATGAAATTCAGGTATTGCCGGAAAAATATGAATCGGATTTTTTGCAAATAAAAACGGTGAAGTTTTTTTCTGATGGAGGTTTGAGTTCGGCTACGGCCGCTTTGAATGTTCCTTATAAAAATACGGATGGTTACAAAGGGGTTTTGAGGTTGGATTATGACAAATTTTTTCAAACTGCCAAAGAAGCTGTTGATAGCGGATTTTCGGTTGCGACCCATGCCATTGGGCATAAAGCAATTGACCTGACTTTGAAAGTGTATCGTGAATTATTCAAAATAAACAACACATTAAAACATAGAATAGAACACGTTGGGTTTTTATCCGATGAAAATATAAAAGATTTTAAGCAGATGAATATGACTGCCGCAATGCAACCCATCTTCATTTATGAATTGGCCAATAATTTTAAAAATACTTTAAACGATGACTTATTGGAAGTCGTTTATCCGTGTAAAACCGTTTTGGATAACGGAATCAACTTGGCATTATCTACTGATGGACCGGTAGTGAAAGAAATAAATCCGTGGGTTAATATGGAAACCGCGGTAACAAGAAAAGCGATGGATGGTTTTGTTATTGGCGAAAACCAAAAAATCACTTTGCGGCAAGCTTTAAAAGCTTATACAGTGGGAAGTGCAATTGCCGATAATTTAGAAAATATAAAAGGAAGTCTTTCCAAAGGAAAATACGCCGATTTTATCATATTAGATAAAAACCCGTTTGATTTAAAAGATGTTTCGAGTGTACAAACAACTGAAACATGGGTAAATGGAAAATTGAGTTATAAACGAAGAGAATAATTCAAGTTTTAAACTTGTAAAGAATTGTTATAACTCATAAACTTAAAAAAATAAAAAATGACAAATTTAAACGATGAATTAGATTATCAAATATTGAAACTCCTTCAAAAAGATGGAAGAATGTCATTTACTGAAATTTCAAAAGAAATTAAAGTTGCAGTTAGCACCATTCGTCACCGTTATATCAATTTGGTAGAAGAAGGAACCTTAAAAATTATAGGAAGAGTTGACCCCGACAAAATTGGATTCAATGCTTATGCCAGTATCATGATTTCAGTCAAACCAAAATTGCATTTGGATACTATTTTCGAAGAGTTAATAAAATTGCCTGAAGTAAGTTTTCTCGCTTTAACTTCAGGCGATTGTGATATTGAAGCTAACGTAATGTGCAGGGATATGACTCATCTCAATGAACTTTTAAGAACAAAAATTCATGTATTGGAAGGTGTTTTTGATACTAAAACAAATATGTACATGAAAATTTACAAAATTTCACAACCCGATTTAGAATTAGCGAAATTATCAAGAAAATAAAATGAACAATACAGATAAATTATACGAAAGAAGAAAAAAAAGCGTGCCGAATGCTTTGGGGATTTTCAACCCCTCGAGCATTCAATCTGCCAAAGGGGCCATAATTATTGATGCTGACGGAAAAGAATTGATAGATTTTGCAGGTGGAATAGGCGTGAATAATGCTGGTCACGGAGTGTCAGAAATTATTGAAGCCATTCAAAAACAAGCTGAAAAGTTCATTCATGCCTCATTCAATGTTTCTGTCTATGAACAATATCTGGATTTAACCGAAAAATTGTGCGAGTTATTGCCACACGGCGATTCTACAAAAGCGATGCTAACTTTATCAGGTGCAGAATCGGTAGAAAATGCCATTAAAATTGCCCGTGCCGTAACAGGAAAAGCAGGAATTATTTGTTATGACGGTTCGTTTCACGGGCGTACGATGATGGCAATGACATTAACATCAAATGTAAAATACAAAGAAGGTGCCGGACCTTATGCCCCTGAAGTGTATCGTTTGGAATTTCCATATTATAAACCGAGGATGAGTGCCAGAATGACTGAAGATGAATTTGATGATTTGATGATTATGAAGTTGCATAAAACTTTTTCGTCTACCGTTTCAATAAGCCAAACCGCTGCAATTATCTTGGAATTGGTACAAGGCGAAGGCGGTTTTACTGTTGCTTCAAAAAAATACGTGCAATATTTGCGAAAATTCTGTACCGAAAATAACATTTTCCTGATTTTTGATGAGGTACAATCAGGGTTTGGCCGCACCGGAAAATGGGCAGCTTTCGAACATTATGGCGTTACTCCGGATTTGTCCACTTGGGCAAAATCAATGGGAGGCGGAATGCCAATTGGTGCCGTTATTGGAAAACAAGAAATTATGGATGCCGTGAAACCTGGACTTATTGGCGGAACCTATTTGGGAAATCCTTTGAGTTGCGTGGCTTCATTGGCAAGCATCAACTATATGCAAAAAAACAACATCAATGCCGCTGGCGAAAAAGTCGGCAATATTGTCCGAGAGAAATTCAATCAGTTGCAGGCTTTGTATCCGGAAAATATTACTGATGTTCGTGGATTGGGAGCAATGTTAGCAATCGAGTTTTCCGATCCAAATACAGGACTTCCAGATGGTGAAGCCACAAAAGCCATTGTAAATAAATGTTTGGAGAAAGGGTTGATTATCATCACTTCCGGAACTTCCGGAAATTGTATTAGAATATTAAGCCCTTTATTTATTGAAGACAAAATCTTGGAAAAGGGCTTGACTATTTTGGAAGAAACAATAAAAGAAATACTCTAATGAGAAAACAATATATAAACGGGGAATGGCGCGATGCTATGGATGGCGCGACTTGGGATTTACAAAGTCCAGCTTCGGAAGAAATAATAGATAAAGTTCCTTTCGGGAATGCAGCCGATTGTAAGTCAGCGATTGCTGCCGCGGATGCTTCTTTCAAAGATTGGAAAAACACAACGCCTTATTTTAGAGCTGAAATTCTAAAAAAAGCAGCCAATTATATGCGAGCAAACGTTGAGGCTTTCGCCAAGGAAACTTCTTTGGAAACAGGAAAGCCAATGCTTGAATCTCGTGGCGAATGGCAGGTTTCCGCCAATCTTTTTGAATGGTTTGCCGAGGAAGGAAAACGTAGTTATGGCAGAGTTATTCCGTCAAGCAGAATCGACAAACGGTCGCTGGTTATTTACCAGCCTATAGGCGTTGTTGGAGTGATTACCGCTTGGAATTTCCCTGCGTATAACCCGGCAAGAGCTGTAGCAGCGGCATTGGCTGCTGGCTGTACGGTAGTTATGCGTGGTTCGGAATTCACCCCATTATCTAGTTTTAATTTGGCAAAAGCATTGCACGAAGCTGGGATTCCAAAAGGCGTTTTCAATATGATTAATACAGAGCCAATAAGTTCTGGAGCAGAAATGATTGAAAATCCATTATTGAAAAAAATTAGTTTTACCGGAAGCACCCGCGTTGGAAAAATATTAATGGATGGAGCTTCAAAAACATCCACTAAATTATCGCTTGAATTGGGCGGAAATGCTCCAGTCATTATTGAAAATGACGTGGATGTTAAAGCCATTGCAAAACAAGCATTGGTCGCCAAGTTGAGAAATTGTGGCCAGGTTTGTGTTTCTCCACAACGTTTTTATGTACATAACTCTATTTTTAATCAATTTGTTTCCATCGTAAAAGAGGATATTTCAAAATTGAAAACAGGCATAAATGGTGGCGATATAGATTTTATCGGGCCGCTTATTAATAAAACACAGCAAAAACATTCATTGGCAATGATTGAAAAAGCTAAAACCGAAGGTGCAACGATTCATATTGGGGGCGAAGCTTCGGAGAAAGGTTTTTTTGTTCATCCCGCTTTGATTGAAGCCAGACAAAATCAAACCTTTATTAAAACTGAAATATTTGGGCCTTTAATGATCGTTATTCCTTTCGAAACCAAAGAAGAAGCGCTAGAATGGGCAAATGAGACCGAATATGGATTGGCTTCTTACGTATTTACAAATCATATAAAAATGGCTAATTTCTATGCGGAAAATTTGGAATTTGGAATGGTGGGCATTAACGAATGGGCAGCACACGGAACGGAATTGCCATTTTCGGGATGGAAAAGTAGCGGAATAGGTCATGAATCTGGTTCCGAAGGATTGAAAGAATATTTGGAATTGAAATTAATCAGTTATGGAAATATGGCCTAATTCATTCAAAAACAAAAACAGATGAAAAAAATAATTTTAGGAAAATATACCTTGCAAACGCCTACGTTAGAACACGCAAAACAACAAGCAGAACTACAGGCAATTGTTTTCCCAACATTATCTTGGGAAGAGTTAATTACAGAAGAAAAATATAAAAAGCATTTGGAAATTTTCCCTGAAGGACAGTTTGTGGTTTTAGATGGCGATAGAGTCGTTGCTTCCTGTACAACTTTGCGCCAAAATTATCATAAAGAACATCATACTTTTTTGGAAATTTCAGATAATTTATGGTTAGGAACCCATGACCCAAATGCTGATTGGATTTACGGTCTGGACGTTTCCGTGCATCCTAATTATCAAGGAAGAGGAATAGGCAGGGAAATTTATAATGCACGCCAGGATGTTGCAAGAAAATTGGGGTGCAAAGGACAAATGACTGCAGGAATGCCTATTGGATTTGAAAGAGTAAAAAACCAAATGACCATAGCAGAATATTGCGATAAATTAATAAAAGGCGAAATAATTGATCCAACTGTTACGGCTCAAACCAAATGTGGCTTTATTTTAGTAAAACCATTATTCGATTATTTAGACGATCCTCGAAGCGGTAATTGCTCTGTGTTAATGTATTGGCCTTTGGATTCTAAAACAAAATTAAGTGAAAATCACTAATATTATGATAATCAATTCAATAAATCCATATACTCAGGCTATAATTGCCGAACACGAAGTTTTGACCAATGCGCAATTGACTCAAAAAATAGAAAGAGCTGATAAAGCTTATAAAAGTTGGAGAACAACAACTTTTCAAGAAAGAGCCAATAAAATGAAAAAATTAGCCAATATACTCAGAGCAAAAAAAGAGGAATTAGGCTTTTTGATTACCAGTGAAATGGGTAAAATTCTATCGGAAGGAATTGGGGAAGTGGAAAAATCGGCGGGAAATTGCGATTTCTATGCCGAAAATGCCGAGAAAATGCTGAAAGATGTTTATTATGATACACCTTTTAAAAGTTTGTCGGTTTACGATCCTTCGGGAGCAATTTTTGCTGTGATGCCTTGGAACTATCCATTTTGGCAAGTCTTACGATACGCTGCGCCAGCAATTATGGCAGGAAATGTTACCCTTTTGAAACACGCTTCAAATGTTATAGGCTGTGCCAAAGCCATTGAAAACGCATTTCTGGAAGCTGGTTTTCCAGAAGGTGTTTTTCAACAAGTAACCATTAGTATCAGTCAGGTGGAAACAATAATAGCTTCGGATATTGTTAGTGGAATTACCTTAACAGGTAGTGAAATGGCGGGTTCATCGGTTGCTTCATTGGCTGGGAAACACATCAAAAAATCGGTAATGGAGTTGGGAGGGTCTGATGCTTTTATTGTTTTAGACGATGCAAATATCGAAAAAGCAGCAACAGTAGCCACACAATCCAGAATGCTCAATGCAGGCCAGGCCTGTATTTGTGCCAAACGATTTATCGTCACGGAAAAAGTGGTTGATGAATTTACAAGTGCTTTTGCTCGTAAAATAGCCGAATTGCATCAAGGAAATCCGTTGCAAAATGGAATTAATATGGGGCCACTGGCAAAACTGGAATTTGCAGAAACTTTGAGTTCTCAATTGGAAAAATCTTTGCAACAAGGCGCTAAAATTATCGTGGGAGGTGAGCGTGAAAACTGCAATTTTCAGCCCACTTTAATAGATTTTGTAGATTCGAGTAATATTGCTTTTCAAGAAGAAACTTTTGGCCCTTTGGCAACAATCACAAGAGCTAAAGATGAAATGGATGCGGTTAATATTGCAAACAATCATCGTTATGGATTGGCTTCGGCAATTTGGACTGAAGATCGTGAAAAAGCTTATCGACTTGCAAGAAAAATTGAAGCTGGAAATGTTTTTGTCAATTCTCTAGTTCGCTCCGATTCAAGAATTCCATTCGGTGGCATTAAAAAATCGGGTTATGGAAGAGAATTGTCTGAGATAGGAATCAAAGAATTTATGAATATGAAATCGTTGATTATTGAATAAATAATTTTGACGATTTACTTACCATAAAAAAAATGAAAAAAGTAAATTAATAATAAATAGAGTGTAAATCAATTAATAATCAAATCCAATTTTAAGATGAAAAAAGTAGTAATTATTTTAGCATTCGTGCTAACCTACACATTTACGTTTGCACAAGAAACACCAGTAGTTGCAGCAACCGAAGAACCAACAAGTAAATTTGCTTTAGGAATTGACCTCGTATATCCCTATATGTGGCGTGGTATAAAACTTAACCATAATAAATTAGCTTTCCAACCCTATGCGTCTTATGCCTTTACCGATAAACTTACGTTTGGCGTGTGGGCAACAACCAATTTATCAGATTCAGAAAAAGCTTATAATGAATTTGATTGGTATGTTTCATATCAAGTTACACCAGTTGTATCAGTTTTGCTAAGCGATTATTATTATAATGCAACTAAAAAAAGTGGCGGCACACGAAATAGCTATTTTAAATATGACGCAAATTCTCCTCACGTAATGGACCTTTCAATCTTATTTGATTTTTCAGAAAATGATGTTCCCCTAGAAATCCAATGGAATACTATAATTGTGGGAAATGATTTTGATGCAAATGGCAAAAGGGCTTTTTCATCTTATGCTGAGATAGCATACACTTTTACATTTGAAAATGTCGGAGTTGATTTAAAACCTTTTATTGGAATGGCGGTTATTAATAAAGAAGGTTTTTACGGTTATCATAAAAGTGGAAAAGCAGGGGCTGCATTTACCAATGTTGGCCTAAACTTATCTAAAGAAATTGCCTTTTCTGAAAACTCTATATTACCCGTTTTTGTTCGTTACACCTATAATGAAAATGGAAATGTTAATAACAATGGGGATTTAAAAAATGGTGTCATATCTGGTGGTATGACTTTTACTATTAAATAATAATAAGTAAATTTCTCGTGCTTATTTAAGCCAAATTAATTTCAATTAAAAAAGAGGCTGCCTGAAAATTCTTTCTGGCAGCCTTTTTTACTTTTAAGGGGTTTTGTTATAGGTTTTTCACTTTTGGAAATAAAATATTATTTTCTAAATGGATATGTTGGTACAAATCTTTGGTGAATTCTTCAAGTTTAAAATAAAGTGCCTTAAAAGTATTGCAAGCCCATTCTGGCGGATTAAAATTTGAGCTTAATTCTTGTATTTTTTTAATCATGGTGCCAACTTCTTCATGTTCGTCGTTTATCAAGGAAATGGTTTTTTCGTCAAATTCAAAATTAATGTTATTATCTTTTTCTTTAATGGCTGGAAATAATATGAATTCTTCTTTTCCCATGTGTGAAGTCAATTCACTTGAAATTGAAGAAAAAATTTCGCAATTTCGATGGTTTTTAGTTCGTGCTGACCGTGAACATTGGCAACCTTATCTGCAAATTCATTAATAATGGCTAGATTTTGTCTTATGTAAGTATGGTGCACATAAACAATATAATCTGCCAAAAATTCTGCGCTCCAATCTTTGAAATTTAAATTTGGAGCATCATTTTTCGGTTTGTTATTAAGTAAATCGTTGACTACATCATCAACATCTATGTTTGCTTTTAAACAGGCATTTTCCCTGATTTTTCTCCACCACAACAAAAATCTGATTTGTGTTTTTTAAATACGGAAGCAGTGCTGATATCATCGCTTACAATTTCTGCAATGGTTTTATTCCAAAAATCTGACATATTTAAAAAATT
The DNA here is from genome assembly GCF_030692605.1 of Lutibacter sp. Taxonomy (GTDB): domain Bacteria; phylum Bacteroidota; class Bacteroidia; order Flavobacteriales; family Flavobacteriaceae; genus Lutibacter. The sequence goes on from NZ_JAUYUD010000064.1 coordinate 17,694, forward strand.
TGTGGCAAAATGATAAGAAAATTAATTAAGGACAAACAAATCTTTTTTTATTTTATCCAAAAACAATCAAAATAATCTGTAATTATATGAAATAATAAACCAATGGCAATTATTCTAGTTTTTGGAAAAACTAATAATATAAAATAAAATGCAATGGCATAATTTGAGTGAAAGGGGTGAAAATTAATACTACATCTGTTAGGGTCAAACAATGGTGTGGCCATCAAATGGTCTAAATCAACAACCATAGTTAGTATAAAAATAATCCATACTTTTTTCCATTGATTCCTAAAAAAAAGATAAGCAATAACTCCAGGAATTATAAAATGCATTCCGTAATGTGTAATAACGCGTAGTAATTCCAAATTAGAATGTTATTTGTTGAGTTTCTAAATAATTTAATGCATTTGGACCTTCATTAAAAATTAAATCGAGAATACTTAAGTTTTGTAAAAATCCTATATTTTCATTAAAAACTTGATAATAGGATGTTAAATTAAAATGTTCTTCAGATTTTGCAACTGCTAATTTTCGTAGATCTAAACAAGCTGATTCTTTGAAAAATTCATCGGTTTTAGAAGATTGAATTTCAAGTTGCAGCGCATCCATTACAAACTCATGAGTTTTCAAATTAAGGTCCAATAAAAAATTAAATTTTTTAGTAAAAACAGGAAGTAAATCATCAACATAATATTCAAAAAAAGGAGCAGAATTATAGGCAGTTATTAAAGATTTTAAGTGTAAGTTATTCCAATCATCTTTATAATCTATTTTTACATCTTTGGTTTTTTGTTTTATGCCTTTAGTGTGTTTAATAGGTACATTTAATTGAAGTTTACCTTGTGCGGTGCCAATATAGCATCTGTTTCTATAGGACTGTTTTTGATAATTATCTTCAAATTCGAATTTAATTTCTTTGCAATTTGCAATAGCAATATATTGTATTATTGGAGAAAAATATGTTGGGTGAAGTAAAACCATTTCAAATGTTAAATAAAACCGACAGTCTCTATTATTTAAGATTAACGATCATCCCTATAAGGAAGTAATTTATTAACCCGTTGTGCATTTAGACAATGTTAATTTTTAAGTTGTTAATATTTCTCTCAAAAATAAACTTGTTAATGTATTGAATAATTGTCAACGAGGTTAATTTAGAAAGTATTCTTGTTTTAAATCCATCAAATG
>NZ_JAUYUD010000078.1 GCF_030692605.1 Lutibacter sp.
AACGCGTTGGGTGCAATTAATTTTTAACGATGATTTTTCGTCACTTCGAGTGATTTTCGATAGAAAATTGTATCGAGAACAGAAAAATGATAGTTAAAAACGGTTCTCGATACATTTTTTGTTTCGTTTTACTGCACAAAAAACACTCGAACAGACGTTTTTAATAATTGCACCCAATGGGTTAGATAATAAAAAAAATGTACTTTTGGCAAAACTAAACTAAAAATCAAAAAATAATTGATATGGAAGCAACTGCTGCTACAGAAACAAATGGAACTTCGTGGGAAGGCGGAAACAATAATCCTTTAGGCGCAAGTTACGGTAAAATGATGATGTGGTTTTTCATTTTGTCTGATGCACTTACCTTTTCTGGGTTTTTAGGCGCTTATGGATTAATGCGTTTTAAATTTATTGATTCTTGGCCAATTGCCGATGAAGTATTTACTCACTTTCCTTTTTTACATGGAGTACATGCACCAATGTACTATGTAGCAATAATGACGTTTGTTTTAATATTCTCTTCTGTTACAATGGTTTTGGCTGTAGATGCAGGACATCAAATGAATAAAAAGAAAGTTACTTTTTACATGTTGCTTACTATTATAGGAGGTTTAATTTTCTTAGGCTCTCAAGCCTGGGAATGGAAAAATTTCATCAATGGTTCTTATGGAGCAGTACAATTACACGATGGGAAAATCATTCAGTTTGTAGATGCATCTGGCCATCAGATTGAATTAGAAAAATTTGCTTTATCTTCCGATGAAGGAAGAGTTGAGCATACAAAAAATAAAGGATTGTGGTTTGTTAAAGAAGCCGCCTTACCTCCATTTTCTGTAAATCAAGTAATTGAAGGCTTTAAAGCAAACCCATCTATTACCATAAGAACAGAACAAATAAATCCAGAAACAAAAGAAAAAACAATCATTCCTAGAGCAGAAGCAATGACTTATTTAAACGAAGCAAAAATTGTAGTTAAAGGAGCAAACTTAAAAGTTAATGAATACGGAAAAACGCTATTTGCCGATTTCTTTTTCTTTATTACCGGGTTTCACGGGTTTCACGTTTTTTCAGGAGTAATTATCAATATTATCATCTTTTTTAATGTTATTATTGGAACTTATGAACGCAGAGGACATTATGAAATGGTAGAAAAAGTTGGATTGTACTGGCACTTTGTAGATTTAGTTTGGGTATTTGTTTTCACATTCTTCTACTTGGTTTAATTCTTAAAAATTTAAAAATGATGGCACACGCTCAAGAACATAAATCGCACACAAAATTAATTTGGAAAGTATTTGGCATACTTTCAGTTATTACAATTGTTGAAGTTATTTTAGGTATTGTAAAACCAGAATCTCTTCATTTAACTAAAATTTTAGGCACAAGTCCACTGAATATTATATTTCTTGTGCTAACTTTGGTAAAAGCATATTACATCACCTGGTTTTTTATGCATATGGCTGATGAGAAGGCAAATTTACGTAGAGCTGTTGTTTGGACTGCCTTATTTTTAATTGCGTACTTAGCAGCACTTTTATTAATTGAAGGAAGTTATATAAACGACGTATTAGGACCATTAACAAAATGGAATTATTAAATACTAAAATATTTAGATTAAATTAGGAGGTAGTTTAATAGCTACCTTTTTTGTTTAACTTTATTAGCATGAAAAAAATTAAAGATCTTTTTAGATTAGCATATTCAAAGTTTGATTTGAAAAAATTCCTTTTACTGTTTGGCTTATTTATCGCCCCTTTAATATTTTATATTTTTCTCTCACTAGGTATTTATAAACATCAAAATTTACCAATTTTAACCGAAGAAGTTACTGATTTTAAACCATTATCTTCTACTAATGCATCATTTGCCACTAAATTAAATATTGTTTGTTTTTTAGGTAGTAATATTTCCGAAGCAAAAGCCAGCCTCTTTAATTTAAATCAAACTATTTACAAACGATATTACCAAAAGCCTTACTTTCAGGCTGTTGCAATTATTCCAAAAGAATCTGAAAAGGATTACAGTGAAGTAATAGTAGAATTGAGTGCTTTTACCGATATTAAAAACTGGCAATTTGTGTACGCATCTAAAACCGAAATTCAACAACTTTTTGCAAGTTTTAAAACTCCTTTTGACCTAAATCAGAATTTATATTCTGAAAATGCATTTATTGTAGATATGGATCTTAGACTAAGGGGCCGAAAAGATGATGAAGATACTTCAGATGGAAAGTTATATGGTTATACTATGAAAGAAGTAGCTACATTAAAAAATAAAATGAAAGATGATATTGCCATCATTTATTACCAGCTTAAAAAATCTGAAGAAAAAAAGGCAAGAAGAAAACGAGAAATTTAATTTCTTTCAAAATTGTTATTAAGTGAATAAAGAATAGAGAATAGAGAATTTAAAAAAATGAAGAAATATTCATACATAGGAGTTGCTTTTATTATTTTAATATTTGGCATTTATACAGTTCCAAAAGTGGTAAATCGTTTTAAAACAACAACATTAATAACTATTGGAAAAGTTCCTCCATTCGAGTTTACAAATCAAAATGGTATATTAATTTCGAATTCATTTTACAAAAACAAGGTATACGTAATTGAATTTTTCTTTACCACTTGTCCTACTATTTGCCCAATTATGAACAAAAATATGGCAACCATTCAAAATGAATTTTACGGAAATTTAGATTTTGGAATTGCTTCATTTAGTATAAATCCAGAATATGACACACCCCAAATACTCAAGGAATATGCCAAAAAAAATGGTGCTACATGGGCCAATTGGAACTTTTTAACAGGTGACAAAGAAACTATCTATGCTTTTGCAAACAAAGGAATTGCGTTATATGCAGGCGAAAATAGTGCCGCTGAAGGTGGATTTGAACATTCTGGCATGTTTGCCTTAGTAGATAAAAATGGTCACATTAGATCTCGTTTGGATGAATTTGGAAACCCTATTGCATTTTATGATGGTTTAGACACAAAAAATATTTTAATGTTAAAAGAAGATATTAAAACTTTATTAAAAGAATAATGACTAAAAATGCCCAAAAATATAATAAGTGGATTGTTTTTTTATCCATTTTAATCCCTATTTCTGTAGCACTTCTGTTTAGCGTAAAAGTAGATGTTGAACTACCTGTTTTTTTACCACCAATTTATGCAACTATTAATGCTCTTACAGCTATTATTCTTTTTGTTGCCGTTTGGTCCGTAAAATCTAAAAAAATAAAACTTCATGAAACCTTAATGAAATTGGCTATTTCCTTTTCAGTAATTTTTTTAGTTTTATACATTGCGCATCATATCACTTCAGAATCTACAAAATATGGTGGTGAAGGAATTATAAGAACTATTTACTATTTCTTATTAATTTCTCATATTCTGCTTTCAATTATAGTAATTCCGTTTGTTTTAATAACTTTTGTGAGAGGTATAACCAACCAAATTGAACTTCATAAAAAAATAGCAAAATTTACTTTTCCTTTATGGGCTTATGTTGCAATTAGTGGCGTTTTAGTGTATCTCTTAATTTCACCTTTTTACTAAAATGAAGAAAATAGCACTTTCCATACTGTTACTTTTATTCATTCAAATTGCAAAGGCTCAATGTGCAATGTGTAAAGCAGTGGTTGAAAGTGGTGGTGTTTCTGAAGCCGAAGGTTTAAATTCTGGAATTCTTTATTTAATGATTTTTCCATACATTTTAGTTGGAACGTTGCTTTATTTTATTGTTAAGCACAAAAAGAAATAGAAATTTTAACATTCCTATAAGAGACAAAATATGTAACAAATGATTATTTTGGTCGTCTTATACCCATTCAGCTTAACACAAAAACTCGAAAGATAATAATGAAAACACAATTTGCTACAATTTTAGCATTTCTGATTTTTTTAACCGGAATTGCACAAGATAAAAAATGGACACTTCAAGAATGCGTTAATTACGCTATTGACAATAACATTTCTGTTAAACAACAAGAACTTAGCAAAGAATTAATAGAGGAAGACATCACTATTGCAAAAGGAAATTTTTATCCTTCTGTAAATTCTTCCATGTCACAAAATTTTAATTTTGGCTCTTATATAGATAATTACGGCGGACGAGTTTCTAGAGATAGCCGTTCTAATAGTTTTGGAATTAATACAGGCGTTACGCTATATAATGGAAATAGAAACAAGTTAAATTTAATACAGACTCAAAAAAATCTTGAAGCGGCTGGTTTTAATTTAGAAGAAAATAAAAATGGCATTATGCTATATGTTGTTAACTTTTATTTAAATGTTCTATTAAATAAAGAAAGTCTTTTAATCGCTAAAGATCAGGTTAGTATTAGCGAAAAACAACTTGAAAAAGCAAAAATATTACTTGAGTCTGGCTCGAAGCCTAAATCAATTTTATTTGAAGCTGAAGCCACTTTAGCTACCAATAATCAACAACTTACTGCTGCTCAAAATGCATTAGACCTTTCTTTATTAAGTTTAGCCCAATTATTACAAGTTAGCCATAAAGGTTTTGACGTAGAGACTGTTCAATTAACTGTTAACTCAGCATCATTAATTTATAATGACACCGATGAAATATTTAACAAAGCTGTAAGCTCTTTACCAGAATTTAAAAGCGCAGAAATAGCAATTGAAAACTCTAAATTATCGGTTGATATGGCAAAAGCTGCTTTTCTTCCAACGCTATCATTTGGTGGTGGAATTGGAACTTCATACCAACATAATCAAGGTGAAAAAGATCTTAGACCAATTATAGATAGTAACAATAATGTGGTATATGTACCAAATGGTTTTGGGAAACAGATTGAAGATAACTTAGGATATAATGCCGGTTTTTCATTGAACATACCTATTTTTAATAGATTTCAAACAAAATCTAATGTTGCTAAAGCTCAAATAAACCAAAAACGTTCAGAACTTCAATTGCTCGATAAACAAGTTAAATTACGTGAAACGATTGAAAAAGCATATGCCGATGCAAAAGCCTCACTAAATCAATTTGTTTCTGCGGAAAAATCGTTGAAAGCACAACAAGAATCTTTTAAAAATGCTCAAGAAAGCTACAATTCTGGGGTAATGACTTCCTTTGATTTTGATCAAGTTAGAAATGGGTTGGTGAATGCACAATCTTCTATGGTAAATGCAAAATATAATTTTGTATTTAGAACCAAATTACTAGAATATTATTTAGGAATTCCAATTGTAATTGAATAATTATTTTTATAAAGATTATAATTATAAAGGCTAAAATGAAAAGTTACCTTAATGGTATTTGAATATCTTAAACATTAAAAAATTAGGTTTTCAAGTCCAGATCGAGATAACAATTGCGTGCATTTTTATAAAATGCATGGTGTTTTATGCGCATTGAATTAAGTATCTTTGCTTTTTTAAAACTAGAAATTGGCAATAATTTTAAACTTAGAAACTTCAACAAAAAACTGCTCTGTAAGTATTGCAAAAGATGGTGTAACTGTTGCGTTAAAAGAATTAAATGATGGTGGTTTTTCTCATGCAGAAAAGTTGCATGAATTTATAAAAAAAGTGTTAACCGATGCTTCTTTAACATTTTCAGATCTTAGCGCGGTTGCTGTTAGTAAGGGTCCTGGGTCTTATACTGGTTTAAGAATTGGCGTTTCAGCAGCAAAAGGATTATGTTTTGCGCTAAACATTCCATTAATTTCAATACATACATTAAAATCATTGGCTCATTCTATGTACGTTGCAGAAGGATTTAAAATTCCACTTTTAGATGCTCGAAGAATGGAAGTTTATTGCGCTGTTTTCGATGAAACTAATTTTATAAAGGAAGATGTTGCTGCTAAAATTGTTACAAGTGAGTCTTTTAAAAAATATTTAGATCTTGGTAATGTGTATTTTTTAGGAGATGGTGTCGAAAAATGTAAAACAATTATCACTCATAAAAATGCCCATTTTATTGAAGATAAATTTCCATCAGCCAAAGAAATGGAACTTCTTTCGTTTGAAAAGTATAAAACTTCTTCTTTTGAAAATGTCGCTTATTTTGAGCCTTTTTATTTAAAAGATTTTATGGTGAATAAGCCTAAAAAATAACTATTTAAAGTGCCAATTATTAAATATAATTAATGTTAATCCAACCAAAGCTGGCAAAGATTGAACATAAAACAACTTAATTTTTTTAGTAGTATAAGCTCCATAAATGCCAGCAACAATAGCGCAGGATAAAAAGAACAAAGCAATTGAATCAAAATTTGTTGAATCAACAATCGACCAAATGAGTCCAGCAGCCAAAAAACCATTATACAAACCTTGATTTTTAGCTAACGTTTTTGAAATTTTTGCGTCTTCTAAAGTCAATCCAAAAACTTTTAGTCCTTTTGGTTTGTCCCAGTAAAACATTTCTAAAATCATAAAATAAATATGCTCAAAAGCTACTAAACCCACAAAAAATACTTGTAAAAATTTCATGTTCTAAAATTTAATTTTTAATTGATTTAATGCTTTTTTAGTATCTCTTTCAGGAAGTTTACAAGTGCCATCAACACATACATAAATAAAAGTTTCATTTTCCGAAAATCTCCCTTCCATTAAAGGAAGAGAACTTTTTTTAGTACTTCCCGCTATTAATTTATTTGGTATGTATTGGGTATTGATCTCTTCAAGTTTTACCAATGCATCTTTCCCTGAAATTGCAATTTCATAATATTCACCTACTAAATAACTCTTTAACTGAAGCCAATTTGAATATCCAGACCCATATAGATTCGCTTTGGCTTGCACATTTAAAAGCATTTGTTTACTCACTTTTAAATAATAGTTGTTTGAATAATAATGACTTAATTTAAATAAATTTTTTGCCATTATGGAGTTAGAAGCAGGAATTACATTGTCTTCAATTTCCATTTTTCGGGCAATTAGATTCGCATCCTCATTAGATGTGAAAAAAAACATAGAACTTTTTGTGTCATAAAAATGATCAAAAACGTAATCTGTCAATTGTTTTGCCGTGTTCAACCATTTTTCATTTAGTGTGGCTTCATACAGTGAAATATAAGCATCTACTACAGTTGCATAATCTTCTAAATATCCATTAATTGTGCTCTTCCCATTTTTATAGGTATGATTTAAATTTCCACCTTCTTGAAGTTGTTTTGAATAAATAAACGTGGCATTTTTAATTGCAACATCAAGAAAATGTTTATCACCAAAAACAGTATATGCATCAATGTACCCTTTTAGCATGAGTGCATTCCATGATGTCAACGATTTATCATCTAATCGTGGTTTGTCCTTTTTTATTCTTTCTTTTAAAAGTTTATTTCTCCAATTTGTTACTTTTTTATCCAAATCAACAATTGATATTCCATGCTTTTTAGAAATTTCATAGGTATTATTTTTTCTAATTAACACATAATTATCATGTTCCCAATATCCATACTCGTTTACATTATAAAAATCAGAAAAAATTCTAAAATCACTCCCTAAAATTCGTTCTAATTCAGGTTTTGTCCATACATAATAAGCACCTTCAACTAATTTACCCTCTTTGGTTTTACTATCTGCATCTAAAGAAGAATAAAATGCTCCTTCATTTGTAGTTAATTCTCTTTCAATAAATTCTAACGTTTGATATACTGTTTTTTTGTACAATTCATTTTTAGTTGCTTGATAAGCTTCTGCATATAGACTTACCAACTGCCCATTATCGTACAACATTTTTTCAAAATGAGGAATATGCCATTTGGCATCAACAGAATACCGAGCAAAACCTCCACCAATATGATCATTGATACCTCCTAAAGCCATTTTAGTTAAAGAGGTGTTTACATAATTAAGTATCTCACCATCATTTGCTTGCACACCATATCGTAACAAAAACTGGTAATTATTTGGCATTGGAAATTTAGGCGATCCTTTTCTGCCTCCTAGCTCAGGGTCAATATTCTTTTTCCAATTATCAACAGACGATTTTAAATGAGAAATCTTGTAAATAACTTCATTTTTATTTAATTCAATTAAATCTGAATTTTTGATACCTTCTGTAAGTTTTTCGGCATATTCAATTGCTTTTTCAGGTGTTTCTGAATATAGTTTTGAAAGTTGTTGAAGTGCACTAATCCAATTTTCTTTTGGAAAATAAGTCCCTCCCCAAAACGGTCTTCCATCTGGTAATGCAACACAATTTAATGGCCAACCTCCACTACCTGTCATTAATTGCACCGCATTCATATAAATTTGATCTATATCTGGCCGTTCCTCTCTATCAATTTTTATATTTATAAAATGTTCATTCATTATGGCGGCAACTTCTTCATTTTCAAAACTCTCATGCTCCATAACATGGCACCAATGACAAGATGAATACCCAATAGAAATCAAAATTAATTTATTTTCCTTTTTGGCTAATTCAAGTGTTTCCTTATTCCAAGCATACCAATTAACTGGATTGTGCGCATGTTGAAGTAAATAAGGACTCGTTTCATTAATTAAACTATTGGTGAATTTGTGATTTTGCATTTTTTTTTCGGTTTTATCATTGCAACTTAAGAAAGAAATGACAGTAAAAAGAATAAGAAATTTATACATTAATATTTTTTTTTCAAAAATACATAAAAAACAAAAGCGCTTTAAAAAGCGCTTTAAATATAAATATACATTTATGTTATCTAACTTCAAATGTAATTTTAACGTTAACTCTAAATTCTTCAATCTCACCATCATTAACAACTACACTTTGCGATTGTACAAATGCTGACTTAATATGGTTTACACTTTTTGTTGCATGAGCAACTGCATTTCTCGTAGCTTCTTCCCAACTTTTGGAAGAACTAGCCATAATTTCTATTACTTTTAATACTGCCATAATTTTTTGCTTTTTAATTAATAAACTTAAATATACAAAAAAATAATGAAACTTAAAAAAACCTTCTTAACTACATACTTAATAAAAGAATAAAAAAATCGAGGAATTTGCATGCCTATTTCTAATTGAAGATTTTTAAAATTGTTCTTAATTTTTAACATATTTGAGTTTATTGAAAGCGGTATATAATTGATTTTTTGTTACATCCCATGAGATCTGTTTACAATTTAATTATCCAAAATCATCAATAATTATAAATTGTCAAAATTGAGAATACATGAATAAATTTATCCAAATTTGGATGATTTTATTTGAAAATAGATAAAATATTTCAATTTTGACTTTCTTTTTTTTGGTTTTTAAAAACCCTTTTCCCTATAAATAAAACTATGACGTATTCATTCATAAAAATATTTATATATTCATTAAATCATCTATATTTACCGCAAATTCAGACCATAAAGCGTCAACAACAATAATAACATATGACAGATTTATTATTGGCCTTGGATTGCGGTTAAATGAGTTTAATAAGCAATACAAATAGGTATGAAAAAATTCAAGAACAGCTTTTTTTATATGGGTGTAATCAGTGGATTTTCTGCCCTTATGTATTGGATTGTTTTGCTTGGCTCAAAATTGGAGCAAGACAGAAATATTGTAATCCCCAATTCCGGAAAAAGCCAATGGCAAGAATTTGTTGATTCCCTGATTTATAATTTGGAGCATCCGTTAGCCATTCTTCTGGCCCAAATTGTAACAATCATTTTTGTTGCCCGATTCTTTGGATGGGTATTTAAAAAAATTGGACAACCAACCGTAATAGGTGAAATAATTGCAGGCATTGTTTTGGGGCCTTCCCTGATTGGAATGTATTTTCCTGAATTTTCAGCCACATTATTTCCAACCCAATCATTAGGCAATTTACAGTTCTTAAGTCAAATAGGTTTAATCCTGTTTATGTTCGTTATAGGGATGGAATTGGATTTAAAGGTTTTGAGAAACAAAGCCCACGAAGCCGTCTTAATAAGTCACGCAAGTATCATCATTCCGTTTGCTTTAGGAATGGGCCTGGCGTATTTCATTTACCGGTCTTTTGCTCCCGAAGGCGTTCAATTTTTATCCTTTGGCTTGTTTTTAGGTATCGCAATGAGCATAACCGCATTTCCGGTTTTAGCCAGAATTGTGCAAGAAAGAGGCTTGCAGAAAACACGTTTAGGAACAATTGTCATCACTTGTGCGGCAGTGGACGACATCACGGCCTGGTGTTTGTTGGCCGCCGTTATTGCCATAGTTAAAGCAGGTTCGTTTGAGAGCGCTTTATACATTATTGCCCTGGCCGCATTTTATGTTTTTTTAATGGTAAAAGTAGTTCGTCCATTTTTAAAAAGGGTTGGCGACTTGCATTCATCACGGGAAAATCTGGGCAAACCTATTGTTGCCATTTTCTTTTTGACTTTGATTATTTCCTCATATACCACCGAAGTAATAGGCATTCACGCTTTGTTTGGCGCTTTTATGGCTGGGGCAATTATGCCTGAAAACACAAAGTTCAGAAATATTTTTATTGAAAAGGTGGAAGATATTGCCTTGGTGCTTTTACTTCCCCTGTTTTTTGTGTTTACCGGCTTAAGAACCGAAATTGGTTTGCTTAATGACCCTTATTTATGGAAAGTGACAGGCTTAATCATTCTTGTTGCTGTTGTGGGTAAATTTATTGGAAGCGCATTGGCGGCCAAATATGTAGGCCAAGATTGGAAAGACAGTTTAACCATAGGGGCTTTGATGAACACAAGGGGGTTAATGGAATTGATTGTTCTTAATATAGGCTATGACCTTGGCGTATTAACACCCGAAATTTTTGCAATGATGGTTATAATGGCTTTGGTGACAACATTTATGACCGGTCCCGCGTTGGACTTAATTAATTGGGCATATAAATCCAAATCGGAAGAAATACCGCAAGAAATCAGGCAAATCAGTAAATACAAAATCTTAGTTTCATTCGGAAACCCAGAACGCGGTAAATCTCTTTTGAGATTGGCAAATGGATTAATAAAGAAACTTAATGGAAATGCTTCAATAACCGCTATGCACCTCACATCAAGCAATGAAATGCACCATTACAATGCAGAAGAATACGAATCAGAAAGTTTTGCGCCAATAATTCAAGAATCAAAAAAATTAAATCAAAAAATTACGACGCTTTACAAAGCTTCAAATAACATAGATGCCGATATTGCAGAAGTGGCGAACAAGGGCAATTATGACCTGCTGCTGGTTGGCGTGGGCCAGTCTATTTATGAAGGCAGTTTATTGGGTAAAATTTTAGGGTTCACCACAAGAATTATTAATCCGGAAAAACTGCTTAACCAGGTTACGGGCAAAGAAAGTCTCTTTGAAAATTTACCATTTGACCAAAGAACCCAACAAATTTTAGGCAAGAGTGAAGTTTCGGTTGGTGTTTTGGTGGATAAGGGTTTTCAAAAAATTGACAAAATATTCATTCCGGTTTTTAGCGAAAAGGATATTTTTGCAATAACGTTCGCTCAAAAACTAATTAAAAATTCAGATTCATATATTACAATCTTAGACACGGAAGGACAAATTAAAAATCATCCAGCACTAAAGGAAGCCATAAGGGAAATAGAGCAATTCGCTCCTGGCCATATCAATTTTGTCAATGAGCGAGTTATTGAAAAAGAATTTCTAAAACAAAACGACTTAATGATCATCAGCACCGAAAGCTGGAAAAAATTGGTGGAAACAAAAAGTGTTTGGCTGTCAGATATTCCGTCAACACTGATCCTTTCCATTAAAGAATGAAAACAGAAACTTAAAACTAAGGCCTAAATTAAAAAAAACCACACGCAAACCGACACTTCAAAGACAGTAAAACAAATAAAAAAATGGGTTCAAGGAATCCTGAAAAGAACACCGGTTGCTTTTTTACCTCTTCCATTAAAAGATCCTTTTGCAATATAGCTAAAATGAACTTATTGGTCTTTTTGTGGACATTGCAAAACGCGGTGTCATTAAAGCGTCCATCTGGTTTCAAAAAAACCATTTTATAAAAATAATATTTTGCACTCCCCAAAAAAATATTTATATTTCCCACAAATCCCATATATTTACTGCAAATTAATACCGTACGGCGTCAACAACCAGAATAGCAAATGACAGACTTTTTTAAACATTTATTGCACGAATTTGAATTGCCGCTGGGAAATCCGGTGTTGATATTTTCATTGATTCTGCTTATTATCCTGCTTTCGCCTATTCTTCTCAGGCGCTTAAATATACCCGGCATTATCGGTTTAATTATTTCGGGTGTCATTGTTGGCCCTTATGGCTTGAACATACTGGAAAAAAATTCGGCGGTCGACCTCTTTTCAACCATCGGTTTGTTGTATATTATGTTCATTGCCGGACTTGAATTGGACATGAACCAGTTTAAGGCCAACAGGAACAAAAGCCTTTTATTCGGGTTTTTTACGTTTATTTTTCCTTTGAGCATCGGATTCTCCGTATTTTACTATCTGCTGGGTTATGGTTTTAATGCGTCACTGTTAACTGCAAGTATGTTTGCTTCACATACACTTATTGCTTATCCGATTGTGAGCAAATTTGGGATTTCCAAAAATCAAGCAGTCGCAATAACAGTTGGAGGGACTATTATTACAGATACCGCTGCCCTGTTGACACTTGCCGTTATTATGAGCAATAATCAGGGAAGCCTAAATCAGGAATTTTGGATTAAGTTGGGCATTTCACTGGCAATTTTTTCAGCCATTATGTTTTTTGTGATTCCGAAAATAGCGAAATGGTTTTTTCGCAAGCTGGAAAGCGAAAAACATTCCCATTATATTTTTGTGTTGGCTGTTGTGTTCTTTTCCGCATTTTTAGCGCAAGCAGCTGGTGTTGAGGCAATTATCGGGGCGTTCGTTGCCGGGTTGGCCCTCAACAAATTGATTCCGCATTCTTCTGCATTGATGAACAGGATAGAGTTTATAGGAAACTCACTTTTTATCCCATTTTTTCTGATTTCAGTTGGAATGATTGTTGACATGAGCGTAATCCTAAAAGGCCCGGAAGCATTAATAATAGCTGTTGTCATGACGGTTGTCGCTATTTTCGGCAAATGGTTTGCCTCCTTGGTTACACAACTCGTGTTCAGGTATTCAGCGGCACAACGCCAGCTTATTTTTGGGCTCAGCAACGCCCAGGCCGCGGCCACGCTTGCTGCTGTTCTGATAGGTTATAAGGCAGGAATACTGGATGAAAATATTCTGAATGGCTCTATAATAATGATTTTGATCACCTGCATAATAGCATCTTTTGCAACGGAAAAGGCAGCCAAAAAAATTGTCATTGAAATGGATGGCGATACCTCAGATTTGAAAAAAGCAAACAGCTTCAACAACGAACATATTCTCATTCCAATCGCCAACATAGAAAGCATAGAAAAGCTGCTCGAATTTTCAATTTTCATCAAGGAAAAAAAAGCAGCCAATCCTGTTTCAATTCTGTCAGTGGTTTCCAACAATGACGAAGCGGAAATAAACATTCTGAAAGCAAGAAGCAAACTCGAAGAATTTGTGAGGCAAGCTTCCGCAACAGAAACAAAAGTAAATATTATTACCACCATAGACCATAATCCGGCAAGTGGCATCTCGCGTATTTCAAGGGAAATTATGGCCGATATTGTTGTTTTGGGATGGCCTCACCGTGCGGATTTAATAGACAAACTAATTGGGGAAAAAGTGGACAATATTTTAAACAATACCGATAAAACCACTTTTATTTGCCATTTTGAAAAGCCTTTGGTATTGCACAAAAGAATTGCGATTGTTATCCCGCCTTTGGCAGAACATGAAAACGGGTTTGAACAGTGGTTCACAAAAATGGCGAAACTGGCACAAGAGCTGAGTATTCCCATTTTGTTGTGCTGTAACGAAACAACCCAAAATTCTGTTAACAAACTGGTGAAAAAAGCGAGGTTAACGGCAGCAATTGTGCCCCATAACTTTGAAGATTGGGACGACTTTTTTGTTTTGTCAAAAGCCGTCAATCTAGATGATTTGTTAGTGTTAGTTTGTGCACGCAAGGGAGCGGCTTCCTATATGAATGCACTCGAAAATCTTCCCTCCAAACTCGAAAAACATTTTAAAAAAAACAGCAGAATCGTTATTTACCCGCAGCAATTCAGTCAACAATTTAGTAACGAACGCTATAATAACATTACACCTGAACCATTGAGCTTAGGGATAGAAACCATTCAAAAAATTGGTCGGGGAATAGGAAACATTTTAAAAAAATAAATTTTATAAAAGGATAAATCACATTTAAAAAGCTATTGGACAATTTTACAATTATTAAGGTTTTGATTTATCGATAAAACTATTAGTTTATTTTATTCTGCTACAAATTGTTCTAGAAAAACTATTCAAATCCTAAAGAGTCGACCCATAAAAACCGTTTAACAAGCTGATATATAATAAATTAATTTAATATTTTTTGTTTAAAACTGCAAGATTTCGTGTTTTATATTCATTAAATCCATACAAATTTACTATTATTTTTCAAATAAATATTCTCAGTTTTGCATAATCATACTAAACTCAAAAGTGAGATAATCAGCAATTATTTTTTCAAAATCTTCTTCTTTTGGTATTTCGTCATTGAAATAATAAAAGGTGTGCAACCATTCGTCTGTGAATACTTCACTTTATTGTAATTTTTAAGGCTAGCGCTCGCTCGAAATGTCATTAAATTAAGGAATATTTAACACGCTTTTGTCATTTCGACCAGCGAGAGAAATCACATAACGAGAGCAACAAATGAGATTCCTCCTGCGTCGGAATGACAAAAAAACTTATTCTTTTGTTGACACAAGCGAGAAGTTCGAACGTTCGTACTTTTATTTATTTCGTTTATAAAATTCTTCTTTTACATATTTTTTTGCACCACGTTGTGCTTCATCTATTAGAAAATAAAAATCTATTATTGTTGGTCTTACATTCCGTTCCAATGAATATTCTTGAATTACTCGAACCGCTTTTCTAAAATTTTTATCTCCAGTTTCTTCTTCTACAAATTTTAACTTTTTAGCAACTTTCATTACTACCAAATCTGGTTTTACACAATCATAACCGCTATCTAATAAAAAATGCAACAACGAAGTTGTTGATTGAAAAAAAGGAATTTTATTTTCTTTTAGTGTTTTTAGCAATATGTCAAACCCGTTCCAAAAGTTTTCAATATCATCTTCTGTTTTGATTTTTTTCGGAATATTTATGTCATTTAGCAATTTATAGAATGAGCCAATCACTTTTATTTTTCTTGCTAATGTTACAATGTGAAATAATTTTCCTTGCTGTCTAATTCCTTTTATACTTTCCCAAGAATTGTCTGCAATATCACAAGGGTTTAATTTGGCAACTTTGTCAATCTCAAAATTTTCAAATGCTTTGTCATAATTTCCAGATTTCAATATTTGTTCTACCAATTCAGAATTTGCATTTTGACTATAAGCGATTAAATATGCAAATGTTTTTAAAATTTCGTTGTCATTTTTAAAATCCGAAACGATTTTATTTTGCCTTCTGTTTTTCTCAATACTAAAGTTCGGTTCATTCTTATAATTGTCTATTGTTTCAATCAATAAATCGATTTCTTTGTATAGATTTTCTTTTTCGTTCATTTTTTGTTTCTGTTTTGGTAGTATGATGCACAACTTGCGAATCCTTCCAATAAAATCATCCCAACCTACCAAAAAATTAAGCAGATTGGAATGACAAATATCAAACTTTAAAATCAAATAATTAACTATTTAGACAATATAATCATCGCCAAACCTGCAATGTACAACAGCAACATAATATTCAGCAATGACTTGGTTCCTTTTGGTGCTTGATCAAATTCTTTCCAGATATAAATTCCCCAAATGGCCGCCACAACGGTTGCACCTTGTCCCAATCCGTACGAGATTGCTGGCCCAGCTTTGCCTGAAGCGATAATGCTCAAGGACATTCCTACACACCAAATTGCACCACCAAAAATACCAATTAAATGGTCTTTGGTCGCACCTTTAAAATAATCTGAAAAGGAAACTGGAACACCAATAAATGGTTTTTTCATTTGAATTGTATTGAAAACAAAACTGCTCACGACAACGCCAACTGCAAAAATCACCAAAGCTGTGTATGGAGTTAGTTTTCCTGCTTCGGGTATATTGAAATCGGCAACCATAGACTCGGCAACATATTTATAGAATAATCCCATTAAACAACCACTTACTATCGACAAGATTAATCCTTTTTTGGAAACTTTTTCGGCCAAGTTGGATTGTAATTTTTGATACGCTTTGGCATTGAGTAAAATAGCCAAAGTAATTAAAGCAACTCCACCAAAAATCAAGGTTGGATCGCCTTGTGGGTTAGAAATATAATTTACAAGAACGCCAAGAACCAAAGCAATCCCAATCGCAACCGGAAAAGCAACAGACATTCCCGCAATGGCAATGGCTGCCACGAGTAAAATATTGGCGGCATTGAAAATTACACCTCCAATAAATGCAGAGGTTAAGCTGTCTTGATTTGCTTGAGAAAAATCTTCAAGAAATGCTCTACCTTCCATTCCATTGCTTCCTAAAGTGAAAGCCAAGAGTAAAGTGGTCAATAAAATTCCGAAGCCATAATCCCAATAAAAGAGTTCAAACCGCCAAGTTTTGGTGGTGAGTTTTGTTGTATTTGCCCAAGAACCCCAACAAAACATAGTGATAACACAAAGCATAATTGCCAATCCGTAATTTTCTACAATAAACATAAGCTAATAATTTAAAGGTTAATATTAATAAAGTTTTTTAATTCTGTGGTCAGAGACCGCCAAACACATCCACAAAGTCAGTCCCGAAAGCTTTCGGGATTACGGAGCAATGAGATTCCTACGAACTCGAGTTCGCCGTGGCAGACGAACTGGCGAAGCAATGACAAAGGGAGTGCAAATGGTTATATCTTTTTTATCATAATACCTCAAAAAAGAATTAACCAAAAAACAATATAAATCCTACTAAGAAAACATACTTAGTAGGATTTTTATCTATTTATGTCATTTAATCTTCATAATACGTGTAAGTCCAAGACTCTGAAAATGGCCCGGCACTTCCTACTCCGTTTTTGGTTTGTGTAGCAACTCTATTCTTGGTATCAAATGTATAAGCAAATGTTCCGTTGAAATTTGATGTTGGGTTAGAGGTGATCTTACGGGTATAAGTAAGTGCGAGTTTCTGGTTTTGTTTACCAAATAAACCACCAATATTTTTCCACTCTGAATCAACAGCGTAAATCTGAGGAATATTGCTCAAATTATCTGCAACTGTATAGGTAAACACTCGATCTTCTCTCAAGGTTGAACCTGCATCGTCGTTGTAACGAAGTCTATTTGTTACATTCTTGCTTGCGATTGTCATATTGTATTTCAAATAGGTTTTTCCACCATAATATTCTTCTACTTTTTTCATAATGCCGTCAGCATCATATTCATAAGCTTCCCATTCAGTTCCAGCAGCATTCCACAGTTCTTTAACAACTCGTCCATTAGTATCGAGAATATAAACTGTTTTAGTTCCGTTTTTATTAATAGTAAGCTTGCCAGCAACACTATAATCATAAGTAATTGCTTCTGGAGTTCCTCCGTCATAGATGTTCGATATGCTCGTAACACGCTTATTTGCATCGTAAATAAATTCCCAAGATTCTATTTTATTATCTGTGTACTTCATAGAAATTTTCTTGATTTTTGAAGGTACTGGTGGTGGTGGTGGTGGTGAGTCATTATCGCCCCCACAAGAGCTAATAAACATTGTACTAGCGATTAGTGCAATTGCACTTAAAAAGATTTTAGATTTTTTCATAATTATTGTTTTTGTTTAGTGATTAAAATTTTAAATTGTAAGTCTACAAGGTTTTTTATCATATTTATATTGGTATTAGTTAAACATTTATTTATTGTTAAAGGGATTCTATTTATAGGGATTCGTTTCTTATCGGTGCATTTTTTGTTGTGTAAAAGTTAAAGTTTCTTTAAGATTATTCAAGAACCAAAGGCTTTCTCCTGTTCCTTCGCCAACACGGTATTCGTGATAAACATCTTCTTCTCGCAATAACAAATGTGCATTGCCATTGGTTTGATAATTAACGCTTTTATCTGTAGTGCTGATAAAAAACCAGGTGCGTTTCAATTGCTTTTTGTTTTTATCGATTGCTTTTTTTAATAAATCATTATCGATAGGAGAATCAAAAAGAACACAAGATGTAAATTTTTCTGGTTGGAGTGCGTTTTCTAATGCTGTTGTTCCTCCTTCTTCAAAACCTATTAATGCTCGGAAACGATACCCAGTTCTGACACGATATTCTTTTTCTACAGACGGAATTATAGTATTAATAATATCAACTTTTTCGTTGATAAAAATTATAATTAATGGTGCCAATACTCCTGCTTTAATTTCTGTTTGAACAGTTAAAGCGATTTTTTCTTTTGTTTGTTGGCCGAGATTTCCTACGCAATATAGTGTAGGATATAAGCGGTTTGAACTTTTGTACTCTTCAGGTAAAAACACATCATATTGTGTGTTATATACTATTTTATTTTTTAAATTTTTAAACGTATTACTATCTTTTGACAAGGTTTTTAAATCCCCACGATAATTCTTTCCTTGAAAGGCATCGCTGATATAACGAAGACCGTTCGGCAATGCTTCTCTCCAATAGGAAAATTCGTGACCGCCATTTCTCACTCTAAATTCATGAGGAAAATTGCGATTTCGAAGTAATATATGAAGTTCTTCGTTACTTCTGCTTAAGGTGTTTTCATCGTCGCCATTATCAATATAGAGTTTTAAATTTTGATGTTTTGATACGTCTAATTGTGCAAAAATGTGAAAAGGGGAATGTTTCATATAATAATCGGTAATTCGCTCTTGTCCGATGCTTCCTTGTCCGCCAAATAAACGTCCCCATTGCTCATTCCATTCCGAAGCGTCTTCTGTTTTATATTGTTCATCTGTTCTTACTGAAATGCTCAAAGGAACACTTATAGTGAATACTTCGGGATTTAATAACGGAAGGACAATAGCCCCAAATCCTCCCATAGAATAGCCCATCGTAGCCCTATGTTCTTTGTTAGGAACTGTTCGGTATTGCTTGTCTATAAAAGGAACTAACTCCTTTATGAACATGTCTTGGTACATAAATTTTTTGGCATAATCATTTATATAATAATTTCGAAATCCTTGTGGCATCACAAAAATCATTGGTACAATTTTACCGCTTTTCACGGCTTCATCTGCAAATTGGCTTACTCGACCATTTTCGAGCCATGATGTTTCGTCATCGCCCAAACCGTGTAATAGATAGACAACTGGGTAATTTTTATTTGTAGAATAATACTCTTCTGGAAGAACGATTGAATATTTGATATCTTGATTTAGAACTTCACTTTTCATCGAAAGACTTTCCATGATGCGTAGGTTGTTCTGTGCGAAACCTATCGCAAACGGAAACAAGACTACAAACCATATCAAATATTTTTTCATAACTACAATCGATTAATGTGACATAAAATAAGATTTATTCTGTTGAAACTTGTCTAAAACGCTACCATCATACTAACTATTCTTAATTTATTTAAGAACTTGAAATAAGGAAGAATACGATTCGCCAAAACCATTCAGAAAGGATTGATAGTTATCTCTTCCTTGCCTTACTCTATATTCATTTCCAATACCTGAATTTTTTATTTTTTTATAGAAATTATGATATTCTTTGTAATTGTTGCTGTCATCGGTAATGTCGAGATAATAAAAAACCCCAGAAGTCGGATTAGGCGTATCGCTTTTTAATTGTGCGTCAAACAAAAAACAAGAACCAAACAATGCTGGATTTTCTGAAACGACGATGTTCGCTTTTGTTCCTCCTAATAAATTTCCTAAAACAACTCTATTGACTTTATTTGCTTTTGTACGATAGCTTGCGTCAATTTTTTGAATAATTTTTGCAATCACAGCACTACTCAAATTTTCTGAAAAAGGAATCTCAACAATAATCGATTTTGGAATTTTTCCAACCGTCATAGCATTTTTATAAAGAGAAAAAACATCTGTAAGGTTTTTTGTTCTTTGATCTTTCTCGTGATTGTGAATAAAATACACTACCGAATAATTTGCAGTGCTTGTCGCATAGTCATCTGGTTTTAAGACATTGAGTGAAATTCCAGATTCTTCAACAGTCTCATATTCATTACTTTTGATTAATGTTCCTATTGTTATAGGTGTTGAGTCTGATGGATACGGAATTCCTCGAACAGCATTGCTGATAAATAGTAACACCTCTCGATATGATTTTTTCCAATAATCAAAAGAGTGTCCTCCGTTTCTTGTTCTGTACTCGTGAGGAATTTGTCGGTCTCGCATAAGAGCGTGCATATCATCATTTGTTATCGAAAGCGTTTCTTCGTCGTCGCCACAATCAATAAATAGTTTAAGCCCATTAAACGAGCTTGTGTTTTGAGTGTTAAAAAAGTGAAACGGGCTATGTTGTTTGAAATAATTTGTAATACGAGCTGTTCCACTCGAGCCTTGACCTCCAAATATTGATCCCCATTGAGAATCAAAAACATGCTGCGGTTCTGCCATGTATTGTTGGTCATTGCGAAAAGACATGCTTAATGGCACACCAATAGTAAATACATCAGGGTTCAATACCGGAAGAATTAAAGCTCCATATCCGCCCATAGAATAACCCATAACAGCTCTTGCAGATTTGTCGCGCTTGGTTCTAAAACGAGCATCGATGGCAGGAACCAATTCTTTGGTAATCATGTCCATATAAGGGTAATTTCCTGTAAACTTGTTTACATAATAGGTATTAAAACCTACTGGCATAACATAAATCATAGGAACAATTTCGTCTTTATAGAAATCAACATAATATTTAATATTTCCTTCTGTGTACCAAGATTTTTCGTTATTATCTAAACCGTGCAAAAGATAAACTACTGGGTAATCTACTTTCGTTTCATTATAATCTGCTGGAAGCAAGACGGCATAATTAATATCAACCTTAAAAATAGCACTTGGCATTTTCTGGTTTTCTAACAAACGTTCAAATGGTTTAGGTTGAATATCCAAAATAACAGAATCATCTTCCTTGCAACCAATAAGACTCAACGGAAGTAGTACGCCCCAAAAGAATATCGCAAAAAGTAAGCTGTATTTTCTAACAAGGTTCATAATTATTCTATTTTTTTGTTGTGTCGAGTGGTTTGTTTTGCGAATCACTGTAGATGACGATAGACTTCATATAGATGCTAAAATCAGGACTTTTATTTACCCATTTTATTTCTACATGATGTTTTCCTTCTTTTAATAAATACTTATGATAAATATCGTATTTTCTTACTATATAATCGAATGGCATTTTTACTTGCTCTACTTTCTCTCCGTCTATATATACGTCTAACAGTGCAACATAATCGCTTTTGGTTGTAGAGCAAATACTATTCACGTTTCCTAATACAACAATCCCATTTCCTGTAAAGTCTATATTGATGTTTTTATCGGTATAATGCTGTCTGAGGTATCGTTCTTCTTTTGGATACATACCCACAAAGGATTCTTCAAACCGCACGGTTTCAGGTTTTTGAACTTTTATATGAACTTTGTCTCCTTCTATTTTTCCTCCGTTTTGTTCTATTAATTGAAGGGAATGTTTATAGGTCAAATCATATACTTGATTTAAGGTAATGTCCATGTACGGAAACTTTAAACCCTCTGCTTCTTCTAAAGCAGGTTTCCAAAAAGCAGGAATGTTTTTGTATCCATCCATCACTCCTAATATTCCTGCGGCAGTAGCTGGATTACAATCGGAATCCTGACCGCAACGGGTAGAAATATCCATTGTTTTATGAAAATCTTTTTGACCGTACAACAAGCCAATTATAACATAGGCTGCGTTTAATCGGGCATCAATATTAAAGGAGTTGAACACTCCTTCTGGACATCCTTTTTCTGAAGAGTGATTTTTTTCGACTTCAAACCAAGTTTGTTTCCAGTCATTTGGATATTGTTTGTGCCATTTGATTACATCTGCAATTGTTTTATAAAACAAACTTTGTTCAGGAATGGTTTTTAATGCTTCGTTAATAACAAAATCAAGGTCGTTTGAGGTATAGGCTAATGTGTACATTGCCGACATAAATACGCCTCCATACCAACCGTCACCATAATTCATAATATGACCAATTCTATCACAATAATCTGAAGATGTATTGATCATTCCTGGAGACATTAATCCAATAAAGTCTGCTTCTATCTGAAAATCAATATCGTCTGCGTGTGGATTATTCATCCAATGCCCTGAAGCAGGTGGCATAATCCCGTTCAAAACATTATAACGTGCTGCTTGATTGGCATGCCAAAGTTTGTAGTCTTCATTGGCAAACTCTAAAGCAAAAGCATCTGCACTTGCATTAAGCCCGACTTTTTCAAGAATATTAACAAAGGTTAGGTCAAGGTAAACATCATCATAAAGTCCTGGATCCAACTCATAAGTTTCTTTGATATAATGGTCATGCCAAATTATGTCTTGATAATCTTGAATCATCGTTCCTTTGAATCGGAATTCTGTTGGACCACCATAAGTCACACCAATAGTTTGTCCTGCCCAACCTCCTCGTATTTTGTCTTTTAATTCTTCTTTTGAAATAGAAAATTCTTTAGGAAATTTGCTAACGATATCTTTCTTTGATTTGCAACCGCTTGCAATACTAAGTAGCATTATTAAAACACCGATATAAATTATTTTTGTATTCATTTTTAATGAGTTTCTTCTGGTAAATTACTTGTAGGTTCTTTTTCTGAATATACTATTAAATCATTTATCCTAAATTCATAATCAGGATTGTGATTTATCCATTTTAATTTCAAGGTGTGTTTTCCTTCGGTCATTTGGTATTTCCAAGCGGGTTCCAATCTGCGAGCAGAATTCATCATTGGTAATTTTACGGTTTGGTCTAAAACGCCATCGACATAAATTTCCATAAGTGCTACGTACGGATCATCTGCTTCGGCAAGAGCCAAAGGTTCAGAGCCATAAGTTCTTTTTGAAATTCGATCAATGTATTTGACATCAATTTTAGATTTCTTTACTAAGTTTCCGTAAACTACATAACCATTACCGTTGAACTCAAGAGTAATTTCATCTGTAAATGATTGGTCAATTTTATTGCGTTCGATTGGAAAAGAATTTTCGAAATTTTGCTCGAAAGCGACTGCTATTGGTTCAAACAATGGAATGCTAACTTCATTTCCTTTGGTTTTTCCTCCTGCTTGTTCTATGGTTGCTAAAGCATGTTTGAAACTCAAACCGTACGCTTTATCGAGTGAAACAGTCGTGTTTTCAAAATCTTCTTTTTCGATTTCTTGAAGCGGACTCAACCAGAATTTAGGAATATAACTGTATCCGTGCATTACGCCTAAAACACCACCTACGGTTCCTGGATTGCAATCGGCATCTTGTCCGCAGCGTGTTGCAATATCAATCGATTTCGTAAAATCTCCTTTTCCATAAAGTAATCCTATTGCTACATAAGCGGAGTTTATTTTTGCATCTATATTAAAACCAAGAAAAACTCCTTTTGGACAACCAACGTCATTGTTCCATCTCTTCTGTATCTCGAACCATGTTTGCTTCCAATCGTTTGGATATTGCTTGTAAAATTTGATTACATCGGCAATACAACTATGAAATTTTGTTCCTTTCGGAATGGTTTTGATTGCTTGTTCTACTATATACTCTGGATTATTAGAAACAAAAGCGGTTGAATATAAGGCTGCAACAAATACTCCGCCGTACCAACCATCGCCACTGTTCATTACATGGCCAACACGGTCTGCAATTTCGGTTGCTTTGTTTATCATTCCTGGTGCCATTAATCCAATAAAATCTGCTTCAATTTGAAAGTCGAGATCATCGGCATGAGGATTATTTTTCCAGTTGCCAGAAGCTGGAGGCATTATACCGTTGAGGATATTATATCTTGAGGCTTGATTGGCATGTGCAAGGTGATATGCTGTGGTTGACCAATGGTTTGCTATATCATTAGAACTTGCGTTTAGACCATATTTTTCAAATGCTGCAACAAAATTTAGGTCAGTATAAATATCGTCAAACAAACCTGGTTTTTTATCCCACCAATATTTTACATAGTGTTCATTCCAAGGAATAATATGAGATTCATCTACCATAGATCCATTGTATTTGAACTCTACTGGAGCACCATAAACAACGCCTATTGTTTGTCCTGCCCAACCGCCTTTAATTTTATCCTGCAAAGTGGTTTTAGACATTTTTATTGATTTTTTTGACAATTCTTCTTTTGTGTTTGAGTTCTGCGAATAAGCCTCCGACAAGAATATTCCGGTCAATACAATTACTAATTTTACTATTTTTGTTTTGGAAGACATCATAACTACCATGTTTTATTTGATTTATAGACACTTAACTCTGTAATAGATGTGAAACCTGAGACATTTTTAGTGTATTTGTTCCAGTGATCCTGAATCATTGCATCGCCAATAATACGAATGGCTTTTGTTTTTACGGACTCAAAACTAATCATGTATTCAGCAAAATGTGGCTGAAAAAAAACAACATCTGTTTTTGGTAATGGTGGATTGAAAGTGCTTTTATTGACAGAAACCCACTTATTTTCTTCATTTTTGTATTGAACATTCAGAGAAGTGAACCAACCACCAAATTCTTCCATCCCTCCTGTATTAAAGACCAACATATCAATATCTTGTTCCTCGTTCCATTCATATCCATAATAATCTACTTTCGGGATTTTTGCTTTGGCAGCCAAACTATAAAATACTGAACCTGCTCCATTAATCTTTCCATCACGAATTACTTCTGCATTTTTAGCATAGATTGATTTACCAAAAGTGGTCCAACATGAATCGAGTACAGATTCATTTAAAGTGTTTACATTAGCCAATACTTTGGCAGCCTCTTTTTCAATATTTATGCCACGAACTAACAATTCAAAATCTTTTTTTAAAAATTTTTCACCATTGTCCAATTGTACAGTTACTTTGTACTTTCCTGAAATTACTGGTGTACCCGTGAGTCTTCCGTTATTAAATGAAATACCTTTTGGAAGTTTACCATCAACTAATTTCCAATTGTATTTTTTATTGGCATCGCTGTAAAAAACAAAATCAACAGGCTTGTTTACTTCCATTCGTGCTGCTGGACCAATATAAAACTCAAGTGGAGCATTAAACACAGTATTTGTATTTATGGTAATTATTTCCTTGCCTGGTTTTCCTGTAACTTTTCCGCCTTTATCCTTTACAAGTTGAACGGTCATTTGTACCATTCTGTCAATCTGATTTTGAATGCTCGAGTCAGGTAATTCATATCTGGTAATATTGATGTAAGTGTCATTAAATGGTTTTGTCCAAGTATCAATAGGTAAATACAAATCTTTAGGCAAAGCTTTAAAGCCATAAACAATTCCCAACAATCCAGCAACAGTAGCTGCCTGATTGTCTGCATCAAAACCCATGGCACAGGATAGATCAAGCGTGCGTTGAAAATCTCCATTGCCGTATAACAATGCTAATATTCCGCATGCACCATTTAGGTTTGCATTCCAAATTGTTTTAGTTAAGTCAGGTTCGTTTATGTAATATTTATTTGCCATTTCCTGCCAGGCATCTTGCCATTTGTTAGGATATTTTTTATGCAAAGCAATCATGTCGCGAATTGTTTGGGCATATCTGCCGTTACTAGGCAACTCTTTTAAACCAATGTTTATTAATTTGTTAATGTCCTTCTCAAAAAAAGCTGCTGCATACATGGCACCGTAATGAATAGTAGGTTCTGTTCCCCAGCCATCACTAGTAATTCTCGCCGCCCAATCTGATTTTTGTGCCACATATTTTACCATTCCAGGAGCAGTATAAGCCCATATTTCATTAATCAGTTGTGGATCAATTTGAAACCAATGAGGATTAATATCCTTATCTCCTGTGAAAGGAGGTGTAAATCCATAGTGCATTAATCCTAGTGTAGCGCGATTAGCCAACCACACACGGTCACGAATGTGATACATCCAAGTTTCACGTATTTGCTCGTATGTTGGCTCGAAACCATATTTTTCCATTGCAAGCAAATACATATACTCCACATCTGTATCATCATCTGAAAATGCGCCATTATATTTTTTTAATTTATCAAGATTTTTGCTGTAACCATAAGGCCAATTTTCAGCACCAGGCGCATTTACATATTTATTTTCATGTGGAAGACCATAAATATTACCAATCATCTGACCAATCCAAGCTCCAGCAATTTTATTGTGCATTTCGCTTAACGAAATCGATTTCTTATCACTTGTTTGCTTTTTCGGTTTCATCGAAGAAAAAAGAAATAAGGCAACGATTGTTAACACAATGATGGTAAATGATGATATGGAACTTTTATATTTCATTAATTTGGATTTTGAACAAGATTAGTGTTTGCGTTTAGAGCACTTTGGGGTATTGGAAATAATTTTTTATTTGGTCCAGAAGCTGGTTTTTCCCACCAAGAATTTCCCCACACACCAAAGCGTATTTGATCTTGTCGCCTGTGACCTTCCCAAGCAAACTCTCTTCCTAATTCATCTAATAGTTCGTTATTAGTAATGTTTCCAATGGTATAAACAGGCAATCCTGCTCTTGTTCTAATTTTTTGCAAATCAGGATTGTTTATGAAGCCAGCTACAGAACCTCCGCCACGATGAAGTGCTTCAAGTTTAGTATAGAGTACATCAGCATAGCGAAAAAGAACGAAGTCGTTTTCCATATCGACTACATCGTAACTAAGTTTTTCTTGGTATTCATATTTGGCAACTCGAGCACCTTCCCATTCTCCTCTTGATTTGTAATTTGCGATAGTAGGTGTGTAGATGAATGGTTTACCTCCTATAACAATAGCATTTCCTTTGATGTCGTATTGTTGTCCAAAGAGAAAGGATTTTCTTCTGATATCATTGGCTGCATATTTGCCAAAAAAGTCAGGCTGCAATACAAATCCGTCCCAAGGCACACCTGCTAAATTAAATGTTGACTGGCTATCAGCATTTAATGTGAGGGCTTGCCAATAAAAGTGTTCGTCTGTGAGCTGAGGATGATAAGGAATTACAAAAATATTTTCTTTTGAGCCTTCATTTTTTACTTTAAAATTGGCGAAATAGTCATTTTCGATTTGGTATTTATTTAATGCTATAACCTTGTCACAAGCCGCTACTGCTTCAACAAATTGATTTTTTCCTACCCATTCTTGTGCGTTAATGTACATCTTTGCTAAAAGAGTATAAGCCATTCCTTTTGTAACTCTTCCGTAATATTCTGGTGTAGGAGATTCTTGCAAAAGATTGACATTGTCTAGTATTTCTTTAACTATAAAATCATATACAAATTGTCTGTTCTTTTGTTGTGGTGGGTTTCTATCACTAAAATCTACAGAAAATGGAATATTGCCCCAGTAGTCTATAGCCCAATAGTAATAAAAGGCTCGAAGGGTTTTGATTTCTGCAATCACTCTATCTTTGTTTTTAATATCAAGCGGCGTTATTACCTGCAAGATTTCGTTACAGGCCGATATTCCTTCAAAAACCATATCCCACGATTTTGTAAGGATTTTATTGTTAGCTGTTGAGCTGCCGAGAGTGTGTTTCTGAATGACTTCCCATCGTCCTTGCTCGAACCATTCACCATTGTGTTTGGTAGGAATAACAAGCTCATCTGATGCGTTTTGACCTAGCGACCAAAGCCTTTGTTCTTCTGGGTAAGGCTGTAGTTTTACATAAGCACGACCAGCATAAGCAATTACATTTTGTTCATTGGTTAAGAAATTACCTGCTGGAATTTCAGAATACACCTCTTCCGTAAGGTCGGTACAAGAAAATATACTAGAAGCCAATAAGACTAATGAAACAGTTGAGATTAAATATTTTTTCATAATTTCTGTTTTAATTATTTGAATGCTGCTTTTATACCGATAGACAAAGATGTGGTTCTAGGATAGTATGATAATCTATCTATTCCTGGTTCTAAACCGCCTTGATTTACTTCTGGATCTATTCCTTTGTATTTGGTAATCCAAAAAACATTTTGAGCTGAACCAAAGATATTTAATCCTGAAATGTATTTCGATTCAATGTTAAAATTATAGTTAAGGGTAATGTTGTCTAATTTCAAAAACGATGCGTCTTCAAGATATTTTGAAGAATAGGTAATGTTTCCTATAAATTCTGGATTTTCTAACTGTATGTGAACAATATTTCGAAGACCTATATTATTCCAAGACTCATAATACAAACGATATGAATTCAACACTTTGCCTCCAATTCCTGCACGAAATACAAATCCTAAATTCCAATTTTTATAGGAAAGGTCATTACTCCAACCAATTATAGCATCTGGATTAGCACTGCCTAAATTTTCCCATTTACTTTTATCAACTTCGCCAATAGGGTTTTGATTTTTAAATACATCATAGCCGTCTTTAACACCCAACCAAACTGGACCATAAAAAGTGCCGAGTTCTTGTCCTTCTTGAATTCGTTGAGTCCAAACTCCAACTGTACCACCAATAAAAGCGGTCTCGTAAGATGTTTGAGTAAATTCGCTATTAGAGATTTTATCTAAATAATTTTTATTATGACTGGCGGTAAGAGTAGAATTCCATTGAAAATTATCGTTTTTAATCAGTGTACTATTAAGAGTTAACTCTATACCTCTGTTGCTGATTGTGCCTACGTTTGTAAACAATGTAGGATAAAGGTATGGAGGAACAGACACTTGAAATTCCCATAGTAAATCTTCGGTTTTGCGAACATAATATTCTATGCTACCGCTTAATCTTTTATTTAAAACGGAAAAATCAATTCCTATATTTAACTCGTTTTTCGTTTCCCATTTTAAATCAGGATTAGGATTTTGCCCTGGCCCATAAGAATTAATCCACTGTTGATTGTAGTATAGACTGCCTACTCTTTCTAACAAAAGTTGAGATCGATAAGGACTAAAATCTTGGTTTCCAGTTACTCCGTATCCAACACGCAATTTCAAACTATTAATCCAATTTACATCTTTAAGAAAGGCTTCTTCGCTTAATCTCCAACCTAAACTTAATGAGGGAAATAATCCCCATTTATTATCAGTACCGAACTTAGATGAGCCTTCATTTCTTATTGATGCCGATGCAAGATACTTACCATCATAATTATACATCACCCTATTAAAAAAGGCAATTAGCGTGCTGGATTCTTTATAAGAACCCAGTTCTCCTTTTCCTTCTCTAAAATAAGAACCTGCAGCAATATTGTTATAAAGAAATAAGTCTGTGTCAAAATTAGAATTTCCTATAAAAGAACTATTCATTTCGTACTCTTGATAAGAGTAGCCAGCTATTGCTTGCAAATTATGTTTATCGAAGGACTTGTTATAAGTCAAAACACTTTCAAACTGTGAGTTGCTGTTGCGACCATTAGCGATGTCGGCTTCTCCATTAATACCTATAATAGTAGGGTAATATTTTGTTTTATAAGAGCTGTCTTCCCAATCTGATTTTTGTGTAGCGATAAAATTATCCCAAATAAGACTGTTAGTAACTTTTAGTTTTGCTCTAAGGCTTAACAAAATATCCGTTGTTTTACCTTCACGTGTTCTTTCGTTTAACATTGCTACTGGGTTATAATATTCTAATCCTTGTTTGAAGGAATATCCACCTGTTGCTGGATTCGAATTATCATAAACTGGCTGTGTTGGGTTTTGGATAAAAGCCTGTCTAAATATTTCGTAATTTGCTGGACTATAAGTTCTTATATTATTTGTAACATTAAAGTCAAAAGTAAGTTTATCATCGAAAACTTTTTGGATTAAATTAGCTTTAATGATAAGATTTTCCGCTTCATTTTTCTGCAATAAACCTTGATTACTCACGTGTGTTAGTGATAAACGTTGAGAAAAGGTTTCTGTTCCTCCCGAAAAGCTAAGATGATTCTCAAAACTAATAGGATTTTCATTTGTTACCTCTTTAAACCAATCTGTGTTGCTGCCAAAAAGACTTCCCGCTTTCGATGGTTGATAGGTTTCAATTGCATATTTAAACTCATCTGCAGTTAAGTTTTTTACACCTCTTGGAGCAACTTGAGTAGAAATTTGAGAAGAAAATTCAAAAGTTCCCTTACCTCGCTTTGCGGCTTTAGTAGTGATGATAATAACTCCATTTGAGCCACGTGTTCCGTAAATAGCAGCAGCAGAACCATCTTTCAATACATCAAAGGATTCAATATCTTGAAAATTCACATTCTTCAAATCTGCTCCAATTACTCCATCTATAATGATTAAAGGTCCTTGTCCTGATGTAAGTGTATTTGTTCCACGCAAAAGAATCTGATATCCAGCCATTGGATCAGCTCCATTTGGTTTAGTTATAGACAAACCTGCTACCTTTCCTTGAATTAATCCCATTGGATTATTGTAAACTCCTTTATTAAAAGCATCTGATTTCAATGTAGTTACGGCCCCAGTAATTTCTTTTTTTGTTGTAGTACCATATCCAATTACTACAATTTCATCTAAGTTTTGAGATGATTCATTTAATTTTATATCGATGTGATTCCTTTTACTTACTGAAACTTCTCTGGTTTGGAAGCCCATAAACGAAAAGATTAAAATTGCATCAGGAGAAGCCTTAAGCGTATAATCACCTTCGAAGCTGGTCAAGGTTCCTGTTTGTGTGCCTTTTACTAATACATTTACACCAGAGAGTGAATTGCCTGTAGCGTCAGTTACTTTCCCACTAACAACAAAGTTAGCATTAGATTGAGCCGATAGCTGTGCAATAGGATATAAAGAGATTGAAGCAAGAAGTATCCAGTAAAATATTCTTGAATGATTAATAAAGTTTGTTTTCATAATTTTTGTTTTTATAATTGAGCCAACTCACTACTAAATAATAACAATTCATTACGGTATGGAATTGATGACTGAGCACCCATCCTTGTTACGCTGAGAGCTGATGCTTTCGCTGCTGTTTTTGCCGCTTCTAATATTGTTTTTCCTTCGGAAAGTCCAACGCAAAGTGTGCCACTGAAACAATCGCCTGCTGCGGTGGTATCAATCGCCGTTACTTTAGTAGCTATAATATTATAATAATTATCTTTCTCCTTAACAAATACTCCCATTGAGCCCATCGTAATCACAACATTCTGAACCCCCTTTGCACTTATTATATCAGCCGCTTGCTTCGCTCGCTCAAAGTTAATTACCTTTATGCCAGAAAGTATTTCTGCTTCTGTTTCATTGGGCGTAACAAGATAAATATTTTTAAGTAATTTGTCTGATAAAGTTCTAGCGGGAGCTGGATTAAGAATTACAGGAATTCCGTTTTTTGATGCCAATTCCGCTACATACTCAACTGTCTCAATCGGTATTTCTAATTGCATTAAAATCAAGTCTGCTGTTTTTATTTCATCTTTCGCTTTATCCACGTCAGATGGATTTAAATTTCCATTTGCCCCTGAAGCTACTGAAATGCAATTCTCCCCGTAAGAATCCACCATAATTAATGCAACTCCAGAAGGAGCTTTTGGATCGGAGAATATAAAATTTGTATTTATCCCTTCTGAGTTGTATAATTCAATGGATTGTTTTCCGAAAATATCGTTTCCTGTTTTGGAAATAAAAGTGACCTTACCCCCTTGTCGTGCTGCTGCTACTGCCTGATTGGCTCCTTTACCGCCTGAATTCATCAAGAAAGTACCACCAATAACAGTTTCTCCTGGAATAGGTAATCTATCACCTTTAATAACCATGTCTGTATTGCAACTTCCTATTACAATAATTTTTTTCTTATTCATGAGTTTTGTTTTTAAACTATGCTAAAAATATCATTTTAAATACTTAAAAAAATTCAATAAATGATGATTATTAATATGAATAAATTAATACATATATTTTTAATATATTGATTATTAGTTATATATATGTATATAATTGAAAACTAACAATAATTATAAAGATATAATTTCAACTAAAGAATTGAGAAGTTTAAAATACATTAAGTTTATTGCAAAAAAATTCGTTTAACAATTACCAGTATTTAATAAAAATAGCTTCAAAAAATGTTGCTAATACACATTGAATTAATAACAATTACATGAAGAAGAATTTTTATTTATGTTTTTAATAATGAAAAGCACCTCATTCACAATATAGAAACCGCACTTTGGTTTCGGCTAACTCTACCATTTAAGTACTATTCGAGGCTTTTTTTCTGATTTGCAAATTTAGGCGCAGCCAATAACTTTTAGAATTTATTTTGAATTTAAAAATTAGCCAGAAGATTTAGGGGAGAGATAATTAAACTCATTATTTTCCTAGAATGTTAAGCATGTTTCCAGAATCCTATTTTACTTAAAAAACATAAGTGAATCTAAGAAAGATAAATCTCAGAAGTT
Organism: Lutibacter sp.; assembly: GCF_030692605.1. Lineage (GTDB taxonomy): Bacteria > Bacteroidota > Bacteroidia > Flavobacteriales > Flavobacteriaceae > Lutibacter. The sequence goes on from NZ_JAUYUD010000078.1 coordinate 32,437, forward strand.
GATTATTATATGAGCCATAAGTATGTGAAAAGCCTAGATGATATTAGGTTATTGCGGACAAACCTTTCTTATAGCATCAATTATTGTTCCATCAACCCATTTAACGACCGCCACAATTTTATCATCAAATTTTTGTTTGATCGGAACACCACATATTTTTTCAGCTTCATTTTTTAGCTCTTGAATTGTTCTAATAGGTAAGCTACTATTTTTTAATTTTTCGATTAAATCCTGACGCAAAGGGTTTATCGCAATGCCCCGTTCGGTTATAATCACATCAATCAGTTCTCCTGGACCACAAATAGTTGTTACTTCATCACGGATTACCGGAATTCTATCTCTAAAAAGTGGCACTGGCAGTATGGTACACTTGGCAAATAAACAATTTTGCCACCCACCTATACCATGCAAAAGCACTCCATCAGAATGTGTAACAACATTTGCATTGAAATTTACATCAACTTCTGTAGCTCCTAGAATAACAACATCTACAAGCTGTGCGAAATTACCCTTACCATGATAGTTGTAACTGGTAAACGGACTAGTATTTACATGTTTTGGATTATCTCTCATCGACTTTACTCCGTCTAAATCGAATGTTTGTCCGTCTAAAATATATTCTACTAATCCTTCGTTCAGCATATCCACCAAATACTTATTGCTTCCTCCCCTTGCAAAACGAGCTTTCATGCCCTTCTTTTTTAGCATCTCGCTAAAATAAATTCCAATCGATAAAGCTGTACCTCCAGCGCCCGCCTGAAAAGAAAATCCATCCTTAATAATCCCAGCATATTCACAAAATTTAGCAGTCATCTCTGCAAGCAGAAGCCTGTCCGGACTTTTTGTTATTTCAGTAGTGCCTGAAACAATTTTTTCGGGAATACCAATTGTATCCACTTTTACCACATAATCAACATAATTGCCCTGTATTTGCCATGGCAAACAAGGAAATGGAACTAAATTATCGGTCACTACAATCACTTTATCTGCATATTGTGAATCTGCCAATGCGAATCCTAAAAGACCGCAAGCGGCTGGACCGTCAACACCATTGGCATTGCCAAAAAAATCAGCTGTCGGCGCTGCGATAACGGCAATATCAATTTGTATTTCGCCATCCTGTACAGCTTGATATCGCCCTCCATGAGAACGCAGCACGCCAACACCTTTCATTTTACCTTCAGAAGCGAAACGACCTAACTGACCATTCATACTTCCTTCAATATGATGGATGGTTCCATCTTCAAGATATTTAATTAATGAAGAGTGACATTCGAAGGAGGCAGAGGGAAACCAAATTAAATTTTTAACTCCAAGCTCTGCTGCAATATCAAAGATTTCATTAGCAACCAAGTCACCGTTTCTAAAATGATGATGTGTAGATATTGTCATACCATCTTTTAATCCTGCCTTAATCAATGACTCCTTTAATGAAGAAACCAGCTTATTGCCGTCATTAGGAAAATCTATGCATGAAGAAATGCGCTGCCCAAATTTATTTCCGATAGGACGATGCTGCCCAACACCTTTAAAAGGCACAACAGTCTCTCCATTTACTCTCGTTGGTACTTTTCTACCAATTGCATTTACAACTAACTTTTCTTCCTTATTCATTTGTCTGATTTTTCCAATTTATATCTAACTTACCCAATGAGACAGCCAAATCTATAATTCTTTGAGCCCTTTTCACAATTGGGGCATCAATCATTTTCGAACCAAGGGAAACTACTCCTAATCCTTCTTCTGTTGCTTTTATAAAGGCTATTACAATTTTCTTCGCATTATCAATTTCTTTTTCATTTGGAGCAAAATTATCACGAATGACTTTTATTTGGCGAGGATGAATACATCCCATACCTTCAAATCCTAATGCTTTTGATTTATGCACATTTTCTTTCAATGCTTCTATGTCATCAACTGAACTAAAAACCGAATCTATTGCTTGAATCCCAACGGCTTTACAAGCATTGATAATCTGACATCTTGCAAAAAGAGATTCTATACCTTCGTTTGTACGGTTTACGCCAAGATCGGCAGTATAATCTTCTAATCCGATGGCGATGGCTACAACATTATCAGCAGCTTGTGCAATTTCGAAAGCTTTTATTACGCCCATGGCACTTTCGATAATTGGCATCAGCCAAACAGGATTAATCATTTTAGATTTTTTCTGAATTGCTACAATGCGTTGATTTACTTTATGAAGTTGGTCTGCACTTTCGCATTTTGGAACCAACACAAGGTTTACATTGTGGGGAATAATATATTCAAGATCTTCAAGACCTGCTGGGATTTGGTTTATACGCACCATTCGTTCTACTCCCATAAAATTGAGATTCCGCAACGCATTACGAACCAAGAATCGGGCTTCATTTTTCTTATCAACCGCCACAGCATCTTCAAGATCAAGGATAATACCATCAGGTTTATGAATTCCTGCATTAATCATTAAACTAGGAGTGTTTCCAGGCAGGTACAATCTAGTGATACGGTGTTGATCAAAACTTGAAGTATTTATATTTTCTGGCAGCATTTCAAGCAAAAACTCCTTGTCAGTTTTTATTTGCTTTTTGATTGCAGCTTCAAGTCTTGCAGCCAATACAAATGGCAATGCACCTTTGTCTTCAATTTTTAATATAACGTGTTTAAGATTAAAGAATTTTAAAACCTCTTTACATAATAGCACAATACTATCACCATAAAGTGATTTTACCTTACTTTGTAAATCAATTTGTATCCCTCCTGATTTAGTTAGTTTTAGAGAAACAAAACAATCAGACCTATCTTTATCTCCTTTATTACCTGTAGTTACAATCATTTTATTATGCTAAAAGTTCAACAATATAAACAAATTAAATGTTATTTAGCCCATAAAGGCAATGCCATTTCCAAATCCAACCATGGAATGATAATAAAATAAAGAATTATAGTCAGAAGAACCAATGTGATTATGTTAAGCCAAAAACCACATTTCACCATTTGCGCAACAGAAACTCGTTCACTGGCAAACACAACAGTATTAGGGCCAGTTGCAGCAGGCATCATAAAAGCACAAGAACATGCTATGGTTGCGGGTATCATAAGCAGCAACGGATTAATACTTGCTGCAATAGCAGTACTTGCTAAAACGGGCAACAAAATATTGGCACTGGCTGTATTGGAATTAAATTCGGTAAAGAATAAAACAAAGGAGATTACTATTACAAGTATCATAAAAAAAGGATAACCATTAATAAATGATAGCTGGGAGCCTAGCCAATCTGCCAAACCAGTTGACACAAAACCCTCTGCCACGGCATAACCACCACCAACAATCATTACTACTCCCCAAGGTATTTGGCTTGCCTCTTTCCAATTGATTAATCGTCTCTCTTTATTGGCAGGAATCATAAACAATAGGATCGCTGAAGCCATTGCAATAGTACCGTCATGTACATTGCCCGTAATACCAAATATACCCGTCCATCCCGGAATTACAATTTGCCCCAATATTAAATCATCTTTAAAAACCCAACCAAAAACAGTAATTGCAGCAACATACAAAACTCTTTTCTCACCCGAACTCATTTTACCCAATGCATCTAATTCCTCTTTAATAATTGTAAGGTTATTACTAAGGTTCCCCTCTATTTTGAAGTATCGAATAATAAAATACCAAAACACCGGAATTAAAATTATAAGGATTGGAACCCCAATTTTTAACCATATAAAAAAGTTAATTGGAGGGGCTTTTGGAAACATTTTTTCATAAATACCAACAAAAATCATATTGGTGGGTGAGCCTATAAGTGTGACTAGACCACCAATGGAAGCTGAATATGCAATGGCTAACATAAGACCAGGCGCAAATAAATTTTTTTGAGCACCTTCTACCTCATCATCTTTAGCAAGAATTGAAAGTCCAATAGGTAACATCATCAGGGCTGTTGTAACATTCGCTATCCACATTGAAACAACCGCTGTTGCAATCATCATACTTAATACAATTTTTTGACGGCTGTTACCAAAAATATTTATTATTGACAGCGCTATTCTCTTGTGCAAATTTTGAGTTTCAATAGCCTTCGCCAAAAAGAAAACTGCCAGAAACATGAGCGCATAGCTATGCCCATAGTTTGCTGCAGTATCAGCAGGTGATAATATCCTCATGGGTGGATACAAAACTAACGGGACAAATGCGGTAACGTATACAGGAATGGCCTCGGTGACCCACCAAACACTCATAAGAACCACTACCGCAGCTGCCCCTTTGGCCTCAACACTCATTCCTGTTGGCGTGGGAAGCAACAATATAACCACAAATGCTATGATTCCTCCAATAATTCCAGAATATTTTTTTGAGAGCATTATTCTAATTGTATTTAATTTGAATCAAACTTATGAATTTAAAAGATGGGGATTATTCAAATAATATCGTATAATTGTAGTCTCAAATGTTGTGTAAATATTTCAATTAATTGATTAATAATTAATTACGAATTAATTATGATGTTTTTTTTGTAATTATAAAACGAACTTTATTCTGATATTATAAACCTTTTCATCTACTTATGATAAAATCCGAATCCTTAATATACCTCGTGAACTCCATGACAAAGCCCGAGAAGAAAGCTTTTAAAATAGCGACCGCAACAACTATCACAAATTATAGCAAACTCTATACTCTTATAGTTAATGACAAAGACGTGACGTCAGCATCACTTCGTATAAATTATTTACGTTTAATTAAAGGTGCTTCGTTTGATACTTCCGTAAATTATCTTTATGAACTTTTATTAAATATAATGCTCGAATTGCGGAAGGAACAAGATATTTATTATGAATTATTTGATAAAATTTCAAAAGCACGAATTCTTTATGAGAAATCCTTGTATAAAGAATGTTTTAATTTACTTGACAAAATAAAGGCAAGCGCCACTGTGTATGAGAACTATTACGCTTTGCTTATTTCATCACGCCTCGAATTAGAATATCTTCTGGCTCTGAATTATCCAGAAACGAATGAAAAGGCTTTGCATCATAAGCAATTTAAAGTAAACGAAACATTGAGAATTACCCAAAAAATGCATCAACAATCAGCCTTATATGAATTACTGAAACACCGGATGATTTACAAAGGCAACTCTCGTTCTGAAAAACAAAAAACAGAGTTAAACGATTTAGTGGTCAGTGAGATGAGTATTATGGCCTCCTCAAACCTTGAGGGTTTTGAAATTAACAAACTCCATCAATTATTTCAGGCCAACTATCTTATTAGCGTAGGAGATTACAAATCGGCCTATCATTCATTTTTTGAATTAAATAACTTATTGGAAGCAAATAAACACCTGTGGTCAAATCCTCCCTTTTATTATGTTCTAACATTAGAAGGCGTTTTAGATAGTTTAAGGAGTCTTCATAATTATGATGGTATGACTTACTATATACAGCAATTGAAAAACCTAAAATCATCTTCCCTTAATTTTAACACCAATGTTGTTTGTTTGATATTTCTTTACGAATTATTTCCAATTCTTGATAGCGGAGATTTTTTGGCATGTGAAATACATATGAAAAAATATGATGAAACATTGTTGAAAAAAGTGAATTCACTTAGTCTGTCCAGAAATGCAGAATTAAGTTTAAACATTGCACTCATTCATTTTGGATTAAAGAAATTTCGCAAAGCCCAAAATATTTTGAGTAAGGTGATTTTTGCCAGCAGGGATTATTCCTATCTACCTCTTTATCGAACACTGAGATTAGTTAATCTTATGGTATTATATGAATTAAAAGATTTTGATTTTATAAAATATGAATCACGATCTATAAAAAGAGAAATACTAATGGCTGGGAAAAATTATAAAATTGAAAGAAGAATTATCAATTTTGTAAACAAACAAACCCTTCCAGCCTATGCGTTAAAGCGTATTAATTTGTGGGAGAAAATGAACAAAGATTTTAAAACAATTAGTCAAGATGTTTACGAACAGCAAACCATAAAACACTTCGATTTTTTGGCTTGGATTGAAAGTAAAATCAGAAGAATTCATTTATCTAAAATTTTAATTGAAAAAATGCATTCAAGGTTCTAACGCAACAAACGTTACTTCTTTATAAGAGTCTAAGCTACAAATTTTAGTTCAGAATCCATTATTTCTTTAGGGGTTTATATCTTATAATTTTTCGGGGTCTGTTATTGAGTTTTTCTTGTGTTATTAACCTGACGGTTATTTAACGGAATTTTATCAAGCTGCATATTTGATGTCTTTATGATTGAAATATTTTTGAACTCTATCTGGATTTTGAACTAACATTTGCATATGGTTTTCTAAATTTTCTTTAAGTTTTTCA
>NZ_JAUYUD010000096.1 GCF_030692605.1 Lutibacter sp.
TAAACTTGAATGTGTAAAATTAGTATTAGAGAAACATTATTCATGTTTATTAGTTTCAAAGCAGAAAGGTCCTAACGAATCAAACATTCGTAAATGGGTTGGGTTTTACCAAACATATGGTAAACAAGGTTTGATCCCAAGGACAAATCAACGTTATTCAGTTGATTTTAAGTTAAAAGTTTTAAAATCGATAGATAAAGATTACCTATCATTAAGAGAAATTTGTTTAAAATTTAACATCCCAGACGCTTCAATTATTATCAAATGGCAAAGAGATTTCACTAGATTTGGTTTGGAAGGGTTACAATCAAAGCCTAGGGACAAATCTAAGAACATGAGCAATTTTAAACGTAAAAAACGTAAATCAGACAAGCCATTAACTAGAGAAGAAGCATTATTACTGGAGATAGAAATACTTCGTTGTGAAAATGATTTACTAAAAAAGTTACAAGCCTTAATTCAAGTCGAAGAGCTAGCCAAAAAGCGCAAGCCATAATGGAATTAAGGCATAAATATGATTTAAATCTACTTTTAAATCGCACTAATATGGCACGTAGTAGTTTTTATTACTATCAAAAACAAAATAAATCGGATGATAAATATAAAATGATTAAAGAGTTGATTAAGGTTATTTATCAGAAGCATAAAGGACGTTATGGGTATAGAAGAATTACAGATGAGTTAAATAATACAGGAATAATTATCAATCATAAAACCGTTTCGAAACTGATGAAATTTATGGGATTAAAAAGTGTCATTAGGATTAAAAAATATAGATCTTACAAAGGAGAACAGGGTAAAATAGTGCCCAATATTTTAGAGCGTAATTTTAAAGCAACTCAACCCAACCAAAAATGGGCTACTGATATAACTGAATTTAATGTAGCAGGTAATAAACTTTATTTATCACCTATTATAGATTTGTTCAATCAAGAAATAATCAGCTATGAGCTAACAGAAAGACCTGTTTTTAATCAAGTGGTTGTGATGCTTAAAAAGGCTTTTAAGAAAATACCAAACAATACCAATCTAACCTTGCATTCTGACCAAGGTTGGCAATATCAGATGAAACAATATCAACATTTATTGAAAGAAAAAGGAATTACACAAAGTATGTCAAGAAAAGGGAACTGCTTGGATAATGCCATTATAGAAAACTTCTTTGGAATACTAAAATCTGAACTCTATTATATACAAAAGTTCAGTAGTACCGAAAAACTAAAACTTGAAATCAAACAATATATAGACTATTATAATAACGAAAGAATTAAATCAAATCTAAACAAAATTAGCCCGATAAAATATCGAGCTCATTATTGTCAAAATTAATTATAAATTTGTCTAACTTTTTGGGTTCAGTCTATTTTTACGGTGCTTTTTTTATGTAATTATTTTTTTTGATTAATCATTCAATTTTAAAACTGCCATAAAAGCTTCCTGTGGTATTTCAACATTACCAACTTGTCTCATACGTTTTTTACCTTTCTTTTGCTTTTCTAACAGCTTACGTTTCCGTGAAATATCTCCTCCATAACATTTTGCGGTTACATCTTTACGAAGTGCTTTTATGGTTTCACGCGAAATAATTTTAGCTCCAATTGCTGCTTGAATTGGAATATCAAATTGTTGGCGAGGTATTAACTGACGAAGTTTTTCACACATTTTTTTTCCAATATAATAGGCATTATCTGCGTGAATTAATGAGGAAAGAGCATCTACGGAGGTTCCATTTAATAAAATATCAACTCTAACCAATTTTGACTCCTTCAATCCAATTGGATGATAATCAAATGAAGCATATCCTTTTGAAACTGTTTTTAATCGATCGTAAAAATCAAAAACAATTTCGGCTAAAGGCATATTAAATGTTAGTTCCACTCGCTCAGGAGTTAAATATGTTTGATTTACAATTTGACCTCTTTTCTCAATACACAAACTCATTACGGGTCCAATATAATCTGCTTTGGTAATAATGGTAGCCTTTATATATGGTTCTTCAACTCTATTAAGTTTTGAAGGTTCAGGTAAATCGGATGGATTGTTTACTAAAAGAGGAATATCGGGATGCTTGTTAGTATACGCATTATAAGAAACGTTTGGCACTGTTGTAATTACGGTCATATCAAACTCACGTTCTAAACGTTCTTGCACAATTTCTAAATGAAGCATTCCTAAGAAACCACATCTAAATCCAAAACCTAAAGCTGCAGAACTTTCCGGAATAAATACTAAGGAAGCATCGTTTAATTGTAATTTTTCCATGGAACTACGAAGCTCTTCATATTCTTCAGTATCTACTGGGTAAATACCTGCAAATACCATTGGTTTTACGTCCTCGAAACCATCAATTCTAACATCTGTCGGATTTAAAGGGTCCGTAATAGTATCGCCAACTTTAATTTCAATTGCTGTTTTAACACCGGTTATTAAGTATCCAACATCTCCAGCTTTAATACTTTGTTTGGCTACCTGGGTTAATTTTAATGTCCCCACTTCATCCGCATTATATTCCTTGCCAGTAGCTAAAAATTTGATACGTTGTCCTTTTTTTATTTCTCCATTAAATATTCTAAAATAAGTTTCAATACCTCTATAAGAATTATAAACCGAATCGAAAATTAATGCTTGTAATGGCGCATTAACATCTCCTTTTGGCGCAGGAATTTTTTCAATAATAGCTTTTAAAATATTTTCTACACCAAATCCTGTTTTTCCACTTGCATGAATAATATCTTCTGGTTTGCAACCTAATAATGCAACAATATCATCGGTAACTTCTTCTGGATTGGCACTTGGTAAATCTACTTTATTAAGGATAGGAATAATTTCTAAATCTTGTTCCAGCGCTAAATACAAATTTGAAATTGTTTGCGCTTGTATACTTTGTGCTGCATCAATAATAAGTAAAGCTCCTTCACAGGCGGCGATAGATCTTGAAACTTCATAAGAAAAATCTACGTGACCAGGGGTGTCAATTAAATTCAACACATATTTTTCACCTTCAAAAGTATAATCCATTTGAATGGCATGACTTTTAATGGTAATGCCACGTTCACGTTCTAAGTCCATACTATCTAACAATTGTGCTTGTTCTTCACGAGCAGTTGTGGTTCCAGTTATACTTAATAATCTATCGGCAAGTGTACTTTTTCCGTGATCAATATGTGCAATAATGCAAAAATTTCTAATGTTTTTCATACGTCGTGTTCCTGTCTTCAATATTTGCGCAAATATAGCTAAATAGTTTTGCGTTCAACACGTTAATTCTTGTTTTAGTCGTGGTTTGGAAAAACAATGCCAGCCTCTTTTCTAACAGCATCTAAAATTTCCATGAGGTTTAAGCTTAAAGAGAGTGGTAAAATTGGACTTTCCTTTAAATTTTTGTCTAAACATTCCATAACGTGCAAAGCTTCAAAATGATATCCAAGGTGTGGTCCAGTTTCAAAATCAATTAGTTGTTGTTTGTTATTTAATTGTAATAAAATTGGATTGTTAGAAATTCGATCAAATTTAATATATCCGTTTTCAAAACATAATTCAGTTTCATTTTTACAACTTGCGGCAAAGCTGGAAGTTAAAACAGCAGTTTCTCCATTTTTATAGCCAAAAAGCATGGCAATACTTTCTTCGGAACCGGTTGTACTAAAATAGGGTAAAACTTTAATAACTGTTGGTGTGCCTAGTAACATTAGTGAAGTAAATATTGGGTAAATTCCAATATCTAAAAGGGAGCCTCCACCCAAATCTAAATTGTACAATCTGTTATTAGGATTGAACTCACCATTAAACATAAAATCGGATTTCACAAACTTTAATTTCCCTAAATTTTCTGTCTGTATAAGTGCTAATACCTTTTTGAACTTTGGTCTAAAAACAACCCAAAAAGCTTCCATTAAAAAAGTGTTATTTTCTTTTGAAGCATGAATCATTTGTCTAACTTCTTTAGAGTTTATTGCAAATGCTTTTTCGCATAACACCGCTTTTTTATGATTCAAACACAGCAAGGTGTGTTCAGAATGAAAGTTATGCGGCGTAGCAATATAAACGATATCTACTTTTGGATCATTCACCATTTCTTGGTAAGAACCATAAGCCTTTTCAAAGCCAAATTCTTTAGAAAAATCTTCAGCATTGGTCAATTGTCTGGCTGAAGTAGCATACAATTTCGCATTTGGTAACTCTTTTAATTCTGTTACGAATTTTCTAGCGATTTTACCACAACCTAATATAGCCCAATTATATGTTTTTCCCATAGTTATTAATTAATCAACCCAATCTGCTATAAATAAATTAGTATCACGTGTTCCATTATTGTTTCTGTTTGAAGAGAAAACAATCTTTTTTCCATCTGGAGAAAACATAGGAAAAGCATCAAAAACGGTGTCATAAGTAATTTGTTCAAGACCTGTTCCGTCTACATTTATCATAAATAAATTAAAGCTATGTTTTGATTTATGATTCGAAGAAAAAATGATTTTTTTTTCTGAAGGGTGAAAAAAAGGAGCCCAATTGGCACTTCCTAAATTAGTAATTTTAGTTAATTCGCTCCCATCAATATTGCATATGTACAATTCCATATTTGTAGGTTGCACTAATCCTTCAGCAAGTAAATCTTTATATTCTTTTATTTCTTCATCTGTTTTTGGTCGTGAAGCACGAAATATTAATTTTGAACCATCAGGCGAAAAGAATGCCCCACCATCATATCCTAATTCAAAAGTCACTTGTTTAACGTTTGATCCGTCAAGATTCATTGTAAACAATTCTAAATCTCCTGTTCTTGTTGAAGTAAATACAATTTTATCGCCTTTTGATGAAACGGTTGGTTCCGCGTCATAACCTTCTTCGAAGGTTAATTGTTTTAGTTGATTTCCTTTTATGTCGGCAGTAAAAATATCAAAACCTTTATAAACTGACCAAATATATTTGTTACCATAATCTTCTTTTTTTGGAACTGGTGGGCAGTTTAAATCTGCTAAATGTGTAGAAGAATAAACGATTGATTCATTTCCAGGTAAAAAATAACTACAAGTTGTTCTTCCTAAACCAGTACTTATTAATTGTGGTTTTTGTCCCTTACTTAAATCGTCAGTAATATTCATTGTAAAAATTTGATCACATGCTAATCCCCAAACATTACTTGCTTGAAAAACTAATTTAGTATTGTCAAAACTCCAGTATGCTTCAGCATTGTCGCCTCCAAAAGTCAGTTGTTTTATGTTTTTTAAATGTTTTTCTTGAGGGTAATGAAGTGTATTTACAATTTTTGTAGCACCAGATTTAGCATCCTGACCAGTTTTGTTTTGTGAGGTTTTACAGCCTAAAAAAAGAACTAGAACAACTATATAGGAGATTTTTAATTTCATGTTATTTTTTTTATATAAATATCAAAAATACAATTTATTTTTAGTTGAAAGTTGTAAAGTCTAAATGCATATTTATTTTTTGACAAATTGAACCTTATAAACAATAGGTAGGTGAGGTAAAACTGAAATATGAAGTTCAAATCTTAAGATTGTAGCACTGCTTTCAAAATATCGTTCTATTCAGATGGCGCAAAACTGCTTAGAGACACTAGCGACATTCTTCTGTTATAATGAAACAGAGTGGAATTATTGTTTGGATATAGTGTAAAACCTAACCTGAAAGGAACCCAAAAAAAATATGAATCAAAAATAATTAGTATTTTTGCAATCTTAAAATTACATTTTGATAAAAATTGGAGACATAGAATTATGCGATTTTCCATTATTGTTAGCGCCAATGGAAGATGTGAGCGATCCCCCTTTTAGAGCATTGTGCAAAGAGCAAGGAGCAGATGTGGTTTTTACCGAATTTATTTCTTCGGAAGGATTGATACGTGACGCAGCAAAAAGTAGAAAAAAACTGGATATTTACGAAAAAGAACGTCCGGTTGGGATTCAAATTTTTGGTGCCGATTTAGAATCAATGCTTAGAACGGTAGAAATAGTAGAGCAATCGAATCCAGATATTATTGATATTAATTTTGGTTGTCCGGTAAAAAAAGTTGTGAGCAAAGGTGCAGGAGCAGGAATTTTAAGAGATATTGATTTAATGGTGAAATTGACTGAAGCAATGGTTAAACATACCAAATTACCAATTACTGTTAAAACTAGGTTAGGTTGGGACGAAAGCTCTATAAAAATTGTTGAAGTTGCTGAACGATTGCAGGATGTTGGATGTGCTGCAATTTCAATTCACGGCCGTACTCGCAAACAAATGTATAAGGGCACGGCAAATTGGGCTCCTATTGCTGAGGTTAAAAATAACTCAAGAATGTTCATTCCAATTTTTGGGAATGGGGACGTTAATTCTCCTGAACGTGCTATGGAAATGCGTGATAAATATGGTTTAGACGGCGCCATGATTGGCCGAGCAAGTATTGGAAATCCTTGGTTTTTTAAACAAGTAAAATACTTTTTTGAAACTGGAGAACACTTACCAGAAATTTCTTTGGCAGATAGAGTTGTTATGGCACGTAGGCATTTAGAAATGGAAATAGATTGGAAAGGCAAGGAAATAGTAGGTGTTATGGAAACACGCCGACATTATACTAATTATTTTAAAGGAATCCCAGATTTTAAAGAATACCGTTTAAAAATGGTAAAGTCAGACACAGCACAAGGTGTGTACGATGCTTTTGATGAGGTGTTACAAAAGTTTGGTTGATTTTTTAGGCATTAGGCATTAGGCATTAGGCAAAAGGTAAAGGGCAATAGGCAAAAGGTAATGGTAAAAAGGTAATAGGCAAAAGGTATAGGTCTAAAAGAAGGAATTATCTATTGAGGGTTAGGGGGAGTGTTTACTATCACAAATTTTGAGATACTGCTTTATTTTTTATATTTTTCTATAGCTTCTTTAATTTTTTCGATTCTATTTTCTGGATCAGGATGAGTACTCATTCTTTCAGGAGTTTTATTTGGTCCAGAAGCAGCTTTTAAAATTTTCATAACGCCAATTAATTCAAGTGGGTTATAGCCAGCATCGATCATAAATTTAACACCTAAGTCGTCACTTTCCAATTCATCATCTCTACCATAACTCATATTAATTACATTTGCAATTGCGGCAGCACCTTGTGCAGTATTTGGGTCAAAACCTATCGCAACTCCACTCACAATTCCCTGAGTTAGCCCTTGCTTAGCCATACGTTCTGCAGAATGTCTTCCAATTACATGACCAACTTCGTGTCCCAAAACTCCAGCTAGTTGTCCTTCATTTTCTAGTTTTGAAAACAAGGCATAAGTAATAAATATTTGTCCGCCAGGTAGGGCAAAAGCATTAATTGTTTCTGAGTCTTTTAAAAGATGAAATTCGTAGTTATATTCAGTCTGTTTGGCTACACTATTATCTACCAATTTTTGTCCAACCATATCTACAAAATCTTGAATTTTTTGATCTGGATATAATCCTCCATGTTGCTGTGTCATTGATGGTGCAGCTTGTAATCCTATAGCTATTTCTTCTTCAGTTGAAATAGAAATATGTTGCTTTTTACCAGTAAATTTATTCACTTCGCTCTTTGAATAATATTGAAATAAAGCAAAAAGAATAATTGCTGCTCCTATGAGTAATTTTACTTTTGAACTTCCACCTCTCATAATTATGATGTTTGATTTTTGTAAAGATACACCGAAAATTTATTGTGAATAACAGTTCAAAATGTTAAAATATTGTATTTTCACACTATTAATTATAATAAAATGAAACAAGTTTTTACATTGAATCAGGTAACCAAAAAATTACCAAAACATTTACATAAATTTATTGTAAAACAACCATATGAATCATATACTGCTCAAAATCAAGCAGTTTGGAGGTATGTAATGCGATTAAATGTTGATTATCTGAGTAAGGTTGCACATGAATCTTATTTGGATGGTTTGAAAAAAACAGGTGTTTTGAAGAATCAAATTCCTAAAATGCAAGGAATGAACCGTATTTTAAAAGATATTGGTTGGGCAGCAGTTTCTGTTGATGGTTTTATACCCCCAAATGCTTTTATGGAATTTCAAGCGTATAATGTTTTGGTAATTGCATCGGATATTAGAACTATAGATCATATAGAATACACACCAGCACCTGATATTATTCACGAGGCTGCTGGTCACGCACCTATAATTGCTAATCCGGAATATGCTGAATATTTAAGACGGTTTGGAGAAATTGGAAGCAAGGCAATTTCTTCTTCAAAGGATTATGAAATGTATGAAGCCGTTCGTTTATTATCCATTCTGAAAGAAAATCCAAATTCATCAAAAGAAAAGTTAAAAATTGCCGAAGCAAAAGTGGAAGAACTTCAAAATCATATTGGAGAATTATCTGAAATGGCACAAATAAGAAATTTGCATTGGTGGACCGTTGAATATGGGTTGATTGGAACATTGGAAAACCCTAAAATTTATGGAGCGGGCTTGTTATCTTCTATTGGCGAAAGTAAATGGTGTTTAACCAATAAGGTTAAAAAAATACCATATACATTAGATGCCGCAACACAGAATTTTGATATTACAAAACCGCAACCACAGTTATATGTTACGCCAGATTTTGCTCATTTAAGTATGGTGTTAGAAGAATTTGCAAATAAAATGTCCCTTAGAAAAGGAGGATTGAAAGGAATTCAAAAGTTAATTGAATCATCGTGCTTGGGAACTATTGAGTTGAGTACTGGCATACAAATTTCTGGAATTTTTACAAAAGTTATTAAAGATGAATATGATAAGCCAATTTATGTTCAAACAACTGGACCAACTGCTTTAGCGAGCAGGGATAAGGAATTAATTGGACATGGAGTTGAGAATCATGCTCAAGGTTTTGGAAGTCCTATTGGAAAATTGAAGGGGATTAATTTGGCTATAGAAGACATGTCTCCAAAAGATTTGGAAGTATATGGAATATATGAAGGAAAAACTACTGTTTTGAAGTTTGAAGGAAATATAAAAGTTGAAGGAGAAGTAATAACTGGGAAACGGGATTTGCAAGGAAAAATAATTTTAATATCTTTTAAAAATTGTACTGTTACTCACGATGAAACATTTTTATTTAAACCGGAATGGGGAGTGTACGATATGGCGGTTGGAAAAAAAGTAATTTCTGCTTTTGCAGGGCCAGCCTCTGTACATTCTTTTGCTGATATTGGTGAAGTCTCAACTGAAAAAACCATAAAAATTTCCTATTCTCAAAAAGAAGTACAGTTGCATAATTTGTACGAAAAAGTTGCCATTATTAGAGCAAATAAAAAGACAGACCAATTAACTTTGTATTCTATATTTAAAGAATTAAAACATAATTTCAAAAATGATTGGTTGCTTGTTTTAGAAATTTATGAGATGATATATGGCTTAAATACTGATTTTGAGTCAGATGTTAAAACTTATTTAAAAAATCAAAAAAAACATCAACATTTAATAGGTCAAGGTCTTAAATTAATTCAAAAATAAAAATAGTAACACGTGTTACGTATGTTATAGTATAAAATTTTAACTTTGCGCTAAAATCAAATAGAATAAAGTATGAGTTTTTTCGGATTATTTGGAGATAGTAATAGTAGAGCACCCATTGAAGAATATTTAAATGATGGAGCCGTAGTTATTGATGTTAGAACAGTTGACGAATTTAAAGATGGGCATGTTAAAGGTTCAAAAAACATTGTTTTGAACAGTATTCCTTCAAAAGTGGCAGAGATAAAAAAAATGAATAAAAAAATTATAGCTGTTTGTCGAAGTGGTGCCAGAAGCGGACAGGCTACATCTTTCCTTAAACAACAGGGAATTGATATAATTAATGGAGGTCCTTGGCAAAATGTTGCAAAATTTGTAAAATAAAAAATTAAAAAAATGTTTCAGTTAAAAGGAGATGTGGAAGTTTCTTTTTTTTGATTAAATCTCAAATCAGCTTTTGTTTCTTGGCTTTTAATACCGCCTCCATTTTATTATGTACCTGTAATTTTTTGTAAATATTTTCAATATGCTTTCTAACTGTAGATGGAGAAATAATTAAATTATCTGCAATTTCGTTATAATTTAACCCTTTGCTTAAATGCTCTAAGATATCAGTTTCTCTATGGGTAAGTTTTATTTCATCTATTTTTACATCATTTTCAGACAGTATAGGATTTCGCAATAATTTAAGTGTTTTCAACGCAATACTTGGCGTCATAGGTGCGCCACCGTTGGTAACTTCAAGAATACTTTTATGTAAATTTTCAGCATCAATTTCTTTCAATAAATAGCCACTAGCACCAGCTTTAATGGCGTTAAAGATATTTTCATCATCATCAAAAACTGTGAGCATCAGTATTTTAATATGGGGGTATTTTGCTTTTACAATTTCAGTGGCAACAATACCATCCATTTCAGGCATTTGAATGTCCATTAAAATCACATCAATATTATGATTTACTTCTAGTTTTCCTATTAATTCGGCACCATTTGCACCTCTAAATTTATATTCTAAATCATTAAAAAAAGATAATTTTTCAATCACAGCTTTTGCTAAAAAGTTATTGTCTTCAGCAATGGCTATTTTAAGATTCATAATGATAGATTTTTTAGTTTAGGTAAATATACTTATTAATTAAGCCTAAAACTATACGGCATTTGACCTATTTTTTAGGCAAGTAATAGTAATTGTTGTGCCCTTATTAATTTCGGAATTGATAGTTATTGCACCATCAATTTCTTGAATTCTTCGTTGCATATTTTCCAACCCATTACCAAGTTCTATTTTGTTTATATCAAAACCTTTCCCATTATCTGAGATGATAAAAAATAGTTCATTTTCGTTTTCTGAAATTTCAATTGAAATTTCGGAAGCATTGGCATATTTAATAGTATTATTGGTAGCTTCTTGCAGTACTCTAAAAATATTAATACCTTTTATTGAAGAAAAAATAATGTTACTTTTTACTGTCGAATTAAAGTTGAAATGAATTTTAGTTGCTATTGTTTTTGCTTTTTCAATAAAGGTTAAAATTCTTCCTTGAAAATCTTCAAAAGTTATTTCGTTTTTATTCATTGCCCAAATGGTATCTCGTAATTGAGTAATAGTGGAGCTTGCGAATTCATTTATTTCTGAAAGCTTCATGCGAAGTTTTTCGTTTGACTTTTTTGTAAGAAAGTTTAGGTTATCAATTGATGATATTATAAATGTGAGCTGTGAGCCAATATTATCGTGTAAATCTCGTGAAATTCTA
This sequence comes from Lutibacter sp., assembly GCF_030692605.1. Lineage (GTDB taxonomy): Bacteria > Bacteroidota > Bacteroidia > Flavobacteriales > Flavobacteriaceae > Lutibacter. The sequence goes on from NZ_JAUYUD010000096.1 coordinate 11,216, forward strand.
AGTCGTTGATCTTGTAACTTACTATAAGTTTGTACTTCTTTAAGTTCTAATTGATTTAAATATTCTCTCCTTTTATGTTGGTGACGTTTGAACAATCCGAAGGTGATAATTCCTAAAATTAACAAACCAGCTGCTAATAAAATGGCGAATAAATTTTTATTTTTTATTTGTATTTCATTTTTTAATAGTTGTTCTTTTTGTTGAGAAATTTCTTTTTCATTTTTTTCTGAACGGTATTTGGTGTCTAATTCAAAAATGGTTTTAATTTTATTTTCTTCTAATAAGCTGTCTTTCCCTTTAGCATATAAATTATAATAATCAAATGCAACTTTGTAATTTCCCAATTGAGCTTCTATAGCAGCCATTAGTTTGTAGGCATCCGTTTTAAGTGCTTTAAAACCTTTTTTGTTGATAACCTCGAGGGCACTTTTTAATACTTTAGAAGCATCTTCAAATCTTTTTCCTTTTTTATAACTATTAGCTAATCCAATTTGAGCATAACACAATTCGTAAAGATTTTGATCCTTTTCAAAAAGATTGATCGCTTTTTTATAATAGTCTTGAGCTTCTGAATTTAATTGTAAACTATCTTTTGCAATTGCAATATTATTCAACATATAAGGCACATATCTTTCATAGCCTAATTTTACATATAAATCTTGCGCCTCTTTTGAATATTTTATGGCGTTATTGTAGTCTTTTAAATACAATGAAACCGATCCAATATTCCCTTTAGTTAATACTACGCCAAATTCATACTTATTGTCTTCATATATTTTAAGTGCTCTTCTGTAGTAGTCTAAAACTTTATCATATTGTTTTTGTTTTTTATATACAATACCAATATTGACTAACACCATTGGAATTTTATCAAATTCTACCTTTTCATTTTCATAAATTTTTAAAGCTTTAAAGTAACTTTTAAGTGATAAATCAAAATCGCCTTGTAAATCGAACACAATTCCTAAATTGTTATAGGAATCTGCAGCGCCAACCATGTTTTTAATTTGAAGCTGAATATCTAAACTTTTTTGATGATATGTTCTTGAGCTATCTAGTTTTCCTATTGCTTCGTAGCAATTTGCCAAACTATTAAAGGATGAAGCTATTGCTTTTTTATTTTTTAATTTAGTTGAAATTATTAACGATTTTTGTGCATAAAATAATGCACTATCTATGTTAGAATTTTTATATTCCCAAGAAATTTCATTTAAGGTATTTATATAAATCTCACCCTTCTGATTTTTAGAAACCTTTAAAAGACTATCTAATACTTTGTTTTGCGCAAAGGATGATAAGTAAATAACTGAAAGTAAGATGGCTAGTTTTAGTTTCATAGAAATTTTAATGTACAGCAATATACAAAAAAAAGTATTTTTTTTGATTTCGATTATATTAATAATATGAAAATAAGCAATTTGACTTTTTTGAGGACTGAATTGAAAAAAAAGACCGCCTCATTTTTCGTAAAAAATTGAAGCAGTCTTTTTCATGATATTGGTTTTTATTGTTTTAAATCAAAGGCATTAATAGTACTGCCACTTGCTTTATAATATAGGAAACCTCCCCATTCGTCTACTTCATATTCTGGTTTTTTATCATTCAAAATAATTTCTTTGGTTGGCTTTCCTGAGTCTTTACTTACTTTAACAAGACCAACTCCATCATCTAATTTAGATAACATAAATTGTGCGTCTTTTGTAGCTGATGTTGATTTAAAACGTTTGCTCATCTCAGTAAATTATTTTGTAGCACTCAAAAATTCATCTAAGCAGGCTTTAAAAAATTCTTCGCCGGCCTTTCTTACTCCATTATTATATTTAGCCGGTTCTACCGGCACAGGAATTACTTTTCTTATGAATTGATTATCCACTTCAAATAGCTGATAAAGTCCCATGTTGGTTCCTGTCCAGTCATGATTCGATGCACCGGTAACTTTATATTTTTTTCTTTCAATCACATCATTGATCTCCACGGCTTTTTTCAAATTAAAGAATCCCGTACTGGTGGGAAGTGACATGGCTTCGCTGTTGGCAAAAGTTATTTGGGTAGTGGCTAGATCTGCGCTGAATGTTTTGCCGGTTGTTGCCATTTCGTTAGTTAATCGTAATGCAGTTTCGGCTACTACTTTGGCACCTCCTAATTTAAAAGCCCCGCTGGCCCACGATTCTGCGTCTTCTGCCAGAGGTATCACAAGATTTATCCTCATGACTGTTACATTATCAAGCTGATATGAAATTTTAGCAGAGTTGTCAGTAAAAGTGCTTTTCTCCCCGCCATCTTTTTTAGAGCCTTTTATAAAATAATCGAAATTTTCAGGTGTACTCATAATGAACCCTTTATACTGTGCATTGCTTAACCCACCTCCTTTTTTTCGTTCCCAGTCTTTAAATACTTTTATACCTGCGACTTCATCGGCTGATATAATTTCATACCCGGAAGTTTTAAGGCGGTTAATAAATTGCTGATACAGGTAATTGGTGTTTTGAACCAAGTCGGTTTCTGTAAGCCCCTGCAAGCCTATTGCAAGCTGTACTTTTACATCACCTGTCATTCCGCCCTCATATACGCTTCCTTTTTTTTCATCTTCTGCTATATACATCACCTGGTACATAACCCGGAATTGCGAAATGAATACTTTTTTTGGGGCTTTCTTCAGTTTCCCTATTCCGGTGATATCCGATTTTAATTCGACTGCCGAAATGGTTTGTGCAAATGAGCCTATACACAAAAGGCTAATGATTAATGTTGTGATTACAAGTTTCATAATGTTAAGTTTATAAGGTGGGTTCTAATAAATTAGTTTTTTCAAGTTTGATTTAAAGAAAATCGTAGAACCCATTTTACGCTTTTCTAATTCTTCCGAAAGTTTTAGCTTTTCTTTTTGCTCTGATTGTGCTTTACTATTTTGTAAAATAAGACCTTTTAATACATAGAGATTAAGTTTGAAATTCTCTCGCTCTTTATAAAACTGAATATTCAGATAAACTAATGTTGCAATAAGCACGAGAATAATTCCTAAAGAGAAAAATATCATATCAAATTTGATTTATTGAACAACTTTGTAAAAATGGATTTTAAAGTAAAAAACTAATTGAAAACTGACCTCTTAATATTTATTTACTTTAACTACTTTTCCCCTGCCGTCTGAAATAATCTTTACAAAATAAGTTGCAGAGGGCAAAGCTGATAAATCTACTTCAATTTCTTTTGCATTTGTTTTCATGCTAATTAACGTTTCTCCAAGTAAATTGAAAACCAATTCTTTTTGGCCTGGTTTAATTCCAGCAAGGCCTTTTCCATGAGTTATTAAAAGAACTCCAGAATCTGTGACAGTCATTTTTTCTATGTTACCACCTACATCGTAGACAAAATTCGGATCCGATTTTTGAGCAGTTATAATAGTTCCACTAAGCAATAGTGAAATTATTAATAATTTGTTTAATTTTTGAATTTTCATAAATAGACATTTTGATTAGTATTGTTTCAAAAGTCTTATAAATTAAAAAGCAAATCAATACGGCAGATGACGTATTTTTAGTTAGAATGCGATGTTGAAGTTATTTTTTAGTGAAGTTATTTTTATCTGTAAATCAGTTAAAAATTCTTGATGTTGTTCTGAATTTGAATTGAAAGGCTTATGCGCTAACCCTTTTTGAATGGAATCAACTTCTTTCATCGTTGAAGTTGTTTTTTCATCAATCCAAACCTGTTGAAATTGTTCCCAAATATAATTAATGGCAGTTTCATTTGGATGTAACATATCATTGGTGTAAAAACGATAATCACGTAAATCATCCATCATAATTTCATAGGAAGGAAAATACAGCCCCCTAACCCCCAAAAGGGGAACAATCTGATGAATTGAAGTTAATAAATGTGCTTTACTCTGTGAATTTTCGACAAATCCATCTTTTAAGTGACGTACAGGACTTACAGTAAAAATAATAGTTACTGCTGGATTTGCATTTTTAATAAAGGCACACATATTTTCTAAAGAAGCTGTAATTTCATCAACTGAAAGTAATTCTTTCAAAAACTTTTTTTGAGGAACTTTATGACAATTTCCTACAACAGAATTGGTTTCAATAAGTTTGTATACCCAAGAAGTTCCTAAGGTTATTATAATATGGGTTGCTTCTTGCAATTGTTTAATGGTTGATGCAATGGCGTGATTTAAATTTTGAAGTAATTTTTGTTTATCACTTGAACTTAAATCGGAATGGGCATCAAAACAATGCCATCGTTCATTTAATTGAAAAACATCCTTTTCAGTGTAAATTTTTGAATTTGAAGCATTTGAAATTAAATGTTCTATTGCAATTGGATTGAATAAAATACCAAATGGATTGCTTTTAACATTAAATTTAAAATATGATAATTTTGCACTTATGTTTTCAGAGAAACACGAACCAATTAACAACAATTTTGAGCTATAATCAATTTGATTAGCTTCTTTTTGAAGATTTATGTTGGTTCTGAAATCCATGATATTTTCATTAATTTGTCATTGCGAGGCAACTTATTTGTTGCTGTGGCAATCTGTTTATTTGTGTGAGATTACTTCGTCATTTCACTCCTCGTAATGACGTGGATTCACAAAATATATTTTTTACTTTCTTTTAGCGCTTCAGCTATACCTGCTGGGTATTTGCCTCCTGCAGTTGCAAAAAACGGTTGTCCGCCGCCGCCGCCTTGAATAAATTTACCCAATTCTCTAACAACTTTTCCAGCATCCAAATCGTTGGATTCAACTAGATTTTTTGAAATAAAACAAGTTAAAAATGCTTTTCCTTCAGATTCAGTTCCAACTAATAAAAACAAATTATCTACCTGATTACCAATTTCAAAAGCTAAATCTTTAATGCTATTTTGATCTAAATCAAGTTTTTTAGCTAAAAAGTTAACCCCATTAATTAGTTTAACTTCGTTAATTAAATCTCCTTTTAAATTGCCAGCTTTTTCTTTAAGTAAATTCTCAATTTGTTTTTTTAAGGTGTTATTTTCTTCTTGTAAATCTGTAATTGCTTTATGTGGATTTACAGGATTTTTTAATAAATCCTTTAATTCGAAATATACTTTATTGGTTTCAAAATAAAAATCTTTGGTAGCATCACTTGTAATGGCTTCAATACGTCTAACTCCAGCAGCAATTGCACTTTCAGAAGTGATTTTGAAATGCCAAATTTCGCTAGTGTTTTGAACGTGAGTTCCACCACAAAGCTCCATAGAATTTCCAAATTTTATAGCACGAACAGTATCACCATACTTTTCTCCAAAAAGAGCCATTGCTCCTTTATCTAGCGCCGTTTGCATAGGAATATTCCTAAAATCTTCTAATGGAATTTTACTGTCAATTCTAGCATTTACAAAATCTTCTACATCGCGCAATTGATCAACAGTTAATTTTGCATAATGAGAAAAATCGAAACGTAAATTTTTTGAGTGCACAGCAGAACCTTTTTGCTCAACGTGAGTTCCTAAAATTTCACGTAAAGCTTGGTGTAATAAATGTGTTGCAGTATGGTTGCAAGCGGTTCTTGAACGTTGTTTTTCATCAACAACAACTCTAAAAGTTTGTGAAGGATCTTTCGGTAAATTTTCAGCAAAATGAATGATGAGATTATTTTCTTTTTTGGTATCTACAATATAAATCACATTTCCATTTGTAACTTCAATATATCCTTTATCACCAACTTGTCCACCACCTTCAGGATAAAAAGGAGTCATATTAAATACGATTTGAAATAGATTTCCGTCTTTTTTAGATGAAACTTTTCTGTATCTTGTAATTTTAACTTTAGCCTCTAAGGTGTCGTAACCAATAAATTCTTCTTCCAAATCATCTTCATCTAAAACAACCCAGTCGTCAGTTTCTACTGCGGCTGCAGCTCTTGATCTTGTTTTTTGTTTTTCTAGTTCTGTGTTAAAATCATTTTCATTTAATGTCATTCCTTTTTCAGAAAGAATTAAGGCTGTTAAATCTATAGGAAAACCATAAGTATCAAATAATTCAAATGCTTTTTTACCAGACACTTCAGTTCCTTTGGTGTTTTTTATAATTCCATCTAACAATACCAAACCTTGGTCTAATGTTCTTAAAAATGAATTTTCTTCTTCCTTTAACACATTAGTAACCAATTGTTTTTGAGTTTTTAACTCAGGAAAATATTCTCCCATTTGCTTACTTAACGTACCTACTAATTTGTAAATAAACGGTTCTTTTTGATTTAGAAAAGTAAAACCATATCTAATAGCTCTTCTTAAAATTCTTCTAATAACATATCCAGCACCTGTATTTGAAGGTAATTGTCCGTCTGCAATTGCAAAAGCTACAGCACGCACATGGTCTGCAATTACTCTAATAGAAATATCAACATCTTCATTTTTACCATAATCGTTATTGGTTATTGCCTCAACTTCTCTAATTAAAGGTGTAAAAACATCGGTATCGTAATTAGATTGAACATTTTGTAAAACCATGCACAAACGTTCAAAACCCATACCTGTATCTACGTGTTGAGCTGGTAATTTTTCTAGAGATCCATCAGCTTTACGGTTGAATTCCATAAAAACCAAATTCCAAATTTCTACTACTTGCGGATGGTCATTATTCACCAAACTTTTTCCTGAAATTTTTGCTTTTTCTTCTGCTGATCTAATATCAACATGTATTTCAGAACAAGGTCCACAAGGTCCTTGAGCACCCATTTCCCAAAAATTATCTTTTTTATTTCCGTTAATAATTCGGTCTTCGCTAATGTGGTTTTTCCATAAATCATAGGCTTCTTGGTCGTAACCTAACCCATCTTCTTTGGAACCTTCAAAAACAGAAACATATAACGAATCTTTATCAATTTTATATACATCAACTAATAATTCCCACGCCCAGTCTATTGCTTCTTTTTTAAAATAATCTCCAAAGCTCCAATTGCCAAGCATTTCGAACATTGTATGATGGTAAGTGTCTTTACCAACTTCTTCTAAATCGTTGTGTTTACCTGAAACTCGAAGACATTTTTGAGTATCTGCAACACGTTTGTCGGTGGCATTTTTTTGTCCTAAAAAATATTCTTTAAAAGGCACCATGCCTGCATTGGTAAACATTAATGTGGGATCGTTCTTCAAAACCATTGGTGAAGAAGGAACTATACTATGTTTTTTTGAAGCAAAAAAATCTAAAAATTGTTGTCGAACTTGTTGTGACTTCATTTGTTAATTATATGAAAAAATAAACCTGCTTTACAACAATTGTAAAACATTTTGTAAATTTGTTAATTGTACATGTCAATAATGTAGTTTTCTACTATATTGAAGTGCAAAAATAAGATAAATTATATTTATGGCGAAAGTTAAATATTATTACGATTCAGATACCTTATCTTACAGAAAAATAAAAACAAAATTAATTAGTTTAAGAAAGTTGTTTTTATCTGTTTTAACGGCTTTTGCCTTTATGGTATTAGGATTCTTAGTGTTTTCACGCGTTTTTGAATCTCCTCGAGAAAAAGAATTAAAAAGAGAGTTAGAGTTTGTAAAATTAAATGGAGAGTTACACAATAAAAAAATAGGCCAATTACAAGTTTTATTGACTGAATTACAAGAAAGGGATAACAATATTTACCGTCTTTATTTTGAAGTAAACCCAATTCCTGAAGAACAAAGAAGAGGTGGATTTGGAGGTGTAAACAGGTATAAAGCATTGGAAGGATTTAATAATTCTGACATGATAATTGATGTTACTAAAAATATGGACATACTTTCTAAACAATTGTATATTCAATCAAAATCTTTGGATGAAATTGTGAAATTAGCCGAGAATAAAGAAAAATTATTAGCGGCAATACCAGCAATTCAACCTATTGAAAATAAAAATTTAAGACAAATGGCCTCAGGTTATGGTTGGCGATCAGATCCTTTTACAAAAGCAAGAAAGAGACATATGGGAATGGATTTTTCGGCAAAAACTGGAACACGAATTTTTGCCTCAGGAGATGGCGTAGTGGCTAGAGCAGATCAAGATGCAGCCGGTTATGGAAAGCATATAAGAATTAATCATGGGTTCGGATATGTATCTTTATATGCCCATATGAGTAAATTTAATGTTAGAAAAGGGCAACGAGTTAAAAGAGGAGATTTAATTGGATTTGTTGGTAATACAGGACGTTCACAAGCGCCACATTTACATTATGAAATTATGAAAAACGGAATTAATGTAAATCCAATCAATTTTTATTATGGGAATTTATCTCCTGAAGAATTTGCGGCTATGCAAAGAGCTGCTCAAATTGAAGGACAATCTTTAGACTAATGCACATAAACTTACCTGAGAAAAGATATTACAAAATAGGAGAAGTAGCCAAGGCGTTTGGGTTAAATACATCACATATTCGTTTTTGGGAGAATGAATTTGACGTGTTGCAACCTAAAAAGAATAAAAAAGGGAATAGATTATTTACCCCTGAAGATATCAAAAATCTTAAGCTAATTTATCATTTAGTAAAAGAAAAAGGATTTACCTTAGATGGCGCAAAAAGTAAATTGAAGGAAAACCCTGAAGGCGTTAAAAACAATCATGACATTATTTTGAAATTACAAGGTATTAAAGCTGAATTACTGAAAATTAAAAATCAGATTTCCGAATAATTTTGTAACAATTTTAATAAAATGCAAACTAAATAACTAAACATTAAATTTTATATAAATGAAAAAGTGGATTATACCTGTAGTAATCATAGTATTAGTAGTTTTTTCGGGCTATAGTTGGGTAAAAGGATTTTACAACAACGCAATACAATTGAATGAAACAGTTTCTGAAAGTTGGGGAAATGTACAAACAGCCTACCAACGTAGAAGCGATTTAATTGGAAATTTAGTAAATACAGTGCAAGGAGCAGCTGATTACGAAAGAGAAACGTTAACTTCTGTTATTGAAGCCAGAGCTAAAGCAACTTCAATAAACATTGATCCAACAAATATTACACCAGAACAATTGGCTAAGTTTAATGAGGTTCAAGGTGGTTTAAGCGGTGCTTTAAAAAGTTTATTGGTAACCGTTGAACGTTATCCAGATTTAAAAGCGAATCAGAATTTTTTGAAATTACAAGATGAGTTAACGAGTACCGAAAATCAAATTTTAACGGCTCGTACCCGTTATAACGAAGCCATAAAGCCATTTAATAATCACATAAAAACATTCCCGAATAACTTGTTAGCTGGTTTCTTTGATTTTGATGGAAAACCATATTTTGATGCAGAAGCAGGTGCAGAAAATGCTCCAGATGTAAAATTTGATTTCGGCAACAAAGAATAATGTCAAAAGTTGAACAATTTTTAACCGCCAAAGAAGAATATAGTATTATTGAAGCAATTAAAGAAGCTGAAAGAAATACTTCAGGTGAAATACGTGTTCATATAGAAAAAAGTACAGAAAAACCTCCAATGGATAGAGCCTTGGAGGTTTTTCATTTTTTGGAAATGGATTTAACTCAATATAGAAACGGAGTTCTTATTTATGTTGCTGTAGATTCTAAAAAATTTGCCATTATAGGTGATAAAGGAATTCATGATAAGGTGCCGATAAATTTTTGGGAAAGTGAAAAAGAAATTGCTTTTTCCTTTTTTTCAAAAGGAGAATACGCTCTCGGATTAGAAAAAGTAATTGTTGAAGTTGGTAACAAACTAAAAGAATTTTTCCCTTTTGAAAAGGATGACACCAATGAATTAACTAATGAAATTTCAAAAGGATAAATGAATATATTGAATACAATATCATATAAAGCAGGATTTTTTTTAGCACTTCTTATAACAAGTCAGGTTGTTTTTGGACAATTTACCATTCCAGCAAAACCTAAATTGCAAACGAGTGTTTACGATTATGCGAAAGTATTAACCAATGAGCAAAAAGCAGCTTTAGAACAAAAATTAATTCAATATTCCGACACAACATCTACTCAAATTGTTATTATTACCGTTGAAACCATTAATGGTGAAGATATTGGTATTTTAACGCCGAAATGGGCTCAAGAATGGGGTATTGGCCAAGCAAGAGAAGACAATGGTATTTTAGTTTTGTTGGCCAACAAAGAGCGTAAAATTTGGATAGCGCCTGGTTATGGTGTGGAGCATAAATTAACTGCTGGTACTTCTGGGAGCATTGTTAGAGAAATTATTGTTCCTGAATTTAAAGCCGGAGATTTTTACGGCGGATTAAATAAAGGAGCTGATGCTATTTTTGAAGTTTTAAATGGCACTTATAAAGGAGAACGAAAATCGGATAAACAAAATTCGGGATTACCTCCAATATTTATTATTTTAATAATCTTTTTTGTTTTACTTGTTATTTTTTCAAAAAAAGATAAAGGAAGTGGTGGCAGTAACAAAGGAAATAAAGGAGATTCAGTTGCTGGAGATATTTTAACAGCTATACTTTTAAGTAGAGCCGGTAGAGGAGGCTTCGGTGGTGGTTTTGGTGGAGGTTCATCTGGCGGCTTTGGCAGTGGTGGCTTTGGTGGTGGTTTTGGTGGCGGAGGTTTTAGTGGTGGTGGCGCTGGTGGTGGTTGGTAATCTTATTTTAAATTATTTTTGATGATTATCTCATATGTTGAAATTGTAAAAGCATATCCCATTTATAGTGCAATGGTGCAGTTTGCTATTTTAGGAACTTTTGGAGATATTATTTCAAAATGGATGCAACAAGGCAAAGTTTTCATTCCTTATAAAGCATATATTGTAATTTTAAAAATGATAGAATGGGCTATTTTAGCAATTACAATTAAATATGCATTTATTGGTTATACTGGGTTTGTTAATCAGTTAATTGAATACGGATTTCTTCCAAAATTGGGATTATTTGGAAATGCATTTGCTATTTCCGTTTTCATGAATTTACAATTCGGATTGTTTTTGGTGATTTTTCACCGTTATTTAGATAATATAATTGCTAAACAAAATAATTGGGATAATATAGATAAAGGAATGTTATCCTTAATTTGGTTTTGGATTCCGGCACATACCATAACTTTTATGTTAGATAAACCTTATCAAATTGGTTTAGCCGCCATTTGGAGTGTGGTTTTAGGTGTAATTTTAGGGTATTACAATAAAACAATAAAATCGTAATTAGTTATTTTAGCCAATAGCCAATAGCCAATAGCCAATAGCCAATAGCCAATTCTTTACTTCTGTCTAAAATAAATTACAATAGGCACCCCTTTAAAGTCGTAGATTTCACGCATTTTATTTTCAACAAATCGTTTGTAGGCATCTTTAACATATTGTGGTAAATTACAGAAAAACACAAACTGAGGGGTTGGTGTTGGTAATTGCATACAATATTTTATTTTAACAAATTTCCCTTTTAAGGAGGGTGGAGGATAGTTTTTTACAATTTCCAACATAGTTTCATTTAGCTTACTGGTAGGAATTCGTTTTTTTCTATTTTCAAATACTTCAACTGCGGTTTCAATGGCTTTAAAAATACGTTGCTTAGTTAGTGCACTTACAAAAATGATTGGGACATCTGTAAAAGGAGAAATTTCTCTTCTAATTTGAGCTTCAAAATCTCTAATGGTGTTGGTTTCTTTTTCAACTAAATCCCATTTATTTACTAAAATAACAATTCCTTTTTTGTTGCGTTCAGCAAGCCAAAAAATATTTTCATCTTGTCCTTCAAATCCTCTAGTAGCATCCAAAATTATAATTGCAACGTCACAATTTTCAATTGAACGAACAGCACGCATCACCGAATAGAATTCTAAATCTTCTTTTACTTTTGATTTTTTGCGAATTCCGGCGGTATCAACTAAATTAAATTCAAAACCAAATTGATTGTACTTAGTATCTATAGAATCTCTGGTTGTACCTGCAATATCTGTAACAATATTTCTGTCTACACCAATTAAAGCATTTATAAATGATGATTTTCCAGCATTTGGTCTTCCAACAACGGCAAATTTTGGTAATTCATCTTCAAGAATAACAGAATCATCCAATTTTTCAGCTACGGCATCTAACAATTCTCCAGTTCCACTGCCATTAATACTAGAAATTGTAAAATATTCCCCTAATCCTAGGTTATAAAATTCAACGGCATCTTTGTCACGCATTGCATTATCAACCTTATTTACAGCTAAAAAAATAGGCTTGTCTACTTTTCTCAATAAGTTTGCAACAGCACTATCCATTGGAGAAATACCTTCCTCAACATCAACCACAAAAATGATGGAATCTGCTTCGTCTATTGCAAGTTGCACTTGTTTTCTAATTTCTTCTTCAAAAACATCATCAGATCCAAGTGAATATCCACCAGTATCTATTACAGAATATTCTTTTCCATTCCAATCTCCTTTACCATAATGCCTGTCGCGGGTTACTCCACTAACCGAATCAACAATAGCATCTCTACTTTTAACCATACGGTTAAATAATGTTGATTTTCCAACATTTGGTCTTCCTACAATGGCTACAATATTACTCATGCGATGTTTTTTAATTTTTTTGCAAAAGTACACAATTTTATTTGGCTAATAATTTATTAATGAACCTATTGTTCGACATTTGATTTTAAATAGTATATTTCAAAACAAAAAAATCTAAAACCAATGGAACAACAAAAAAACAGCGATGTGTTTTTACGACCTAGATTTAAAATAGACTTTAATGAAAGTCAGCAAGAAGTTATAAAAAAATTTGCTGATAATAGTAAAAATCAGGAATGTAAGTATTGTACTAAAATTGTTGATGGTCATATTATTATAAAGGTTCCAGAAGTTGAAGATAAATTTTGGTCACCTCAATTAAATATTGAAATTGAATCAGTTACAAAAAATAAATCAGTTTTAAAAGGATTATTTGGGCCAAAAGATCAGGTATGGACATTTTTTATGTTTATCCATTTTGGAATGGCAGTAGCTTTTATTGGATTTTCTATTATTGCCTATGTAAAATATGTATTAAAAGAAGATTTTAGCATGGCTTTATTTGTTGTAATTGGAATACCAATATTATGGATTTTAATGTATTTTATGGGTCGATGGGGAAAAAGTTCAGGGCGAAAACAAATGGAAGAGCTTCATGAATTTATGATTAAAACCCTTGAAAAATAGCAATAAAGTTGTTAGGCAATAGGCATTAAAAAATAGTTGCAGCGTGTTTAGGGTTTAGCGAATTAGAAAAGTGAAAAGCGAATAGGGGTAATTTACTTTATTCCTCTTAAAACTTACAACTTACAACTTACAACTTACAGCTTAAAACTTAAAACTTAAAACTAATCATTAGTATACCCAAAGCGTTTTAATTGACGTTTATCACTTCGCCAATCTTTATTTACTTTAACATATAATTCTAAATGAATTTTTTTATCAAAAAACTTCTCTAAATCTTTCCGAGCTTCGGTACCAACTCTTTTAAGTGGTGCACCTTTATGGCCAATAATGATTCCTTTTTGTGTTTCCCTTTCTACCATAATTACAGAACGAATTTTGATGATTTTTTCACTTTCAATAAATTCTTCGGTATCAACTTCAACAGAATATGGAATTTCTTTTTTATAATGCATTAGTATTTTTTCTCTAATGGCTTCATTTACAAAAAAACGTTCAGGTTTATCTGTTAATTGGTCTTTTGGATAAAAGGCAGGTGATTCTGGCAGTAACTCAATAATTCTACTAAAAACACCATCAACATTAAATTTTTCTAGGGCTGAAATCACAAAAACCTCAGCATTTGGCACTTTTTCTTTCCAATACAGGACTTTTTCTTCCACTTCTTCTTGGGAAGATTTATCAATTTTGTTAATTAATAAAAGCACAGGAATTGTAGCATTGGTAATTTTATTAAAAAAAGCTTCGTCTTTTAATTCGTTTTCACCAATTTCAACAATATAGATAAGCACATCAGCATCTTCAAAGGCCGATTTCACAAAACTCATCATAGAAGCTTGTAACTCATAGGCAGGTTTTAAAATGCCAGGAGTGTCTGAAAATAAAATTTGAAAATCTTCTCCATTCACAATTCCCAAGATTCTGTGTCTGGTTGTTTGAGCTTTAGAGGTAATAATCGACAAACGTTCTCCAACAAATGCGTTCATTAAGGTTGATTTACCAACATTTGGATTGCCAATAATATTTACATAACCTGCTTTGTGCTTCATTTTCAATATTTAAGGATGCAAAGGTACTCTTTAAAATTTTAATTTAAATAAATTATTGCTTTTTTGAAAAAAGTTGTATCTTTGCAATCCAAATCGCGGGGTAGAGCAGTAGGTAGCTCGTCGGGCTCATAACCCGAAGGTCGCTGGTTCGAGTCCAGTCCCCGCTACTAAGCAAGACCCATCACCATTTTTAAGTGATGGGTTTTTTATTTCTCCTCTGTTATCCCTCGATATTGCTGAGATTAAAGAAAATATTTCATTAACTTTTGAGGTTCGATATTGATAAATTCAATTTTGACTTTTCTATATGGAGGTCTTGTAAATACGAAACTAGTTTTGATTTTTCCATAAATTCCATATTTTGTTGTTAGAAGTAGTGTTGAAATTGAAAATATAATCACTAATTGTTAAACATTAAGGCTATTTAGTTAAATTTGAAGGAGGCTAAAGTATAAATCTCGTTAATTACAA